>JAFAZK010000137.1 GCA_019239825.1 Verrucomicrobiota bacterium | reverse complement strand
TGTTCTGAAGCGAGCCACTCTACAAATTCAGGTGAGTAACCTCGCCAGTCGCTCAGAATCTGTTTACGACCCTCGTTTAAGTCCTCGAACTGCGGGCCTGCCCAATCGAATGGAGCGCTACCACGTGCCAGTTGTGCAGGCGGTGCAGGCCGTCGCGGCTGCGGGCCATACGTTCCGGTTGCGGCTACTTCTTCAAGATCGACTCCAACTACATTGCCAATTAAGGTAGCTGCTTCGGGAAAAGTCACTCCTCGCGATGCTTGGATGAGTTCCGCGAAAGTACCGCCCTCGCCCGTCGCCTGGTCATGCCAAACTCCAGCCGTCGTTCGTTCAGATGTTACAAGACTAATCCTGAGTGATTTGCCTGGCGCTCCGCTGGTATCACCGATAGACCAGTCAGCGCCAATCCTTTTACCGTGCGGAAAGAAGTGCTCACAGAGTTGCTCGATACAATCTCGGTAGACAGCATTTAGCTTATTGCCGTTGATGCTCATTTTCCGCCCTCGGAGTTTGTAAGAGCGTAACTTTGGGGCTTGACCCGTGAGCCGTCTTGATTATTTTGCATCCGTTATTGCTTTAGGTTGATATTCCAATTGACTCCTTCAAAGCCCGCTGAGAATGATGGCTCAGCGGGCTTTATGTTTGTGGCTCTCTCTTTTTCATGTTGCTGCCGGACCTAGCTGTTTTTCTTTCAAGTCCTTTTCGTGTTCCCACCGTGATAAAGTAAAGAACGTGTTAAGGAATCTCTGCATTTTTTCTACTTTCATAGGACGAAAGTCCAGAATGCCGGAATTACTTCTTTCGAAAATTAGGACATACTCATCCATGTTTTCGGTACATTGGATAATAATTCTAGGATAGTTCACTTACATAGTTCGCCTCATTTCTAACCTGTGGTCAGGATGTCTTTGCCCGTTGCTGTCTCCACAAGTTTGTCTCTATTTTTGCGCACTCCTTGTTTAAAGTCTCCTGACTTATATTTCTTAAGCCACTCAACAAAATCTGTCTCTAACACGTAATAATGATTCCATTTCTTTACGTACGGAAGATTTCCTCTATAGATATGATTAAAAACTCTGGTCCTTAGGGCTGGCAGGCCGTAACAATCAACGGACCCCTCATCGTACTTTTTACAGAGTGCTCCTAGAGGGATTAAGTCTTGTTCGTTCAACATAATTTTCTTTCGGTCGAAAGTTGTCATAAAGCAAGCCGTTTCATACACTATCTTTAAGTGTTATGTCTTGTATGTTAGGATCTTTACTAGCTGATATATATAAAACTATCTGGATAGCATCTCGTCTCAAAATTCACTTACACCCACTACAAACAAAAAGCCCGCTAGGTTGATGCTAGCGGGCAGCCAAAGTTTTAGTTGTTAGTTTGTTTTAGAATTAAACCTGAGTCCCGACTATCACTAAATCCTCGCCTTCACCTTCAATCGTAAATTGCCACTGTTTGAACCATTGCTTTCCTTCTTCCGGCAATAGCACTTCTCTGTAATGTCGTTTTACAGTTGCTTCGCTTGTTCCAGCCCATGATGCCAATTGTCCTACGCCCGTTTCAGGATGATACGCTAGATAATGCGATATAGCTGAACGTCTTAACCCGTTGTGAATCTGAGTGATTTTTGCGTCACTATGAAGCTTTTTCATATCTGCGGCAAAATCGCATTCTAGCTTATCAATAATTCGCCCGCTGTTACTTCGATATGCTTCCAGCATGTCAAATAGGTTGCCGGTCATCGGAACAACTCTAGAGTTTCCGCCCTTACGCTTAGTTTTCTTCCCTACTCCTTTTGGAACAATGATTCGCTTATTTGCGAAATCTATATTCTCCCATCTTAGAGTATCTTCGTTCTCATATTGACGAACGATTTCCTTATTTCGGAACCATGCAAAACCAGCCAGGGCGAGATATGGGAACAGATAGCTCTTTTGCTTGTTCGCTGTATCCAGTAATGTTTGAAATTGTTTGCCGGAATAGATCTCGCCAGGTTCAGATGGTGTCTCTGGAGCTTTAATAAACTCTAGCGGATTCTTGGCGATCCATCGGTTCAACATTGCATAATCAAAAAATGGTCGGATTCGCTTAAAAAACGAATATGCCGACCATTCCGAAATGCTTGGATTTTTGCTCCTTCGTTTCTTGATATTGCTGGATTTAGCGGAATAGATCCATTTTTGCACTTCGGCTGCTGTGATGTTGTGCAAGAATCGGTCTTTAAAATCTCCGGCAAACGTTGAGAGCCTCCATCTAATATCTGATTGTGTCCTTTTGCTTACTCTCGGCAATTGCCAGGCTTTAAACTGTTCTATAGCATCATTCACCCGAATTGGTGTGATTGAACCGGGGCCAGTTGCTTTCCAATGTTGAATCACTTCGGGCAGCAATCGGATATCCCCTAGCGCCTCTTTCGCATATCCGAGCATTCTACGATCTAGAGTACTGATTGCGTGATTGCTGCCGAAATCGTCTACTTCGCCCTGGAGTCTCTTTATCTCCTCGTCAGCGGCTTTTTTTGTCGCGAAGTAAACCTGTTTGCGTTTGCCGGTCGGGCTAAGCTTTGCCGGAAGCTGAATCGCCCACTTGCCAGAGGTGAGATGCTCGAAGGGTTTCAATCTTTTCATGCTGTGCCGATTCCCCAGGGGCACAGCATACCCGTTTCAAGCAATTCAAGCAAATTTGTGGCGGGAAGCCACTTTACGACGCCTTTTGTAACGTGTTATTAAGCCGCTGTAAATACTTGAGGACTGGCTATTTACACTGGCTACCGCGCATGGATTCGAACCATGAATAACGCCTCCAAAGGGCGCTGTGTTACCGTTACACCACGCGGTAAAGCGAGGACGAAATACTTAAGGCAAAACCCGGGCTTCGCAAGGGGCAATATTGGTGCCGGGAACGAGACAGAAAAGACATTTCACAGGAGATCGCCAAGGACGCAGAGACAGATTAAAAGGACACACCAAAGGCAACCGGGACGTTCGCGGCCTCGGAGGGGTGCTTGCTTTTGGACCCGGCTCCGCCGCCTCGTCTGGGAGCCCGCTAAGTAGGCGAAAGGTCCATTGTCCAACAATCACAGCCCTCATTTACCTTAGGCAGATCTGGGAGAACATCTTTCTTGTACAGCTCCGGAATGTAAATCGTGATCTGCCGCTCTCTGGAGTACCTGGCTAGAAAGGCCTCTTGTGCGAACTTCTGCGCTGAGTCGCTTTTAGTAAGCTGATGAAGGCCGCATTCGATACCAACAAGATAGCTGTGGGTCTCGCCCGCTTCTCCCGTTTCCACCCGGACAGCGTAGACGTTTTCGGGCATAACGATCAATGTAGCACTTTTGCGTCAATTTTCCGGCGCATGTGCTTGAAAATGTGGGAATTTTGAAGGGCGTCGATCGAGCCGGCCCATTCTCAACGCAACCCTTCGGGCCGTGGCCGGACGCTGTCACCATTATATAGGCGACGGCGCACTAGAGGTTCCCTTGCTCAAGTGACCATCACAACTTTGAACCCACCTGCTCCGTCCCCGGGATTAACGGTAACGCCTTCTTCCGACCTATGTATTTCGAGATCGACCAAACTCTGGCCGACTTTAAGCCCCCGGATGTCAACCTCCTGCAGCGATTCAGGCAGGCGCGGATAGAAGAAATGAACGGCGGCTTCAGACGCCCGAATGGATAGGCCAAGGCAGGCTTGTAAGAGCAGAAACACCGCTCCGGCTGCCCAGGCTTGCGGTGAACAGGCCGACGGATAAAGGGTTGGTCCTATCCCCGCTTGTTTCTTGAAACCGCAAAACAGTTCCGGCATCCGATGGAGGTCGAGAAAAATAGAGGCTTCGAATAGACCGGACAGAATCTGGCAAGCGAGGTTCTTCTCAGGCGCCTGGGTACAGCCAAATCCGATCAAGGCGTTGTCGTGCGGCCAAACGGAACCGTTATGATACGACATCGGGTTAAAACGCTTTTCCGAGCCGGCAATCGTGCGAACGCCCCAACCCGAAAAGAAGCCTTCTTCGGACAAGGAGCTGATGACTTTCCGTGCTCGTTCTGGTCGGGCGATCCCGGTGAAAAGACAATGACCGGCGTTTGAGCTGCGTACGCGGCATTGACGTTTATCTTTATCTAAGGCTAACGCGTAAAAAGAAATGGCGTCACACCAGAATGCCTCTTCGAATCGTTGACGAAGCGATTCGGCTTCCTGTTGTAGAGTCTCGGCTTTTTCGGTGTGGCCGAGGGTTTTCGCCAAACTAGCTGCACCTTGTTTCGCCGCATACACGTAAGCTTGCAGCTCACAGATGGCGATCGGCCCTTCAGCTGGTTGGCCGTCGGCACGAAAAACTGAATCCGAGGAATCCTTCCACCCTTGATGGATCAATCCGTCTTGCGAGCGGCGCCCATATTCGACGAAGCCGTCACCATCCCGGTCTCCAAATCGGTCAATCCAGGCCAAAGCCAGCTCGATGTTCGGCCATAGCGTCTGGATCAATCCCTGGTCTCCGGTTCTTCCGAAATAGGCGGCTGCTAAGTACACAAACAATGGCGTGGAATCCGCGCTTCCGTAATACCGGCCGAAGGGCACTGCACCGATCCGACTTAGCTCGCTCTTCCGAGTTTCGTGGAGGATCTTGCCGGGCTCCGCATCCTGAGCGGGGTTATGCTCGACTGCTTGAGTGGATGCAAGGTATCGGAGGACACCTTTGGCGAGTTCGGGTTCGATCCAGAGATACTCTAGAGCAGTAATGATTCCGTCTCGTCCGAACACCGTACTAAACCAGGGAACGCCGGCATACGGATATAACCCTTCCGCGGTCGGCGTGATCATCATCTCCAGATCAGCTTTCGACCGGTTGATCCAATCATTGAAATGCTGGTTCGATGTCTGGATTTCGCATCCGCCGGGCTGAGGTTCTCCGCTCCGGATCTTCGGGGAATGACCGGTATTGGCGGCAGATCTTTCTTCAGGCTCTGCCAAGCAGGAGACAGTTAACGTAAACACCTTCTCTTCCTGAGGCTCGAGCTCGATCAGGAAGCGCATGTCGGAGGAGCCGACTGCGATTGGCCTTAAGTTCGAGGTAATGACTGTCTTTCGGAGAACTTTGTCTAAACCACGGTAGGAAAACGTAAGGGAAGAGTCGTTCGCCTCAGGACTTAACAATTGCCTTGGCTTCACTCTCGGATATCCGCGAACTTCAAATATATCGGCGAAATCCGCCTCCAGTTCTAAGATCAACTCAAGAGAAACCAGACGCAGACCATAATTCCGGACTCGAATCTCTTCTTCGCAGTCCTTGTCGCGAAGAAACTTGGTTCGCTGAAGGTGCAGGGTGCGTTGCGGCATTCTGCGACCGCCGGGGAGATCGCACTCGGGATTTGTAAGGTCGATAATCAACCGGGAATTATCTTGCGTGACCGTTGAACTCAGCAACAACAGCGGCCCGTTCGCCGAGCGCAGCACTGATTTCGAAAGGTGCCTTGATTCGCCATAGAAAAGACCATGTCCACCGGAACCAATTGCGCGGAGATCGCCGCATCGGTCAAAGACTCCAAACAGATCGCCCCGCATCAAGACTCGGGTCTGGATATCGGCGAGTGAAGACCGTGCGCGAATGTAGAACTCGTTACCGAGCTCGATGATATCAGACATAGGGCATTGCTTAGGAAAGGAGCTGCTGCGCGCCTCGGCAAGCTGCCACAAGTTCGGTGAGAGTGTCGATTAGTGAGCGCAAAGCCTTGGGTTCCGGCACGCAAAACCCTTTGAGGGTCTTTCTCGCCTCATGCATGCGCGTTAGCGTTTGATGAAACCACTCAGCTTGCTCTTGCCAGAACTCAGCGAGCTCTTGCCGATTATTTATCCACCATGCTCTTAGCCGAGCTCCACCGTAGATGTTTAACATTCGATCTTCGACGTTCTTGTAGAATGCTTCGATCCATTCGGACTGCTGCGGAGTAAATGCACCGTGTTGACCGGCGTCGACAGAAATAGCTTCGGCTTGCTCAAAATCGGGTTCAAGGGCCGGTGGCATTGCTTCTCGCTTTGGCCAAGACGTTAACTCGCGTAAGGAGAGGAGCAACTACGGCTCTGCCGAATGAGGAAATCTTCAGCTCACTCCGAAAATCTGAAGGGGCACGCCCCTTGTCCAAGTATCGGTTTGTGCGTAGCCATATCGTATGATCGAACGAATTCGGGAGCTCCTAAGAGCCAAAGAATGGCAGCCATTCACTATCCACCTGGTCGGAGGTGACTCGATCTACGTGAGAACTCGCGACCACGTTTGGGTCACCCCCTCCTGGCGACTCGTTTTCGAAAGGAAGGCTGGGCAAATCGACGTTGTTGGTCCTGACCAGATGGACCAAATCACCGGCGTGGAACTGAAGTCGATGACCTTCAGCGAAATAGAAAGTCAAACCGGGTAGGTCAGGCTAATTTTTTTTAAGAAACTCTGCGGGCGCTGACGCGAAAGTGATCTCCGACTGCCAAATTCTCTTGGAAATCGGAAGGCTAAGGACTCATTCTAAAGGCCCGCATCTATGTCAATCGCCAAGCACCTGCTACTGTTGTTGCTTATAACAGTTAGTATTCAGCGCTTATGGGGACAAACCTATAAGCCGAGCATTACAAGTTGGACACCTACAAGCGCCGGTTTCGAGTCGACTGCAGCCCTCCCGCAAGGCTCTGAAATACGAATCCTGGTGGTAACCACAGGGCATTCGGCAAAATGGCAGGGCGAAATTGTAATTCACCCCGAATCTCCGGGCTTTGCCGTTAATCCAGTCGCCCGCTGGCCTTTCGTCAGAAACGGGCAGTCCTTGGTTTTTCGAGTTGTACAACACGCCAGGGCCGGCGGTCGGTTTTATATCCAGGCAGGAACTCCAAGTCCGTATCTAAGGGCGGACTCTTGTACAAGACACGCCGATTATGATCAGTTAACGTTCGACAAAGGTTGGATACTCAACGTTAAGGTCCTTCATGAATTCTAAGCGGCCAGTATTTGTAATTGACTGTGGCTGATTGAGTTGTTGAATGAGTTTGTCCCCTTTAAAAGACTCAACTATGTTATCTTCAGCTCCGTTGTCCTGGGTTTTCGACGCAGATTATCTCCAGGCTTGTAATTGTGATTACGGATGTCCGTGTGAGTTCGCCGCTCCACCGACACCCGGCTTTTGTGAAGGCACAGGGGCATGGCTAATTAAAACTGGTCACTGCGGCAACGTATCTCTTGATGGTCTCGGTTTGGGGTTCGCTGCTCATTGGCCGGCAGCGATCCACTTGGGTGGTGGCACCGTCACGCTCTTTATCGATGAACGCGCTAATCAAGAGCAGCGTGAAGCGCTCGAGAACATCGGCTTCGGTAAGCTTGGCGGGCTTCCCTTCGAGATCCTGGCGACCACATTCGCGACGGTTCAACCGACCTGCTTTGTTCCTTTTGAAGTCCATCTGGACGGCCGAAATAGCACAGCTCGAGTCGGCGACCAGATCTCAATCGGTCTCGAGCCGGTCAAGAATCCGGTCACGGGAGATCCGGAGTTCGTTCGCATTCAACACGCCACTGGGTTTATCTTTAAAGGGGCGGAAGTTGTTTCGGCACGCGACGTCCGAGTGTCTAGCGGCAGTATCAATTTCCAGTATTCAAACAAGGCCGGGTTCGTCACCGAGGTCCATTATCACAACTAAAAAATTCACCACAAAGACCGCGAAAAAGGACCGTGGGTACGGTCCTTTCTGAATCTCCGTCTTAATCGTCGAACAATTGGTTGGTTCGGGCAGTTTAAGCCCTTAACACTGTCGTTATGCTGGAAAGGACGATCCAGGCTGTAGCACAAAGGGATCGCTTGGTGGTGGGTTGTGCGCTCGCCGGCATCGCTGCCGTAGCCTGGTTGTATCTGGCCCACGAAGTAGAACGATTCGCTGCTACCGGAGTCTGCCAATGCGCGGCCGTTGTGATCGGTGGCGCCGACCTGGCACCCTGGTCACCCCAGACTTTGGCGCCATTGTTCCTAATGTGGACGGAAATGATGGTGGCAATGATGCTGCCCGCGGTAACGCCACTGGTTCTGCTCTTTTCCCACGTGGCCCGGTCTCGCCGCGAGCGCAATCATCCGTACGTTTCAACGGCATTCTTCGTTGCGGGATACTTTGTGGTCTGGACGCTCTTCAGTTTGATCGCAGCGCTGGCCCAATGGATCTTGCACGGCTTCGCGCTGTTATCGCCTCAGATGACGACAGCCAGTTCGACAGTCGGGGGGGTGATCTTCCTGGGAGCAGGCGTTTTCCAGTTCTCCCCGCTAAAGAAAGTCTGTCTCGCCCATTGCCGTTCACCCTTAAACTTTCTCATGACCGAGTGGCGAGAAGGACGAGTGGGAGCTTTCCTTATGGGATGGAAGCATGGCCTGTTCTGCACGGTTTGCTGCTGGCTTCTGATGCTACTGCTTTTCGCAGTCGGCGTGATGAATCTCTTTTGGATCACGGTTCTGGCAGTCTTTGCATTGTCTGAACGGATTGCACCAAAGAGCTGGCATTTATCGCAAGTATCGGGATTGGCTCTAATCGGGTTCGGGATTTGGTTGGTTTCGTGGGGGAGGCCAATCAACTAAGCGTGGCGCAATCGGCGATTTGCCGGTTGTAAAAATCAATCCCGCTCGCGAGCGCTTTCGCCTTCGCAAGCAGGCGAGGTGGCAGTTCCAC
>JAFAZK010000020.1 GCA_019239825.1 Verrucomicrobiota bacterium | reverse complement strand
ATGTTCGCCGTGGGTGAGCGCCCTGCCCAATGGTCAATCATCGGGGGATGCGTCGTCCTTGGAACGTCCTTTTTACGAAGTATCCTCGTCTCTCGCGAATCCACGTCGGCGTTGATCGCACCGGCTCCGGAAGCCGTGTCGGAGGAGTAGGCGGAGGCGGGAAGAGCCGTACCGCGGAGTCCGTGCTGGGTCTTTGAGCGTCAGGGGCAAGAAGACGGATAAGACCTATAGGACCAATAGGACTTATATGATAGGCCACGTGACCTATAGGTCCTATTGGTCGCATAGGTCCTATCCCCGTTTCTTCGGCGCATGCCGCCAGTCCCTACCGCAGCTTTGCAGTATAGGTGGTTGCACTACCAGAGAGGCAAACCGCCCCGTGCTGATTACGCACGGTGGTGGCCAGGGTGCAAATCGGTTTGTCATCCCGAACGGCGGTAACTTCAACTCTACCGGTGATCACGTCTCCGACGTAAACCGCTTTAACGAACTTCCATTCCACGCCTAAGAAAACCGTCCCCGGGCCGGGAAGATCTTCGGCCACGATCGCGTTCAGTATCCCTGAGGTGATCCCTCCCTGAACGATCAATCCTCCAAAAACTGATCCCGCCGCAACTTCGCGATCATAGTGTAACGGGTTCCGGTCGCCCGTGATCTCCGTAAACAGAGCGATGTCACGCTCTGTGACTGCTCGGGTACGTTCGGCCGAATCTCCGAGTCCTGGTTTTCCCCGAATCGTTCCTACCCAGCCGTCGCCATTCATTCTGTGAGCGCCGCTAACACCCGTTCTTTCCAAACCAGAAACGCACTATCCTGACGGGAACGAGGCCGAGGCAGATCAATCCGAAACTGCTGGTGGATCTGTCCCGGCCGTCCATTGATCACCACGATGGTGTCCGATAACGCAACCGCTTCTTCGATATCGTGCGTGACGAAAAACATGGTCAACGAATGCCTGATAAAAAGCTCCATTAAATGGTCTTGCAACCGGACTCGGGTGAGAGCATCCAGGGCACTGAATGGCTCGTCAAGCAGGAGAAGAGATGGTTTCCGCACCAAGGCTCTAGCGATGGCCACCCTTTGCGCCATCCCTCCGGACAATTGGCGCGGATAATAACGAGAAAAGGAAGCCAATCCCACCTGCACCAAGATCTCGTTTGCGAGCTCCGCACTGTGGCGATGTCCCTCCGGCCCGAATCCGAATTCCACATTCTGGCGCACGTTCAGCCACGGCATGAGCCGGGGCTCTTGAAACACAATGCCCAGATTCGGCCGGGCCCTATTCCCGCGATCGCTGTCCCAGCGAATCTCTCCTGAGGTCGGGCGCTCGAGTCCGCCTAAGATCCGCAATAGGGTGCTTTTGCCGGAGCCGGTCGTACCGACCATTACCGTGACTTGTTGCGGCTGGAGAGACAGCTCGATATCAGCAATCACCGAACCGTTGCCGTAAGCTTTTGTTATCCGATCAACCGTGACCATTGAACTCGCTAAGGCTCCTTCAAAATTACCAATGACAGATGACAAATGTTTCAGGTCGACGACGTGTGAACCGAAGAGTTGCCCGCTTTGTTATTTGTCATCTGTCATTCCGAGCCAGACTGAGGCGAGTTCGGGTCGTAGCCGTCCTGCCAGTGCAGCGCTCGCCCGGAAACCCAGGCAATGAATCCGTCGGTTGCTTTTCCACAAAACGCGAAGAGCAAAATGCTTGTGATCAGAGTGGCGGGACGACCAGTGGTTTGTCCATCGATCAGCAGAAAACCGAGACCGTGCGTCGCTCCCATGAATTCTGCCGCCACCACAAACATCCAAGCCAGACCCAAGCTCTGACGGAGACCGACGAAGATCGCTGGTAAACTTGCCGGCAGAAAGATCTTTCTGGCTAAATTCCATCCTCGGAAACCGTTGACCAACGCGACCTCGACGAGTTTCCGGTCAACGCCGCGTATACTACTCGCTAGCGCCAAATAGAGCGGGAAAAAGGCCCCGAGGGCAATCAAAAGGATTTTCGAAGTCTCAAAGATCCCGAACCAAAGAATAAATAATGGGACCCAAGCGTAAGAAGGCACGCTTCGAATCGCGTGGATGGTCGGGTTGAGGAGCCGATACGCGATTGGACTAATGCCCGTGACCACACCAAGAATAATCGCAACGGAGCTCCCGAGGCCAAAGCCACTGAAGACTCGACTGAAAGTAGCCCAAAGATGGAGCCAGATCTGCCCGCTCCTTAGCAAACGATTCATTTCAGACAAGATCTCGCCCGGAGAAGAAGTTATGGTCCGGTCCACCCAGCCAAGACGGGACGCCAGTTCCCAACCGATCAATGCCGCGGCCGGGACCACCACCCCAAGCGCGCTCCAACGCTGGCGCCGTCTCCCCGGGGCTCGAACCGCATCCCGCTCGACGCTCGATTCTGTAGCGTTGACCGGCTCAGCAGTGGACAGCAGTGAAGGCGTCGCCATTCTTAATCCCTCATTTGGCGGTCGCGATGCGATCCGCAAACGAGGAATCGAGCAGTTCAGTCACGATTTCCTCCACGTTCGTATTCGGATCGATGATTCCATTCGATTTCAGTGCGTTCGCCGACTCCACGATGACTTGGCGCTGGGCTGACCCAAGTCGCGGGTCTTTAAGACTGGTTCGCTCCCACACTTTCTCTGCAACTGCCGGGCTCAACTGAGCCTCTGACTGAAGGATGTTGCGCGCCTCGTCCGAATGTCCTAAGCACCAGAGCCGAGCTTTTTCGTAAGCCCGAAGAACAGATTCTGTAATATCCGGATGCTCGGCAGCGAAAGCTTCCCGCACGTTCAAGACGCCGAAACTGTTCCAACCCGGCTGGCGGAAAAACAACTTAAATCCTTTTTCAATCTCGAGCTGCGCCATGTATGGATCTAGCCCCGCCCACGCATCAACTTGACCGCGTTCTAGCGCGACCTTACCGTCCGGATGCTGTAGCGGAACGACTTGGATGTCGTTCTCGCTGAGACCAACGGAGGCCAGCGATCGCAAAAGGAAAATGTGCGGATCGGTTCCTCGAGCCACGGCAACTCGCTTGCCTCGGAGATCTTCGATCCGCGTTATGCCGGACTTCGGACCCGTAACCAAAGCAGTCCATTCAGGCGCAGAGTAGACGTAAATTGCTTTGATCGGATTGCCATTGGCTCGTCCGATGAACGCTGCCGCTCCCGCCGTCGAACCGAAGTCGATACTCTTTCCCCTCAAAAACTCTAGCGCTTTGTTGCTACCGAGGCTCTGGACCCATTCTACCTTGATGCCGCTCGATGCCAAATCATCCTCTAGCCAATGCTTGTTCTTTAGAACCAGGCTAATCGGATTGTAGTAAGCCCAATCAACTCGAACGGTGTCAATCGGATCGGCGTAATTAGCATGATCCAGCCACAAGGAGCAAAATAAAATGCCGAGAACAGAAATCGCACCTGATGTCCCACGGCTCAACCGCTGCCGAACCCTCAAGGGCCGGCGCGTCAGGAATCGAGACTTAGCAGACAGGTCGGCCGTTTGCCGCGTGAGCTCAGCAAAAAGCATACTGTATTAATAGGGTTTCACTCACTCCACCAGTAAGTGTGATCCGCCCGAACGCAAGGCGTTTTGCCAGTGGGATGAAAATCTGCTTCGGACTTTGCGGTCCTTGCAAGCAAAGCCTAAAAGGACCAGGGTTCGATAGGACAGATCAGCTTATGATGAACTACCGTTTACTCGGTCGGAGCGGGCTGCGAGTCTCTGAGCTCTGCTTAGGAACCATGACTTTCGGGGAAGATTGGGGTTGGGGATCCCCCAAGGATGAAGCCAGGAAAATTTACGACGCGTTTCGCGAAGCCGGCGGCAACTTTATCGATACCGCTAACGTCTATACCCAAGGGTCGAGCGAAACCTTTCTTGGGGAGTTCGTTTCCGGGCACCGGGATAGCGTGGCGATAGCCACGAAATATACCAACGCGCTAACCACCAGCGACCCGAACGCCGGCGGAAACCAGCGCAAGAATATGATGCAGGCTGTCGAAGGCAGTCTGCGCCGCCTTAGAACGGATTATATCGATCTCTATTGGCTTCACATCTGGGATCAAATCACGCCAATCGAAGAGGTTATGCGCGCCTTCGATGACCTGGTTCGTCAAGGCAAAGTGCTTTATGTAGGCGTCTCCGATGCCCCTGGCTGGTGGATCAGTAAAGCAAATACCATCGCTGAATTCCGGGGTTGGTCACCCTTCGTCGGTTTGCAGATCGAGTACTCGCTGATCGAGCGCACGGTCGAACGGGAGCTGATCCCAGCAGCCAAAGCTCTTGGACTCACTGTTACGGCTTGGTCTCCATTGGCGGGCGGCGTTCTAACCGGCAAATATGCCTCGGGCGAGGCAGGCGATTCGCGTTATTCCACCGAGATGATGAAACAATGGTTACCAGAACGGACCCGGAGTGCCCGGATCGTTGATGCTCTCCAAAACGTCAGCAAACAGACCGGGCGTAGCAAAGCCCAAATCGCGTTGGCTTGGTTGCGGCACCGCGCTGTTCCCGTCATTCCTATTATCGGTGCTCGCAAACTAACTCAACTGGAGGACAACATCGCGAGTTTGACGCTTTCTCTTACCCCGGACCAACTCGCCTCATTAGACGAGGCCAGCACAATCGAGCTTGGATTCCCACACCATTTCTATGCTCAAGAGATGGTGCGTAATTTCGTGTATGCTGGTTTTGGGGACAGGATCATTTTGTGAGATGTGATGGGTTTGATCAGGGAGAGATCGGCACAACCAGTTGACGTGATTGGCTGGGCCTATAAACGTGCCGAGCCGTGGCCTATTGCTAGACCACGGCTCGGGGCGTCTTTTGGGCCTAATCCACCAAATAAGTTCTCGTCTGTCGATTGCCTGGCAAAAATGTGCGGTCTTTCGGGAGGCTCGCCCTACCAATGCGACTGCCGCTCACTTCTCACTAATTCATTCCCCGGCCGCGATATAATCCCCTTCGACATGAACAATCTCGATAAGATTGTTGAACGGATCCCGGGTAAAGAAACGAGGACGAAATGGTAACGCCCTTGCTTCGATGATCTGGTAATTACCGGCTTTGAGCCGGGCGCGATAATCATCCAAGTCATTGACCTCGATGCAGAAATGGGGGGACCAATCTCCCGGGACTGATCGTGCGTCCGGAACACAATGAAGTTCGACACCCTCTTCTCCGGTATAAAACCAGATCCAACCCAGGGGGTTAACAACTTTGGGCACCGGCTTTTCCCGAAATCCCATTACGTCGACGTAAAAATTCCGCAAAAGCTTTTCCTCGCCCGGAGGAAAAATAATGGTCACATGCTGAAACTTTGGAGTCGCCGCCGTTGTCGTACTCATGCCGCCAACATCCGGTGCGTTCCGGCAGTCTGCAAGCGCCCAGGAACGCCTCTAGTTTTCAGTAGCACTACGAAGCCGGTAGGGATCCTCCTTTACCATCCGCTCGAAATCGACAAAGTCGCCTGACGACGATTCGCCGCTTTCCGTGGCCTCAATGTGGTGCGCTTCTGCCATCAGAGCCATTGCCGCTAAGATCGGTTGTGGAATTCCGCCTAACTTGACAATAAACAACGGATTCAAGTCTTGCATACCACAATCAAATAATACCTCGCATTTTGGCTGTCAGGGTCTTTCCGATTTAGATTTCATTAAAATCCGTTTATCAATAAAGCCAGTCCGCCTAACCGGCGACGCTTTGAAAAGGAATCAGCACGTATGTATCCAACCCGATTGATTGAATATGAGGACGCGTCAGATGAAGTCCGCCAAGTCTATAACGACATCATGGCGACTCGCAAGGTAGACAAAGTAAATAATTTTTGGAAAGCGCTGGCAAACCATCCCGTAACGCTTCGGCGAACTTGGGATAGCCTAAAAGAAGTAATGTCCCCGGGCGAGTTGGATCCGTTGACTAAGGAACTAATTTATATAGCCGTCAGTGTTACCAATAACTGTGAGTACTGCATCCATTCCCATACCAAGGCGGCCACTAAAAAAGGCCTTTCTGAACGAGGATTTGGCGAATTGTTAGCAGTGATAGCGATGGCTAATGAAACCAATCGTTTGGCCAATGGTTATCAAGTTCCAGTCGATTGAGCGAGCCTCTATACCTAGGCTTGATTGACAATATTGTGTTTTGCTCACAAATCGATTAATATAAGAGGGGTTAGTTAGGGTAATAACAATGGAAAGCTTTTTCGTCGAGACTAGACGGGGAAGAACATATGTTCAGACCCAAGGCACAGGCGTTCCGCTTGTGTTTATCCACGGCGCTCTTTTGCACTCCGGTCTGTGGACTCGACAAGTTGAGACCTTCTCCGACTTATTCAAGTGTGTCGCTTACGACCTGCGCGGACATGGCCGCAGCGGGGCTTCCGATTTGAAACGCTATACGATTAGCACTTTCGCCGAAGATCTTGCGGAAATGCTTGAAGCGTTGGAACTGCGCCGGCCGATTTTGTGCGGTCTTTCCATGGGCGGGATGATCGCGCAAAGCTTTGCTGCCAAATATCCGGAGCGGGTACGAGCGTTAGTGCTTTGCGGTACCGGGGTATCGACCTGCCACTATTTAACCGACAAAATTTTGAACCAAGCCATCGGCTTAGTAACACCAACAGCAACCCTATTTGGTGTTCCAGAGTTCCGCCGGTTTACCCATCTGGTCAATCAGTGTTTCGGAGATCATAGTTGGGTGGCTCAGACTGAAAAAAGCGTCGATTTCGTAGGCGATGCGGTCGGCATGGTCAGTCCACCAGAGGTCGTTAAGATTGTGACTGCTCTTCGAAAGTTTGATAGTTCTCCCCTCTATCGGCCTAAGATCCCGGCGTTGATTCTCAATGGAGAAAGCGATTCTCCTTTTATTCTTCGGCACGCCAAAATCTTGCAGCAAGCTTACCCGGGTACCGACTATCGAATTATCCCAAAGGCCGGCCATCTCTCAAATTTAGACAATCCTGAGACTTTCGATTTGATGTTGCTCGAATTCTTGTCGGAGCTAGCATCAACGCGCACACGAGAGTTTGCCGTGATCACCTGGCTTGTTAGTACGTTAGCTAAAGGCCGGAGTCTGATGAAGTCATTCACGTCCAGGAAGGAAATAGCGATGGTAGAAAGCGTGGAGCGACCCTAGCCGAAACCGTCTGGTCGGAGGTCACTTACCTTTGGACTCGATCCCGCCGGGCTCCGCGGTCAGGGCCGCTTCTTCTTTTTGTGCCTGAACTGTCAGCCGATCCCAACTGCCGGCATTCGCCGGTTGGTCTGTCTGGTGCTCTGTTTTGTCCCCTTGTTTAGCCTCGGCCGGCCTTGCGACAGTTTTATGATCCGTCGACTTATCGTCTTTATTTGCTTGGTGCTCTAACTGATTCGTACCAACGCTGTGCCCCGTTTTTGGCGTTTTTGCGTCATGATCGTAGTTGTCTGCGGAACCAGACATCTCCAGGCTGCGCCGGTGGCTCGGGCCAGCTGTGGACGAATACCATGACCGGTTCGCGGGGAGAGTCGAATGAAGTTGATAGGCTGGCCGAACATAAATCACTTGGCCGTCACGACTCATGTATATTATGACCCGCTTGACAGCTACAGGACCTGCGGAATATCGGGCATTTGGAATTTGGCCGTCGTCAGCCCTTGCGATCACGCATAAACAAAGGCCGAGTCCAGCTCCAGCGATAAGAGAGCGCACAGTTTTCATTAGGTCTTCTCCGAGGATTTCAACCGGCTCCCAGATCCTTAGCGGAAACCATCCCAAATATCTTTCGTATAAACGGACACTATTGGATCCATCCGGATCCGCTTCGCTTTATCCAAGTTTCTGGAATTCTCTTCGTTTGCTTAGTTGGCATCTGTAAAAAATCTTTAGGCATGGCAACTAGCCACGAGTACGACGCCTTCGTCGTGGGCGCCGGACCGAACGGTTTGGCCGCTGCTATCCGTATCGCTCAGCAAGGATTTTCTACTTTGGTCTTGGAAGAGAGCACCAAGGTCGGAGGCGCTTGCCGCACTGAAGAGCTCACGTTACCGGGGTTCCGCCACGACGTCGGTTCAGCGGTGCATACGCTCACGCTAGGCTCACCTTTCTTTTCATCGTTGCCGCTTGAAGAGCACGGATTGAGTTGGCTCCATTCGCCCATTCCGGTCGCTCATCCGATCGATAAAGCCCGCATTGCGATTCTTTATCGGTCGCTCGAAAAAACTGCACTGCTCCTTGGCCGGGACGCTGACCGTTATAACGAGCTGTTCGGACCGCTGGTCACGAACTGGCAAAGCCTCCTGCAAGAGTTTCTCCAGCCGATATTCCACCCACCCCAACACCCCTTACGAATGGCTCAACTCGGCCTCCTGGCCCTCCTTTCGGTGGAGCAATTGGTTCGACGCTTCTCGGAAGAAAGAGCTAAAGCTCTATTAGCGACCCGGAGGTGGTGTCTACGGAATATGCGGATTCCCATGCAGCTAACGCCGTTTTACGAGATTTCCATCGGGATCTAAAATAATTTCACCACAAAGGCACAAAAGACACGAAGGTTTGAAGAACAGAGTTCGGGAATCATTCGGTGGGTCGAGGCTCGCGAAAGATCTGGGAGCGCGACGGATTGTGTGTCGTCCGGGTCGATCAACTTGACGAGCCGTTGAGCCCGGCATCAACCAAACCTTTGTGCCTTTGTGGTCATACTCCTCGTCCACTTGACGAAAAAACATTGAGGCAGAAAATTACGCCGTTAGTTTTAGCCCCCAAACCCCCATGAAACACGGAACGGTTTCCTTACTACTCCTATCTGCCTGTCTGCTCTCATCCTCCCTGGGCGAGACAGTGATCAAAGTCCTTCATATTCAAAAGCTGCCCCAGGTTCGCGCTATCTGGCAAGAGGCAGCCGATCAGTACCAAAAGGCCCATCCCGGCGTCAGAGTCCAATTTGATTACCTCGAAAACGAGGCATTCAAGGCCAAATTGCCAACTTTATTGCAATCCAAAGACCGACCAAGCGTTTTTCATAGCTGGGGCGGTGGAGTCATGGTCGAGCAGGTAAGCTCCGGCCTATGCCAGGACATCACCAAAGCGGTCGAAAGCGACGGATTCAAGGATACGTTTTACTCTGCCGGTATCCAGAATTTTACTGTCGATGGTAAGATTTACGGGTTACCAAATGACATTGGACCCATCGTCTTTTGGTATAATAAAGAGCTTTGCCAAAAGGCCGGTGTAGATCCGACCCAAATTCATGATTGGGACGATTTTCTTGCGGCAGTAAAAAAATTACAGGCGGCAGGGATTACGCCAATCGCAGCGGGGGGCAAAGACAAGTGGCCGCTCCATTTCTATCCGGCGATGCTGATGATGCGCATTCTTGGCAAGGACGCGATGAATGCAATTTGCTCTGGTAAAAATGGCGGGATGGCTAACCCTGACGTCGTTAAGGCGTTCCAACTTTATAAAGAACTGGCAGCGTTGCAGCCTTTCCAAAAAGGTTTTTTAGCGGCGACCTATCCCGATGCAGCCGGCACCTTCCATGATGGAAAAACCGCTTTCCACCTGATGGGAACCTGGGATGTCACCGAAGGACGTACCGATGCCACAGATGGCAAAGGTTTACCGGATGAAAAACTAGGCTGGTTTAACTTCCCCGAGGTTAAAGGTGGTAAAGGCAAGGCCAACGATATCTTCGCGAGCGTAAACGGTTGGCTGGTAGTGAGCGATGCCCCGAAAGAAACCACTGATTTCCTGAAGGTCATGCTCGGGAAAGATACCCAGACCAAGTTGGCGGCCGCCGGCTGGAGCATCCCGATGGTGAAAGGCACCGCCGAGGTCATCCAAAGCCCCTTTTTCAAAGCGATCGCTCAGGAAGTCAGCTCGTCCGATTGGATCGGAATCGCCATAGATCAACTTTTGGGGCCTGATACCGGACGCGTCTTCAACGATGAAAGCGCGGCCGTTGCTGCCGGCTCGGCCTCTGCCGAAGACGCCACCAAAGCGATCGAAAGTTCGTTTGAGCAAAATAAGCCCTAACTGATGTTGCGAGTCGGGATTGTTGGGTCCGGATTCATTAGCGGCGCCTATTTGCGAGCCGTTGAGGACTTTCCGAATCTGCGCATCATCGCATGCTCGGACGTTAACTCCGCGGCGGCAGAGGAAAAGGCTCGCGAGTTCCGGATCCAAGCGCAATCGGTTGAAGAACTGTTAGGTAACCCCGAAATCGATTTGATTTTGAACCTGACAGTTCCTCAAAGCCACGGGTCGGTTTCTCTTCGAGCAATAGAAAAAGGGAAACATGTCTATTCAGAGAAACCCCTGGCCCTTTCAATCAAAGAAGCTGCTCAGTTGCTTTCCGCCGCTGCAGCTGCGGGTAAGCGGGTAGGTGTCGCGCCAGACACCTTTCTCGGCGGCGGCCAACAGACTGCACGTAAGTTAATCGACACCGGCGCGATCGGAAGGCCGATCGGTGGGACCGCCTTCATCTTGCTGCCGGGCCACGAAATTTGGCATCCTAATCCGGACTTCTTCTATCAACCAGGCGGGGGCCCGGTCCTCGACATGGGACCGTACTATTTGACCGCTTTGGTGAATCTGCTCGGCCCAATTAAGCGAGTGACCTCAATCGGCAACCGGACATTTGATGAGCGGGAGATCCAATCAGGACCTCGAAAAGGAGAGCGAATCCCGGTCCAAATCTCAACTCATTTCAACGCGCTCCTGGAATTCCAAGAAGGGCCGGTGGTCAGCTTTCACGCGAGTTTTGATGTTAAGGAGCATACGCATTGGCCTATCGAGATCTACGGAACCGAAGGTACGCTGCAGGTTCCCGATCCCAATACATTCGGCGGCCCTGTACGATTGTTGAAGCATCGAAAATCTGTCACTGAAGTGCCGCTCACACATGGGTTTGGTGACCGGAATTATCGGATAATCGGTGTGGCGGAGATGGAGAAGGCCATTGAAAAGGGCAGGCCTCACCGGGCTTCTGCCGAGCTCGGATATCATGTTCTTGAGGTAATGGAGGCGATCATACAAGACGGAGGAAAAGGAACGATGCTCTCTTCTAGTTGCGAAAGACCTGCGGCTTTGCCGTCTCAACTGCGTCTAGGAACCTTAGATTAAAACCAAGAATAGAGTCGAATTAGCACGAAAGAATATGGAAAGAGCGGCTTTAATTCTCTGGGGCGGCTGGGAAGGTCATGAACCCGAGCGATGCGCGGAAATCGTTCAGGGGATACTGAGCGATGAAGGATTCAGCGTAACCAAGGAAACCGATCTCCAGATCCTCGTTGAGTCCGACCCTCGAAAGTACAGTTTGATCGTTCCGATCGTTTCCATGGGATCGATAACGGACGCCCAATGCAAAGCTCTGACCTCAGCCGTTGAAACCGGCACCGGTCTAGCCGGATTTCACGGCGGCATGGGCGATAGCTTTCGTAATAGTACGAACTATCAATTTATGACCGGAGGCCAATTCGTGGCGCACCCCGGCAACATCATTAATTACCGCGTTAATATTGTGGATCATTCCGATCCAATCACCGCCGGTTTGGAAGACTTTGATTACCGGTCGGAACAATATTACATGCACGTCGATCCAAATAACCACGTGCTTGCCAGCACCACTTTCACAGGAGAACATGCTTTCTGGGTGGCGGGGGCGAAAATGCCGGTTGTCTGGAAACGACGGCACGGTCAAGGCAACGTATTTTTTAGTTCATTGGGCCATTTAGCGTCAGAGTTTGACGTAAAGGAAATGCGGACAATCTGCCAACGAGGGATGGTTTGGGCAGCACGATGAAGCGTAACGGCGTACCGGTGTATGGGCGTATCGGCGTGGTGAGAAGCTCACGACGCGCTTGGTCCTCGTCCCCCCGACTCCGCTATGCCACGGAGCTTCTAACCGAAGGGCCAAAAGCTACGCCGGGCAGGCTGTCCTCGAAAAGTTTCGTTTGGCCTTATCGGCAGCGAATGGCCGTAGGATCTCGTTCCTCGAATTTCGTCTGGATCGGTGCAAGTTAGCTGGAGCAACGCATGTCGTCTAATCCTACGCTAATTGCGCAACTCCCGGAGCCAAAAGCACGTCCGCAGAGACGTTCGTTATCTTCCGGATTGCGCTCATTCTATCGCAGTGGCTCCCTGACCACTCTGCTATTGTTTTTGCCGCCGGCCTTAGTGTTCTTCACGTTATTTGTCATCCTCCCGGTTGGTGAAGCGAGCCTTTTCAGTTTTTTCAACTGGAACGGCTATGGTCATCCGCACAAATGGATCGATTTCGGAAACTATCTTCGGGTTTTGAACGATCCGATCTTCCGGCTATCGCTGACGAACAACCTTTTGGTGATTCTGGTATCAGCCTTTATTCAAGTGCCCTTGGCGCTTTGGGTGGCGCTCTTGATCGCGGATCGACGCCGGTCCAGCATGATTTTCCGCGCGATTTTTTTCGTTCCGTATATCCTGGCCGATATCGTGGCCGGTCTGATCTGGCGTTACCTATTCGACGGCGACTACGGAATCGTGGGGACAGTCTTTCGCTGGTTTGGACATGATGCCCCGTACGTTCTCGCTCAAACCGGTTGGGCTACCGTGGCCCTCTTACTCGTCGTTGTCTGGAAGTATTTTGGATTTCACATGGCCCTTTTTATTGCTGGGCGCCAGAACGTTCCATTGGATGTGATTGAGTCAGCCCGGATCGACGGAGCCAGCCGTTGGAATATCACCCGATTCATCATACTTCCGTTAATGCGCCCTGTGGTGGTCCTCTCGATCTTTTTCAGCCTGCTCGGATCGCTTCAACTATTCGATCTGATAATCGCGCTGACCGATGGTGGTCCGCTCAACTCTACTCACTCTGCCGTCTCTTATCTTTACACCTTCGGGATCAAACGAATGCAGGTCGGATTTGGCAGTGCCGTCGGAGTCCTGCTCTTTATCATTTGTGTGCTGGTGATGGTTTTCTATAAGCGACTGTTCATGCGAGAAGCGGAACCCAAATGAAATCGCTCTTTAACTACTATCGATGGTTATTCCTAATTTTGGTGGCCGGGTTCTGTCTCCTTCCGTTGTGGGCAACCATCATTGGCGGTTTCAAGACAAACGGCGACTTGCGCACCAACGCGATTGGGCTACCTCGGCAATGGATTCCGGACAACTACGTTTCGATCATCACGACGCCTCGTTTCTGGCAGATGCTTTGGAATTCTACCGTAATCGCCGCTTTCACGGTGGTATTGACCCTTCTCGTTAGTTCGTTAGCCGCGTATACCTTGGCTCATATCCGGTTTGCCGGCCGCAAATGGATTGCTAACTATCTCACTTTAGGATTGACCTTCCCGTTTGCTACGGCGGTTCTGCCGCTTTTCATCCGGGTCCGAGACCTTGGGTTACTCGATACCTACTGGGGAGTCATCCTTCCGCAGGTAGCCTTTAATTTAAGCTTTAGCATTGTACTGCTTCGGAGTTTTTTTGCCGAGCTGCCGCGCGAGCTTTTCGAAGCCGCTATCATGGATGGCTGCAGCTATCCTCGGATCTTCTTGCGGATCACGTTGCCACTCTCGCGCCCGATCCTGGCAACGGTCGCTGTTCTCGCACTGGTCGGAAGCTGGAACAACTATCTTTTGCCATTAGTGACCATCAACGACGATGCGGTTTATCCATGGCCTTTAGGCATCATGCAATTTCAAGGCCAGTACAGCACCGACTGGGGTAAAGTTTTGGCCTTCGTCAGCCTGACCATGCTCCCGGCAATTACGCTCTATTTACTTGCCCAAAAACAGATCATCGCCGGACTGACATCAGGCGCGGTTAAGGGGTAGAGCGTTTGGCGTTTGGCGTTTGGCGTTCGGCGTTCGGCGTTCGGCGTTCGGCGTTCGGCGTTTAACAGTCGCCGGTCTGCCCGTTCTTCACAATCGTGCTCGTGAATCAGTATTCGCAATAGAGCGCATTGCATTCAGGGTGACCGCCCCTATGCCCGCTCCAATTCGGCCAAAACATCGAACATCAAGCAGCGCCATTCGCCCATTCGACGCGCTCAATGCTTACTCAGGCCAGGCCTTTCACCTTTCACTAATCAGTAATCTTGAGCCTCGTCCACAAACCGTTCACACTCCTGCCATGGTCGAACTCTCAAGTTATCTCTTTCCGGCTACTCAGGGGGTTTTTTGTATTATCATCTGCATTATCTGGCTGATTGGCTTTTTCCGGCACCGCAACTTCGGCTTTATTCTGCTAGGATTTGTGGTCCTAGCTGAAGCGGTGACCGCTCTAGTCAGACAGGCACTACTCAATTACGTCATTTATCATCAGCCCAATCTTTCTGCCACCGAGCGGACAACGTTCTTCGGAACCATCAGTATGGTGCTTTTGGGTATTTACGTTTTCTATTGGATCGTCGGCAGCCTTGGAGCCGTATTGGTCGTCTTCCATCGTACGGAGTCCAACAGTCAAGCAGTGCAACGCCCCCCTATCAGCTGAAGATCTCCCGATCTTAATCTACGGTTTCGATCTTACGCCTGGTAGCAACGGGATCAGGACGAAACGCCCATAGAGCACACCTAAAAAAAAAGGTGGTTCCGCCGGATGCGAAACCACCCCTGTTATTTGTCTCGTGAGTTAGATAGTTAGGTAGACAGTATTATTTGTATTCCACCTTTACTTTTCGGCCAGTCTGGTGATCGAGGTAGATAGCCTTGTTTCCTTTTTTCTCGATCAGTTCGTAACGACTGCCTGCAGATTGGATCTCCTGAGTGGTGACCACCTCGTCAGGAACTTCTGTCGTCGTTGTGGTAGTCGTTTCGTGGGTCACAGCCGGTCCAGTCTGTTGAACCACGGTCGGCGCGGTTTCGTGAACTACCGTCGGCGATTCAACAATCGTACCGGTCGGGTTTACGTAGACCACCTGTTGACCAGTATCGGTCATTACTGTGACTCCGTAGATTCCGTTATCCTGGACCACACGTACCACTTTGGTCGGGGAAGTTATTCTTGTCTGCTTTATCACCGAAGATTGGACAACTTGGGGCAGCGCAGTGAATTGGATCTCATCGGCTTTGGCCAGCGCAACGAGGCACAAGCTCGCCCCGGCAACGGCGACTAAACGGGTTACGTTTTTCATTGTCTTTTCTTTGCAGTTGAATCTCCTGCGCCCGCGATACTGCCGGACACCAGGGATGTCTTCTTGTTGTTAATTCGTATCCGGGACAGCCAGTGGATTTGTCGCCATGGCTGTCCCAGGACTCAAGTCATTCAGCCTTAAGGAGTAGGAGATGCCTTGGTCTTTTCTTTTCCTCGCTCCTGCGTCTTCTGTTGTTCCTGGCCAGGAGTGTGGTTCGCTTCCCGCTGTTGTTTCTGGCCTTGTTCAGAATTCATATTTTTCTGCTCGGTGTTCTTTTCCTGTTTGCCAGCATTCTTGTCTTCCTGCGTATCACCAGTGGTTTCTCGCGTTCCCTTTTCGCGTTGTCCAGTTTGCGTTCCCCGGTTTTGATCCCTGTCGTCTTGCTTCATGGTTTTCTGGCCTTGGTCAGCATCACCTTGGTCAGATTTTTCCCGCATATTTCCAGGTTGCTGGTCCTTTTCCTCGGTTCGAATTCCCCCCTTGTTTCGTTCATTAGTCTGAACTTCGGTCCGATTCTTTTCCGTGGTTCGTTCATCGGTCTGGACATCAGTTTGACTTCCTTCCTTAGTCCGGACTCCGCCCCTCGGTCCCCGGCCAGCGCCGTTCTTAACGATCACTCGCTTGTTGGTCTGATGATCGATAAAGATCGCGTCGGGACCCTGGTCTTGCACGAACTCGTACCGCTCACCCGCACCCTGTACTTGATCCAGAGTTACGGTGACTTCTCCGGAGTCAGATCCGCCGGTAGTTTCCACAACTCCACTGGGCCGTTCCACGACGTTTCCCTCAGCATTAACGAAGACGATTTGTTGACCTTCATCGGTCAAAACCGTGACTTCGTAGATATTGTCCGGTTCTTCCACCACCCGGACGACTTTTTCCGGAGTTGTAAAATGGTAGTGGTGAAAGACGGTCGTCCTGACTACCTCTGGCAAAGTAGTGAACTGTATCTCTTTCGCCTTTGTGGTCGCACACAGAAAAAGACCGAGTGTCGCGGCCGCAATAACATAATTGGTTCTCTTCATTTCTGTCCTTGCATTTTTTTCTTCCCGCCGTGCCGGATGAAAGACCGGACGGAGAATTCCCCTGCTAATGATCGTATGTCTCGCACGCCGCGGACTTGTTAAATTCGATGTAGTGAGGCTACCCAGGAAAGCCTCGATTCCTGGAAGCAGGTAGACCGCCTGGTCAACTCATTACAATTTCCTAACAGAATGATTACAACGATCTAGACCTTCGACTCTTGTTAGTTATTACTAACTTAAGTTATGGGTCGTTTAAGTCTGCTATTTTCTGACATCGCCAAGATGCGGGGACCTTTTACCTATTTTCCAAGCTCAAGTTCGGATCTGCATCCAGGGCTAAGTCTGTCCCGAGATTTTCGCGAAAGCGTTGAACGGCTACATATCCGATCATGGCGGCGTTATCCGTAGTTAGAGCAGCTTGGGCCAGCAATAGCCGTTTGTTAGCCCTCTCCGTGGCTTTCTCCATCCTGTGGCGTAGACGTGAATTGCAGCTGACACCGCCACTAACTGTTATCAAATTGATCCCGAGTTCGGCTGATGCCGCCATGGCTTTGCGCACGAGGACATCCACCACTGCCTCTTGAAAAGATGCAGCAACATCGGCCACGTAGTCGCCTTCGAGCTTCGGCAAAAGGTATCTGACCGCGGTTTTGATTCCGCTAAAACTGAAATTGAAATCCCGACGACCCGCCATAGGTCGGGGAAGATCGTAGCGTCTGGGATCACCTTTCGGTGCGAGCGCGTCGATCTGAGGACCTCCCGGGTAGGGTAATCCTAATAGCTTGGCGACCTTATCAAACGCTTCTCCGGCCGCGTCATCTACCGTTCCGCCCAGAACCTGATATTTTCCAACGCGATCTACCAAAACGAGTAAGGTGTGCCCTCCACTTACAACCAATCCGATGGAGCGCTCGGGGCGATATTCAGTCCCAAAGAATGGTGAGAGAAGATGGGCCTCGATATGATTGACTCCAATAAAAGGTCTATTGAGACCGATTGCCAAACCTTTCCCGAACGAATATCCAACCAGTAACGATGTTAGCAGCCCAGGCCCGCGGGTCGCGGCGACACAATCGATTCGCTGCACCTGAACGTTCGCCTTATCCAACGCTTCGTGAACTAGAGGTTCGACCTTAGACAGGTGATTGCGCGATGCAACTTCCGGCACCACTCCGCCGAACTGGCGATGGATCAGGGTTTGGCTGGAGATGCAAGAGCTCAGGAGCCTGCCTCCATCGAGCACGGCAACCGCCGTCTCATCGCACGACGTCTCGATGGACAGTACGAGCGGACCGTTTGGCATTGGCATAGCTATTTGGTCGAACCTAAGCGCTGGGACCGGCTCGACAGATCATCAGCGTCAGGCGCCAACAATGGCATAGGCAATCTGGCACAGCTCACGACTCTCGGAAGAACCGGAGCCTCGCTCCGCCAAAGTTGCTCGGCCAGGCTCACTTCTCCGACGGTTGCGACGGTTGAGGCTGAGCGCCGCCCTGCGTGTAAATCATGACGCTCTTGACCGCGTCGACTGCGCGATCCAGTTGCGAATCCCTTTGGTTGTTGGCAAATTTTTGATCATCTGGCGACAGAGGACCTTCTTTTCTCCGCAAAAGAAGCGCCTTCTCCTGATCAAGAGTTAACGACGCTTTGATATTAGGGGTGACTCCGTTTTGGTGAATCACCTGGCGGCTAGGAGTGTAGTACTTGGCGGTGGTCAAGCGGAGCGCGGAACCATCGGGTAACTGGATAACACTCTGGACCGAACCTTTCCCGAATGTGGTCTCTCCTACAAGGATCGCCCGGTTGAGATCTCGCAATGCGCCGGCCACAATTTCGGCTCCGCTCGCGCTCTGACCGTTGACCAACAGAGCCATCGGGATATTCAGCCGAGGCTTGGCCTTTTGGTCCGTAAAGTATTCGTGGCGTTGAGACCCCTCTCGACCCTCGGTATACAACACCATCGTTTTAGGCGGCAGGAATTGTCCGCACACATCGACCGCGCTGGTTAACAATCCACCCGGGTTGAAACGGAGATCCAGAATCAACGCCTGCATCCCTTGACGCTGGAGATCATCCAATTTCTGAGCAAGTTCTTGCGCCGTTGGTTCGCTGAATTGGGTGATTCGCACGTAGCCGATTTTGAACTTGGTACCCTCGGATTGATCCAGGATCTTGGCGTCCTTGACGCTGGTCACCTTAATGATCTCGCGTTGCAGGGTGAAATCTTTCGTTTCCTTGGTCGATTGCCGATAGATGGTGAGCGTCACTTTTTGCCCCGGATCGCCTTTCAGCATACTCAGAGCATCCTGCAAACTCATCCGATCGGTTACGCCTCCATTAATCCGAAGGATCTCATCTCCAGGCATGATGCCGGCTCGGAAGCTGGGAGTATCCTCCATAGGAGTCACCACCGTAATCACTCCATCCTTAGTGGAAACGACAATGCCCAGGCCGCCAAACTGACTCTTGGTCTCGTCCTCCATGTCCCTGAAATCCGCCGGTTCCATGAACTGGCTATGGGGATCAAGGCTGTTGAGCATGCCATGCAAAGCCGAATAGGTCAGGCCACGGTAGGACGTCTTGTTTTCATCCACGTAGTCCTGCCGCACCAATTGCAGGGCTCGAGTAAAGACGGTGAGATTAAAATAGTCCGTGTTCGAGTCGGCAGTTGCGTTTCCGGTAAGGATTCTGTAGCCGACCGCCAGGTTGAACGACACGAGCAGCGCCACCATTAAGACAACCAATTTGCGCTTCATGTAAGAGGGGAAGGTAACACAGCATCGAGAATAGGAAAGCGAGGGCTCGGTTGGCGGAGCGAGCCTCCCGAATGTACAAGATTGCTAACGGAGACCAAGACTGAGCAACCCTAGGTTGCTGGTACGCCCATCGCGTGCCGAGCCGCGTCCCAGAGCGCGCCACCGTAGACCGGTAGAAGGTAGAAATCGGCGCTCTATTGATTCGACGAAAGGGACCCGACGATGCGGCATTAACACGCTTTGGAACCGGCTCGGCGGGCGCTATGTCGCGGCACGCCATATTTCGGCGAACGCCGAACTCCTTCGTGAAAACCGGGAGGTCGTGCGGGGAGCCTCGCCCTACCAAGGCTCGCCTAAAACCGCTTCCGGTGCCGGACGAGGCGGTTGCCCTTTTCGTTTACCAACACCAATTCGTCTTCGGTGAGACTTTCAATGCGTTCTTCAACCTGGTAGGTCTCGACGGCGCTGGAATCGCTTCGATAGACTTCTCCCGAGGCGACAAGCTTCCCATCCTTAATGTCCCAGATACCAGAAAAGCTCCAACGCGTTGTACCCCCGTCGGCATGCATGATTTCATCGGCGGAATGCATCCCATCGCGATGAAAGCTGTTTTCTCCGTAGAACCGGTAGTTGCCTCCGGCCTCGTCAGTGATCCAGGTCCCAACTAACTTTTGGGTCAATTCCTGGTCGGTCGGAGCGGATTTATGGCAGGCAACACCGACGGCGACGAGCAAGACTGTCACTAAAACGCCTTGTAGAATAAGCCGTCGCCATCTCATTCCGCTTAACTTCACCACAGAGACACAGAGGACACAAAGATCTGTAAAAGGAAACCAAAAATTGGCCTCTATGTCCTCTGTGCCTTTGTGGTGAAACTAGATGAAGCGGTTTATCAGGCCGCGTCTTTGTCCTGTTTCCTGCGAATGAGCGGGGCTCGTTTCCCTTCGACCACCGCTCGATTGATCACAACGTCGGCGATGTCCTCCCTGCTCGGAACGTCGTACATAACGTCGAGCATGATCTTTTCGAACATTGAACGAAGCGCTCGGGCACCGGTTCCTTTAGTTGCCGCTTGCTGGGCCAGGCCTCGGAGAGCATCCTTGGTAACCACCAAATTAACCCCCTCCATAGCCAACAGTTTGGTGTACTGTTTGACCATCGCGTTGCGCGTGTCGGTCAAAATCAGTATCAGCTCTTCCTCAGTCAGGCTATCCAACGCCGTCACAATCGGTAACCGGCCGATGAACTCCGGAATCATCCCGAAGGAGAGCAGATCTTCAGGCTCGGTATGCCGCAACGTATCCCGCAAATGGAGTTCCGTAGAACTGTTTTGAGGCGAATGAAAGCCGAGCACCCGATTGCCTAAACGCCGATTGATCAACCGATCCAGTCCAACAAAAGCGCCTCCGCAAATAAACAAGATCTTTTCGGTATTAACCTGGATATACTCTTGGTGAGGGTGCTTCCGTCCGCCTTGGGGTGGGACATTACAGCTGCTTCCTTCCAAGATCTTCAAAAGCGCCTGCTGGACACCTTCGCCAGAGACATCGCGGGTAATACTGACGTTATCGGTTTTGCGGCCGATCTTGTCTATTTCATCGATGTAAACAATCCCGATCTCAGCTCGCTTGACGTCGTAGTCCGCGTTCTGCAAAAGCCTCAAGATGATATTTTCGACGTCTTCGCCGACATATCCGGCTTCGGTCAAGGTAGTGGCGTCAGCGATGCAAAACGGCACATCCAAGATTCGGGCCAATGTCCGGGCCAGGAGCGTCTTCCCGCACCCAGTCGGGCCAATCATCAAGATATTGCTCTTTTCGATCTCGACGTCAGCGTACGGATCGAGAGACAAATCTTTGGTCGGGTTGGCGTTCAGAATGCGCTTGTAATGGTTGTGCACCGCCACCGAAAGAACTTTTTTAGCGGCGTCCTGGCCAATCACATGGAGATCGAGCTCGCGCCTGATCTCGGCGGGCTTCGGTACGCGCAGAGTTGTGGTCTGGCGCCTGGCATCCTCGTTTAGCTCTTTATCCAGGATGCCTTTACAGACGTTGATACAATTATCGCAGATGTACACACCTGGCCCGGCGATTAATTTGCGGACTTCTGCGTGGCTCTTTCCGCAGAAAGAACACATCGTCAGATTAGAGGCGCGGGCCATACAGCTTGCTAAACCGATCTAGAAGATATCAAAAAACCTCTCAAGAAGCCAGTACCCTGTCGCCGTTTTGTTGAATCGGTTCCTTAATGTCCTTACGCGACTTAACCACTTCGTCGACCACACCATAGCCTCGGGCATCTTCCGCTGACATCCAGTAGTCACGGTCGGAATCGAGTGCTACCTGTTCCTCGGTTTTGCCGGTGTGCTGGGACAGGATATGGATCAGCCGCTTCTTGATCTTGAACATCCATTCCACCGTACGTTCGACATCACTAGCGGTACCCTGGGCACCACCGGAAACTTGGTGGATCATAATGTCCGAATTCGGTAACGCATACCGTTTCCCGCGGGTCCCGGCAGCCAGCAAAACGGCTCCCATGCTCGCAGCTATCCCAACACAATAGGTTGCTACGTCGCAGGTGACGAACTGCATGGTATCGTAAATCGCCAACCCAGCCGTGACGGAGCCCCCCGGCGAGTTGATGTAAATATTGATATCCTTTTTCGGATCCGCCATTTGCAGAAAAAGCATTTGCGCCACCACCAGATTGGCGACGTTATCATCGATAGCCGTCCCAATGAATACGATCCGATCGTTTAGCAACCGGCTATAAATATCGACGCTTCGCTCTCCCCTTCCCGTCTGCTCGATCACCATGGGAACCAGGTATGAGCTTGGCTTAGAATAGTTGGATTTCGACATGAATAAATCGGCCCGGATTATCGCGTTGATTCAGCCTCCGAACTCGTTTCGACGTTAGCATTCGAGGTTAGGAAATCAAGGACCTTGCCCACTAGGATCTCGTCGACCAGCTGAGGAATTGCACCTTTCTTATCCAACTCCGACATCGCTTTCTCGTACGCCATCCCATGTTGCGCCGCCAGGGATTCTACCCGGCGTTTCAAGTCTGGACCGCTGACCTCGATTTTCTCGACTTCACCAATCCTGGTTAGGATAAAGCTCGCCTTGAGCCGGTCTTTGGCGCTGCGAGAGGCGACATTCATGATCTCCTTACCGCTCTCCCGTAAAGCATCTTCGCTAACCCCTCTGAGTTGGTTCTGCTCCACAATCTCAGACATGATTCGGCGGGTCTCATCCTTGACGTAGCTCTGGGGCAACTCGCATTCGACTCTCTGGGTTAGATAATCGACAATCTGGTTACGCTTCGCTCGCTCAATTTCTTCGGTCTTTTGCTCAATAAGCCTCTCCCGCAACTGACCTCGCAGTTGGTCTAAACTAACGCCGGGGGCAATCTGGGCGGCGAACTCGTCATTAAATTCTGGCAACTCCATCTGTTTGAGCGCCTTCAGTTCCACCTGAAAGTGGATCACCCGGTCCTGCAGAGGCTTGACCGGAAAATCTTGGGGCGGTTTAAGATCAAATTCACGCCGTTCGCCGATTTGCATTCCGACTACCGCGGCGCCAAAGCCCGGCAAAAGACTGTCTTCCTGGAGTTTAATCCAGAAATCTTTGCCGTTGCCGAGACGCTTCGGAGCATCCGGAATCGCTTCCAGCAACGGTTGCCCATCGACTGTCGTTTCGAAGTCGACTACGCCAAAGCCTCCCATTTCAAATGCACCCTCGGTCTGTTCGGTAAAAGTAGCGTGCCGTTCCCGGAGCCGTTCCAGCGCCGTTTCCACTTCGGGATCTGACACTTCCAGCGGCGGTACCTTCACCGGAATCCCTTTGTATTCAGGCAGTTCAAACTGGGGCGAAGTAATCACGGTCGCCGTGAAACGCATGCTGCGCTCGGGCGTAAATTCAACATCTTCAACGTTTGATACCGATAAAACCCGAAGGCCTTTTTCCCGAATTGCTTCTTTGGTCGATTCGTTAACGAGTTTTCGCGTTAACTCTTCTTGGATCTCTTTCCGAAATTTCGATTCGACCACGTTCTGAGGGGCCTTCCCAGGCCGAAAACCACGTATCCGGGCAACCTCCCTGAACCCTTTTACAACATCGTTCCATTCTTTGGTTACGCGTTCCGGAGGGAGCTCTACCCTCAACGAGGCCAAACAATTCGGTAAACTCTCGACTTCTACGTTCATGGAAACTTAGCGAATTCCAATCGTAGACCTGATCCGGTATCGGGGCAAACGGTTCTAGGTTTTAGCTTTTACATTTTCGGTTGCGCGCCGCCAGCCGGTATCAACGCGGATCGAACGTCGAACATCGATCCTTGAACTTAAAACGTAGAACCTAAAACTGCCCGTCCGGAAACGTTCACAACCCACTCTCAGCTACCCAGCGATGCATATCACCCTCCCCGACCGGACCGACTACGGCCAGGCCCATCCGAGCGGGATCAAAACAGAGAAGGGCAACCGCCTGGATCGATTCAGGAGTAACTTCTTTGACTTTCGCTTGGACTTCTTCCGGGTGGATTACGTGCTCGTAAGCGATAATGGATTCACCCATCCACATGATCTGATTGGTGGTGCTTTCCAAGCTAAGTTCGTTTTGGCCGATCGTATACTCCTGCGCTTGCCGGAGCTCTTTCTCGCTGGGCGCCTCGGCGCAGAATCGCTCCAATTCATGGCGGATTGCTCGCAGGGCGCTCTTTAATTTGCCCGGCTCTAACCCGACGCAAATGCTCATCAATCCCGAATCTTCGAGCACGAGCGTTCCGCTATGCACAGAGTAACAGTAGGCGTAGCGTTCCCTTAGCTGTTGGAACAGGCGCGAACTCATATTCTCGCCTAGGATAACGCTAAGCAGCTTTAGAGCGTGGCGCCGGTCGTCGTTTCTATCAATGGCGTGATAACCAAGCGCTAAATGCGTTTGCTCGGTTCCTTCCTTGGCTACCGCCATCCGGTTCTGAAGCTTGGTTCCATTCCAACGATCAAATTCCGGAGGAGATCCTGTCGGAAGGTCCGCCATCGACGATTCGAATTTACTGACCACCTCTTCATGGCGGCATCGTCCTGCTACCGTGATCACCGTCGTGCTTCCGTTGTAATTCCGCTCGATGTATTGAACCAGTTCACGCCGGTGGATCTTACTGATCGACTCCAGCGAACCGGTTAACGGCCGGCCCAAAGCGTGGCGTGGCCACATAACTCCGCTTAACAACTCTTGCGAAAACTGAGAGGGCTGATCGCGATACATCAAAATCTCTTCCCGAATGACGTCACGTTCTCGCTCAATCTCGACATCCGCCAAAACCGAGTTGCGAAACATATCGGTCAGCACATCCGCGAGAATGTCGAAGTAATGGGCCGCTGCTTTTGCATAAAAGCAGGTGTGATCTTCAGTGGTGAAAGCGTTGATAAATCCGCCCACCCCTTCCACCTCTTCTGTCAGCCGCTGAGCGTTCCGCGTCTTGGTGCCCTTGAATAGAAGATGCTCAAGAAAGTGGGAGATGCCGCAGTGTTCTTCTGGCTCGTGGCGGCCGCCTACCGCGACCCAGATGCCGACACTGACGCTCTTCATCTGGGGCATCTCGCATGTGGCTACCCGAATCCCGTTCTTGAGCTTTGTTGTCTGATATACCATTTGTCGAATCTTCAGATAGTCAGACGGAAAATTTGGGGCCGCCTCACGTTCAAGTTGCTATTTTAGTCGTATCCAGGCTGAGTAGGTTGCGAGCTAGTTCCAAATCGCTCGGGTACGTCACCTTCAAATTCCAGTCTTCGCTGTGCATTAGGCGCACCGGAAATCCGGCCATTTCTGCCGCCGATGTCTCGTCCGTGACCCTGGCTCCGCGAGCCAGCACCAACTCATACGCGGCAACCAACCAATCTCGTCTGAAGATTTGTGGCGTTTGCATCGTCCACAGTCCTGAGCGGTCAATACTGCCGGTTACCAAACCATCACTATCGGCTTTTTTCAATGTTTCGACCACTGGAGCCGCTAATGCAACTGCTCCGAATTTAGTTGCGAGGAGCATCGCTTTGGAAATGGTCGCACTCGAAATCAGAGGCCTGGCCCCATCATGGACGGCGACCAGGTCAGCACCTTCACCCAAAGCCCCTAAGCCGTTCCAGACCGACAAATGCCGATCCGCGCCGCCGGGGACCACCGCTGCTACCTTCTTAAGCCCATACTCTTCGGCCATGTTGCCGAACGACTTGATGCGTTCCTCGTTGGCAACCAGTACGATCTCGTCCACTTCCGAACAGTTCTCAAACCGTTCTAAGGTCCGGATAAACAGCGGTCTTCCGCCCAAGTCCGCAGTGAGCTTGTCGAATCCCATTCGCTGACTATTGCCCGCGGCCACTACAATCGCTGCTCTCATTAAAAACGGCCAGAGTTCGCACTTAACCGAGGCCAATCGGCTATACAAGCCGATCCGGCATCAAATGACAAGCCTAAAGGCTACTTCATAGTTAGCGTTTCGGTTTGCAGCTCCGGGACGGTAAGGCAGATCCGAACTCTCCGCAGAAATGTAACGGATGCGACCTATGGGACAGATGGGATCTACAGGGGCCCCCCTTCGCCGCCAGCCACAAAAAGTGAAACCGCTAACGCTCTTTAGGGGAGAGCTTCTCGCACAATCTGACTCAATGTCTTACCGTCGACCCGGCCTGCGGCCTTCTCGGTCGCTATTTTCATGACCTGACCGAGCTGCGCCTTCGAGGTGGCCTTACTCTGGATAATCGCGTCCTGAACCAACGCCTTTATCTCCTCATCCGATAACGGCTTAGGGAGATATTCGGTGAGTATCTCCCTTTCGCGTCTCTCTTTATCCGCCAGCTCGAGCCGGCCACCGCTTTCAAACCCCGCGATGGAGTCCTCCCTCTGCTTAACTTGTTTACGGATAACAACCAGAGCTTCGGGATCTGGCAGTTTTCCACCGGCCCCGTATTTCTCGATTGTGGCATTCATCAGCGCCGATTTCGCCATCCGCAGAACGGAAAGCCGTTCGGCTTGTTTTGCTCGCATCGCGTCTTTAAGATCAGCCTCGATCTGCTCTTGGATCGTCATAGAGAAACCTAGATTAACCTCAGGGTGAAGCAATGAAAACGCCGAGAGCGGCGGGGAACGCCCGGAACAAATGAACAAACGCGAAAGACTGGGCGCTGATGAGCCGGATGGTGAAATTGGGTCCGTGCGTTCCGGGCGTTCCCGCACGATCCCGCTGCTCTCGGCGCTTCCACTGCTTTCTCCTGGCTGAATGCCGAAAATAAGGCAATATACCGGACATGCGTTTGCATGTGGCGGTAGTTGTGTTGGGTTTTTGTTTTCTTCAGGCGCTGCCGGCAACTGCTTCGCTTCCATTCAATACTGTGTTTCGAGGCGAACCAACTTTTGAGATGTTGGTGCGCAAAGCAGAGGAAGAAGGCTGGCGTTCACGGCCCATCGGGGAACGAATGATTTTAGTGGGGAGATCGCTATTGGGGACGCCTTACCGAAGTTTCACCCTGGAGATTGACGATCGCACGGAGGCCCCTTCGGTCGATTTCCTGGGGATGGACTGTTGGACTTTCTATGAGATTGCTCTTGGGTTTTCCCGAATGCTTGAATTGAAATCAAGCGGATACACTCCCCAGGATCTTCTGGAGATGATCGAGCTGGATCGCTACCGAGGTGGACATTGCACCGGCCAGTACACCTCGCGTCTCCACTTTCTTGAGGACTGGATTTACGACAATGAGAGGCGCGGCTTAGTGAAGAATATGACCGTCAGTCTCGGTGGAGTCCCGATGCGAGGCCGTTATCTCAACGAGATGAGTCGTTATTGGAGAAGCTCGCGCTATCTGCGGCACAATCCCAGCCTGGTGCCGGCGATCCGGAATATGGAAGAAACCGTTGCTTCCCGGACGATTTACCACATCCCACGGGAGCAGGTAGCAGCCATCGAACCGAAGATCCACAGCGGCGATATTATCTGCATCACCGGGCGTGGTCCTGAAGGATTTACAGAGCACGTCGGAATCGCGTACCGGGACGGCGTTGGCGTATTACACTTTATGCACGCCTCCAAGGACGAACACCAGGTGATGATCGACGTCGCCCTGCATCAGTACATCTATCGCTACCGCAAGTTCGCCGGCATCATGGTGGTGCGGCCTCTGGATGTGAGCCCGGGTGAGAATTCGCACCTGGCTTCGGCAGAGGCGGAAAGTAGTCAGTAATCAGTACGACAGTAATCAGTGAAATCAGAGGCTTCGGCCTTGCTAGCGTCCAACTTCAGGCTCCCCCGCAATTCGAACATTCGCTGGCGTTTTAATCTGAGAAATAGCCTCCCGTTTACCATTAAGCCCACTGATCACTGTCTTACTGATTACTTTAGTCGCCGTGCCCGAGACAAATCATCACCCGGACGTTCGCGAAGTCCCCGCATTTGGTCCATAGTGACTAATGGCGGCGACACCTTCTACGATGGTAGAACTAGGGCTGAAAGCCCCGGATTTCCACCTGCCGAGTGTAGCCGATGGCAGGATGGTCAGTCTTTCCGACTTTGCTTCGAGTCAGGCTCTGCTGGTGATGTTTATTTGCCGGCATTGTCCTTATGTCTTGCACGTCAAACCGGAGCTAGCCCGCTTGGCGGCGGACTACAAACCGAAGAATGTCGGCGTCCTCGGGATCAGTTCTAATGATGCTCAACATTATCCGGATGACGCTCCCGAGAGATTGGTTGAACTAAGCCGAGACCTGGACGTGCCCGTTCTTTATGATGAGAGCCAAGCGGTCGCCAAAACCTATCGGGCCGCGTGTACCCCAGACTTTTTCTTATTCGACGCAGAGCGCCGACTCGTCTACCGAGGACAGCTCGATGACAGTCGCCCCGGGAACAATCGACCGTTAACCGGCCGCGATTTGCGGTCCGCCATTGATGCGGTCTTATCCGGTAAATCGGTTCCGACTGATCAGCGAGCCAGCATCGGCTGTAACATCAAATGGAAACCCGGTAACGAGCCGGACTATTTCCGTTGATGGGCGAGGCGCTGTTGGTAGGGCGAGGCTCTCGAATGGCTCTCGGCTCGAACGGAGTCGCTCGGGCCGAGCGATCGCACACTTGATTAGGCCCGATCGTCTGCCGAGCCGCAATCCCCGGCTCGGCACGCGTCTCGACCGGGCAACGGGGCGCGGTTATTCACGAGCTTAGATCTCCGCAGACCCCAGTAAACAATCGGGGGCCTCGTCCTAGCAATTTTGCCATACGACGCTGCGCGGTTAAATGTTCACTTGAACATATTATTCACCCCATGCATGTTACTCTCATGCATCCGTCCGCTGCTCCAAATCTTTCCGGTTGGGGCGAGAAGATCGTCGGACGCGGTTCAAGCATCAATCCCGTCAACCGATTCGAGCCGTTACACTACGACGTGGATGAATGGTGCGATCCTGGATCTCCGCCACATATCCGCACCCAACTGTTTCGCGACGACAGTCAAACCATCATCGCGCGCAACCAAAGCCCGGATGTTGGTTTCGAAACTAGCGTCAACCCCTACCGCGGATGCGAGCACGGCTGCGCCTACTGCTACGCCCGGCCCACCCATGAGTATCTAGGGTTCTCAGCCGGTCTCGATTTCGAATCAAAAATCCTGGTGAAATTGAATGCCGCCTCTCTTCTAGCGGACGAGTTAAACCGGCCTAGTTGGCACCCGCAAACCGTGACCATGAGTGGAGTCACAGACTGTTATCAACCGATTGAAAGAAAGCTCCAGATCACACGCGCTTGTCTGCAGGTGCTGGCGGATTTTCGGAACCCGACTTTTATCGTTACCAAGAACCATTTGGTTACAAGGGACTGCGACCTCTTGGCGAGTCTGGCTGCACATGGGGCCGCCGGGGTAACCGTCTCAATCACCACGCTGGATGCCGGCTTAGCTCAAAACTTAGAACCGCGGGCTTCCAATCCCCGATCGCGCCTGGCCGCCATTCGTGAGTTAGCGAACGCTAACATACCGGTAGGAGTCAACGTCGCCCCGGTTATCCCTGGGCTAAATGATCACGAGATACCGGCCATCCTAACTGCCGCCGCTGAAGCCGGCGCTCAATTTGCCTACTATACAATCGTGCGTCTGCCGTTAGCTGTTTCCACCGTTTTCATCAACTGGCTGGAGACTCATTTCCCAGATCGAAAGAACACCGTTCTTGGCCGTATCCAATCGATGCGGGGAGGAAAACTCAACGAATCGGCATTCGGGCGAAGAATGCGAGGAGACGGGATTTTTGCTGAACAGATCCGCAAAATGTTTGAGGTCGGCTGTCGGCGAGCGGGATTAGATCGGGACCATGTAGAGCTGAACACAAAAGCGTTCCGTCGGATAGAAGCAAATCAGCTGGGACTGGATCTGTAGCTGACTTGGGGGGAGGTCCCGAAAGACCCTGGCCTACGACCAGGGCTTTGAACGATTCGACGCCTAGACGGGAGGTCACCAGATTCGTTTCGTTTCTGGCCGTCCCGGCGTTGACGCCGTTGTTCGAATACCTGACGCTCCGCCCTATGCATCAGAAGCTCAGGCCATCTCATCACGTCCAAGCGACGATCGGTTTGGCGTTGGCCTGTCTTTTCTGGGGGCTGAGCTTTCCGACCAGCAAGGCGCTCACCCTGCTGTACCTCAAAGAAATTCCAAGTGAGTCGAGTTGGTTCGTCGTTGGGCTGCAAGGGACCTTGCGCTTCGGTATCGCGGGAATTGTAATGGTCATTTTGAGTTGGCGCACCCTCCCGTCCCTGACCAAAAAGGAGACCACGCAGGGACTCTTGCTCGGGCTCTTCGGGGGTGTGGGCATGGTCTTTCAAGTGGACGGATTAACCTATACTCCCGCCTCAACCTCCGCGTTCCTGACTCAGACCTACTGCATTTTGGTGCCGCTTTATCATGCCGTAGTCGCGCGACGTTTCCCGCGTCCGGTCCAGGTAGTCGCAACCCTCGGTGTGATCGCGGGAATCGTCGTATTGAGCAAGATCGATTGGACCCAATTTCGTATGGGCCGAGGTGAATTCGAGACCTTGCTTAGCACTCTCTTTTTCACGGTCCAGATTCTGGTTCTGGACGCTCCTCAATTCTTTCGGAACCGCACGAAGATGGTTTCATCGGTGATGTTTATTACCACGGCCCTGGTCTTTGCGGTCGTTTCTATTCTATCAAATCGCTCTTTCGATAGTTACAAAGTTGCGGCCAGTATTGGCCAACAGTTCTATTTGATCGCCATTTTGGTTTTCTTCTGCACCCTCCTAGCGTTCAATCTGATGAATCGGTGTCAGAAATATATTCCCGCTAGTGAAGCCGCTTTGATTTATACGCTGGAACCGGTCTCAACATCGTTGTTCGCGACTTTCTTGCCGATTTGTTTATCCGCATTAGTCGGAGTCAAATACGATAACGAACGCCTCTCCATGAGCCTCCTGATCGGAGGCAGCCTAATTTTGTTCGCGAACTTGGTAATGCAAATCTGGGGTCACACACCCGTACCCCATGCCGGCGAGACACCAGCTCCAACGACACCGCATCCGGGCGACGCATCGAGCTAAAAACGAGCCTGGAAGGGAGCCGCTTTGGACCGTATGAAACCGCCCCGTTTTCTTTGGTATAGCGCGAATGCTACCGGAGCGCTCCCGAAACACGGCTCCCGCGAATTACCCAGCGTGTTGTTCTCAGCCAACGGATCTGCCGACCAACCTGACAAGCCGAAACAGACGATGGACATGGCATCGCGTCGAGTCGTTCGCGGGAGCCGCCTGCTTAACAAACGTTACGGTCGCATGTGCGCAGTAAGGAATGGGTGAGGTGATCGGGCAACGCACAAAAGCGGCTCCCCTCCAGGCGCCGCGTGATTGGTCAAGTGTTGCACCTTGACAGAGCAGTCTAGCCGAATCGACACTGCGACTATGCGCCGCTGTTACCTTCTGCTCGCCTTAACCGGGTTCGCGCTTAATTGCCTCGGCCAAAATGCTTCCGACTGGTCGAAAGTCGCGGACCTTGAGAAACAGCGCGAGGAAAAACCGCCGGCTGGAGAGAATGCCGTGGAATTCTACGCCGGACGAAAGAAAGCGCTCCACGATGCAGCCGCAGATTTTCTGCAAAAGCATCCGGACGATCAGAACGCCGCCAGCGCACTATTGTGGAAGATCGACAACACCGATTTTTCAGGACCCGCTGAACAAAGGAGCGCAACGTTGGCGGACCTCTCTGCTGAAACCGACGCCTTTTTGAAGGCGCATCCGCAATCGGCGGCTAGCGAAACCCAACTTCGCGAAACTTTGCTCTACTGCTATTTGGATAATGACGACCTGATTCATACGCCGCAGCAGGCGGGTGAGCTAGCCACTAAAATAGGACAGTTCCTGGCGGATCATCCGCAAGTTGAAAAAAGGACGAAACTTCAAATCGTTCAATCCAGCATGTTGCTGAGGGAAGACCAGGCTAAAGGCATCGCCTTTCTGGAGCAGCTCAGCAAAGACTCAAATCCGGAACTGGCTGAGGCCGCTAAAGCCGCTTTGATCAAAGCACGCCTGATTGGTACGAAGCTCGACCTTTCATTTGTCGACTCTCAGGGCAGAGCAGTCGATCTGAGCCAATTGGCCGGGAAGGTCGTACTAATCGATTTCTGGGCATCATGGTGCCCGGATTGCGCCAGAGAGATGCCGCTAGTGCAACAGGTTTATAAAGCCTTCGAATCTAAAGGCCTTGCGATTGTAGGTGTTTCTTTAGACAAAGACCGGCGGGCTATGGACAACTATATCGCCAAACATTTGATCCCCTGGCCCCAATATTTCGATGGAAAAGGTTGGAACAGCGATCTGGTCACAAGATACTCCGTTCACGAAATTCCGGAGATGTGGATCATCAATAAAAAGGGTGTCGTTGAGACAACCTCAGCCGACGTTACCCAATTGGCTTCCACCGTACAGCGTCTGGTAGCGGAATAGCTCGGCCTGAAGATGAGTGAGCAGCCAGCCGCCATCGGTATAATAGGAGGAAGCGGCCTCTATCAAATCAGCGGGTTGGAATCGACCAGGGAAATAGAGATTACTACTCCCTTTGGTAAACCTTCCGACTCGATCGTAGGCGGGCTTTTACACGGCCGCGCCGTTTATTTTTTGCCCCGGCACGGCCGAGGCCACCGGATCTTGCCAACCGAATTAAACCATCGGGCGAACGTATTCGCTTTGCGATCCCTTAATGTGCGATGGCTGATCAGCGTCGGCGCCGTCGGTAGTCTTCAGGAGAACTATCATCCGCGCGATATCTTATTGCCGTCCCAATTCTTCGATCGAACCAGTCAACGGCCTTTGTGGACATTTTTTGGCGAAGGCATCGTCGCCCACGTTTCTTTCGCCGATCCGGTGAGCCCAAAGTTAAGAGCAATTGCCGCCCAGGCCGCTCGCGCGGTCGGTTGTCAGGTCCATGATGGTGGCACCTATGTAAACATGGATGGGCCGGCTTTTTCGACTCGGGCTGAGTCCGAATTCCACCGAAAAATGGGTTTCGACGTGATTGGCATGACGAACCTGCCGGAAGCAAAACTTGCCCGCGAAGCCGAAATCGCTTTTGCCGCTATCAGTCTGATAACGGACTACGATTGCTGGAAGGTTGACGGTGAACCAGTAACAGCAGAGACGGTTATCCAACATCTGCTCGCGAATGCCGAGGCGGCTCGACAGATTATCCCAAAGATAGTCGAACAGATCCCGGAAGAGCCAAATTGGCCAGAACATCGAGCATTAGACTCAGCTCTGATTACGGATCGGAAACTTTGGCCGCCCGCGACGGTTAAGAAGTTAGAAGTCATTTTAAAACGATTCCTGTAAACATGCGTTATCTCCTGGGTTGGTTTTTTGCACTTGTCAGCATGATCTCTTTAGCGGCAGCCGAAGATGCGCCGGCGGCTAGCCCAAGCCCCTCGCCGTCGCCAGCATCCTCACCCGAAGTTTCAAACGGAACGCCAAAGCCGGCGACCTGGTTCAGCGTTCACGTCGATGGTCCCTACGTCGCGATGACTTTCGACGATGGACCCAGCCCCGAAACCACTCCGCGGCTTCTCGACATTCTTAAGCAGCGCAACATCAAGGCGACTTTTTTCATGATTGGTCAGAATGCTCAGGCTAATCCAACGATCGTTCAGCGCATTTTGGCAGAAGGACACGAAATCGGGAATCACTCTTGGACCCATCCTCAGCTTTCAAAATTGTCTGATGACCGAGTCACGGAGGAGATCACTAAGACTCAAACCGCGATCAAGAACGCATGCGGTTATACGCCGGTGCTGCTAAGGCCACCGTACGGCGCGATCACCGCCCGCCAAAAAGATTGGATCGAGAAGCAATTCGGCCTGAGCGTGATCATTTGGTCGGTTGACCCCTTCGACTGGAAACGCCCAGGCGCCTCTGTGATCGAGCAACGGATTCTGGCCGGTGCACGTCCCGGAGCGATCGTTCTTTCCCACGATATCCACAAGCAGACGGTGGATGCGATGCCGGCTACACTCGACGCGCTTGCGGCAAAAGGGTTCAAGTTTGTGACCGTCAGTCAACTGATTGCGATGAACAAGCCCAAGAGCAGCCCCAGCCCGAGCCCGGAATCGCGTCCGTCGGGTAGTCCCCGCCCAAGTCCATCCAAGAAACACGCTAAATTGGCTGCTCAGAACGGCGGAAACGCCGAGAGCGTCGGGAACGCCGCGAACTGAAGGTTCAGGGTCGTCTCTGTCCGGCTGAAAACGCCCGCACCACTGAGACGAGCTTTCACTTCTCACGCCCTTGTCCTTGGCTATCGGCTATTGCCTGTTGGTCGTGCGCGAAGTGCCACCCTAGCCAAGCAGGACGATTCTGCTACCATAGCCGCATCGAATGGTAGTTGAAGCATATCTCGAGGCTCGTGCTCGACTCGCCGGCGTGGTGGGAAACTTGGTTTCTCTCGCCAGAGAAACTGACGAGAGCCCGGAGACAGTCGAAACATTGCAGACTCTTTCGCGCAGTCTGGCCGATCCGCTTCTCTTTGTGGTGGTTGGCGAGGTCAAGGCCGGGAAATCGTCTTTGCTGAACGCGGTGTTTGGCCAGGAGTTCTGTAAGGTCGACGTTCTACCTGCCACCGATAAGATCTACGTGTTTAAGTACGGAGAGACCGAGCACGATGTGGCGGTATCGGAGGATCTAACGGAGCGTTATCGGCCGATCCCGTTTTTAAAGAATTTTAATATTGTCGACACGCCCGGCACGAACACGATCGTCGCCAGCCACCAGGAAATCACGACCAGCTACGTGCCGCTGGCAGATTTGATTGTGTTTGTTTTTTCCGTGGTTAATCCGTGGGCTGCCTCAGCTTGGGAGTTTCTTCGACTGCTGGGAAATCGATGGAAGAAGAACATTGTGTTTGTCTTGCAACAGGCAGATCTACGTTCGCCTGAAGAGGTTGAGGTGATTATCAAGCACCTTAACCAAACGATTCTTCAGATATTGGGCTCGAGCCGGCCGATCTTCGCGGTCGCGGCGAAGAAGGCGCTTCAGGCCAAACTCAAGTCGAATCCGCCAGAAGGGGACCTCTGGCAAGAAAGCAACTTCGCCGCTCTGGAAAACTGGATTTCTCAGACCGTCACCCAAAGCGAGGAACGCGGCGGTAAGCTGCGGTCGACCGCTCAAACCGCCCAGGTTGTCGCCAATTCGATCCAGGTTCGTTTAGAGAGCTCCGTGGATCTGTTGAAATCAGATCAGGAAAAATTGGGAACCATCCGGCGCTCCTTGGAGGTGCGAAAAGGCCAGACCCTCCGCCAGGTGGGAGGTTTTATCCGGGAGATGGAAATGGCTTACGACAACTGCCGGGAGCGAGGTGAGAAGGTGCTCGAAGAACGTCTGAGTCTGACGCAGACGTTCAAAATGATCTTCTCCGGCGGCCGTTGGGAAAAGGATTTCCAAGATCAAGTGGAGAAGGATGTCAGGACAAAGGTCCAAGAACAGATCGAACACGCGCTGGGGTTGCTCGAATCCGATCTGCGCGGTATTTGGCACGATTTACAGGAACGAGTTCAAGTTCAATTCGACACCAAACGGCAAGTGCGTGCTGCTGCGCTCCCCGGGTTCCTGAGCCAACGCGGAATTATTCTACAAAAGCTCCAACTTACGCTCCTGGAGCAAACTTCGGATGCAAAGATTAAAGAGCAGCTGCAGAGCTGGTTTGGTGAAACCGCTCGCTGGCTCCGGGTTCCAGCCGGGGTCGCTGCTGCCGGCGGTGTCTTTACGGTCATCGCTGCCCTAGCCCATGCTGCGATTCTAGATGTAACCGGAACCGTAGCCGGCCTCGCAGCGGCAGCGGGAACCGTTTATGCCGTCCTACGGAGACGTCAGATTTTGCGGAAATACCGCCAGCGGATGAATGAAAAACGAGCCCTACTTGCAGAGGCGGTGGAAACCCAACTGCGGAACGCTATCACGGCCTTCTACCATGAAGTTGGGGGAACGTTCGATCCGCTGGAGAGTTTCTGCGTCGCTGAAGCGCACCGGATCTTGCCGTTAAGAGAACGCGTCGATGAAATCGAGCGTTCGCTGGTCGAGCTGAAGCAACAGACCGGGTCGTGACGCGCGAGGAATCGAGGGGAGCCGCTTCATCACATTGCAGCTCTATCGGATGGATAAGCAGGCGGCTCCCGGAAACGTCTCGACGTAACGCAGTTTTATAGCCCTCCTAAGCGATGCCTCGCAAAACGGCGCTCCGGATTAAAATGTCAGGCTGGGTAGTTCGCGGGAGCCGCCTGCTCGGCACACGTTTCGGCCGGATTCTCCGGTGCCTACAAATCCGCGAGGTCGTTGATGGACGCGCCAAAGCAGCTCTCCTCCAGGCGCCGATCCTAGCTCCTGCTAGACGCCGCGTTCCGCTTATGGCAGGCTCCGCCCCAACATTCCTTCATGAGCCGCTTTTTGCGTAGACTGGTCAGCGCCGTCGCTATGTGGGCGATAGCATTGGCGGTCGTTTTTACAGGAAACGAGGTCGTTTTCTTCCTATTGATCTCAGTACTGGGGTTGGCCGGGCTCTGGGAATACTTTCAGATGATCGAAAAATCCGGGATGCGGTGTTTCAAGGCATTCGGGATTTGCTGCGGCGCCGCCTATTTCATCGGAAGTTTCCTCTTCTTCCGGTCAAACGGACCTGACGCCGACTATAACTTCGAGACCCTCGTGCTCCTGGTTTTCTTATTCGGGGTTTTCGCGCGGCAAATGTTTCGACCAACCACCAAACAAGCACCGCTCGAAACCATGGCGTACACCCTGTTTGGGTTGCTCTACGTTTCGTGGTTGTTCAACTTCTTGACGAAGATCATTTATGTCTTGCCGCAGGACCAGCATGGTCATCCAGTCGGCCAATTTTACGTTCTCTATCTTGTCATCGTCACAAAGTTCAGCGACATGGGCGCGTATCTGGTGGGCAGCAAAATCGGACGTCATCTGATGGTTCCGCACATCAGTCCGGCCAAGACCTGGGAAGGATTCATCGGCTCACTCGGGTTTGCGGCACTGGGAAGTTGCTTGTCGCTTCTGTTGCTACCAAAAGAGTTGCACGCGCTGAACTGGTTACACGCGTTGGTCCTGGGAGTGCTCATTGGCTTGGCCGCCGTGGTCGGCGATCTCGGCGAATCGATCTTGAAAAGAAGCACAGGTGTGAAAGACTCCGGTTCTGTCTTGCCCGGAATCGGCGGTGTGCTAGACCTGATCGATAGCCTCTTGTTTACTGGTCCCTTGCTTTACTTTTACCTTAGGCTCTTAGCCCGATGAGAAAACGCCGCGTCATTCTCCTGGGTGCTACCGGTTCAATTGGGTCTAGTGCTATCAAAGTAGCAGAAACCATACCCGATCGGATGCAGATCGTCGGCATGGCTGCTAATCGGAACGCCAGGCTATTAGCTCAGGCCGCCAACCGCGCGCGTCCGGAAGCGATTTGTCTGGTCGACGCAGCTCATCTGGTTGAACTCCGAACCTGTCTGGATTATTCGCCGGAAATCCTGACCGGTGAGGTAGGTCTCGAAACGCTTGCGCGCATGGGTGGTGCCGACCTGGTGCTCGTCGCGATTGTCGGTACGTCGGGGCTAAGACCCGCTCTGGCTGCCATCGAGACAGGAAAGGACCTCGCGGTTGCCAGTAAAGAGATCCTGGTGATGGCCGGCGAGACGGTGATGACCCAGGCCAGCCAAAAAGGCATCAAAGTGTTGCCGGTGGATAGCGAGCATAACGCGATTTTTCAATGCCTCGAGGGTAAGCCAAAGCATGAAATCAGCAGCCTGATTTTAACGGCTTCCGGTGGACCGTTCCGCAAATTGAGCTCTGACCGTCTGGCCTCCGTCACAGTGGCCGATGCTCTCAAGCATCCCACTTGGAAGATGGGTCGCAAAATCAGTATCGATTCGGCAACACTCTTTAACAAAGGACTCGAGATGATTGAGGCGCGTTGGCTCTTTGATATCCCCATGAGCCAAGTTCAGGTTCTCGTTCATCCACAAAGCATTGTGCACTCGATGGTCGAGTTTGTGGATGGTTCGTTGCTGGCACAGTTGAGCCATTCTGACATGTGTTTTCCTATCCAGTACGCCGTCACTTGGCCCGAACGGGTTCCTAATGCGTTGAAACCGCTTCGTTTGGCAGAACTGGGAAGTCTGGACTTCGAAGAACCGCGATATGACGACTTCCCGGCCTTGCGACTTGCAAGACAGGCGGGCGAGACAGGAGGAACCACGCCGGCTGTTTTGAATGCGGCGAATGAAATCGCCGTCGAAGCGTTCTTGGAGGGCCGGATCACATTCCCGCAGATCTGGTCCCTCGTGGAGGAAGCGATGATCCGATCGGACAATTTTGCCAGACCAAGCCTGGATGATATAATCCAGGCAGATGGCCAAGCTCGCGATTTGGTTCGAGGGGCATTGGCGCAGTAACAGAATATGATCCTGAATATCTTAAGGGTAGGGTTGATCGTTTTCGAGGTCCTACTCATATTTAACCTGCTCATCATCGTACACGAGCTAGGACACTTTCTCGCCGCTCGCTGGCGAGGTTTACACGTAGATAAATTCGGCGTCTGGTTTGGACGGCCAATTTTAAAGCGCACGGTAGGAGGCGTTGAGTTCAGTCTCGGGTGGATTCCGGCCGGCGGATTTGTATTGCTACCTCAGATGGCCACCATGGAAGCGGTCGAAGGCAAAGCCGGGGTCAGCGGTTCGGACTTACCCCCAATCAAACCACTCGACAAGATCATTGTTGCGGCTGCGGGACCACTCTTCAGCTTTCTATTGGCCTTGGTTTTCGCAACCATCGTCTGGGCCGTCGGCAGGCCGATGGCAGAAGCGGATACTACTACTACCATCGGTTATGTCGCGCCCGATGTTCCGGCTGCCAAGGCCGGCTTCAAACCGGGTGATAAAGTTCTCGAAGTCGATGGTCACCCCGTCACGCGATTCAATGGGATGGTGGACAGTATCGGTTGGTATGTTGTCCGCAGTGAGGGCGCAACCATACCGTTTAAAGTTCAGCGTGGCGATCAGACCCTGACCATCAATTCAGGCTTCGAGAGACCGGAGACCTCCGGCTGGGAACGCAAGTCATTGCGCCAAGTCGGGCTGCAACCGGCAATTACTCCGATTGTTGCCAAGGTGGCGCCCGATTCCGAAGCTGCGAAGGCCGGCTTGCAAGCAAATGACGAGATCGTCGATATCGGCGGTCAGAAAATCTATTATCTCAAACAGATATCGGAATGGGCGCAGCAACATTCCGGACAGGCTCTCCCTCTTACGGTTGTTCGCGACGGACGCAGCTTTCAGGTCGATATGCAGCCGGGCCGATTGGTGATTTCGGGCGTCATCGAAAACAGCCCTGCGGATGTCGCCAAGCTCCAGAAAGGCGACAAAATCATCGCGTTGAATGACGAGCAGATCTACGACATCGACGCGATCAACCAATACGTCGACGCCAATCCAGACAAAGTGCTCACTTTGACCGTTCAGCGTGGAAATCAGACGGTGGCGGTTCGCATCCGACCCGCAATCCCGGATCGGCCAATTGCTCAAGAAGGAAAAGCGCACCCGATTATCGGCTTCTATACGGGAGAGAATACGGATGGGATCACTTGGGATGCCGGCGGCAAAATGACGACGGCTCACATCTCACCTATTGAACAGGTGGTCGCCGGCGTCGAAACGATCACGAACACCATCGGCGCGCTGCTTTCGCCGCAGTCGGATATTAAGCTCCAGCATCTGAGCGGTCCGGTGATGATCATGCGGACCTATTATCTGCTGTTTCAAAGCGAATGGGGGTGGCAGTTAGCTCTCTGGTTCAGCGTGGTGTTCAACATCAACCTGGCCATCATCAATCTGCTGCCGATCCCAGTGCTCGACGGTGGACATATTCTTTTGGCCATCCTGGAGGCAATCCGGCGACGACCGCTCAATATTAGGGTGCTGGAAGTGTTGCAGGGCGCCTGCGCAATCTTGCTGATAGGTTTCATGCTCTACGTCTCCTTCTATGACGTGCAGGATTCCGTTAGCGGAAATCAGAAACCGGCCTTTAATCATCCCGTCCAACCTGCTCCTTCCGACAACTGATGAAGAATCCAGCCTACTGTCCGGATCCATGGGTGTATCACAGACGGCTTACTCGCGAAGTTAAGGTCGGCAACGTTGGCGTTGGCGGCCGCAATCCGATCCGGGTCCAATCCATGTTGACCTGCGACACCATGGATACCGAGACCTGCATTGAGCAGACGCTGGACTTGGTGCAAGTCGGTTGTGAAATCGTTCGAATCACCGCCCCGACAGTGAAGGACGCCAAGAACTTACAGTTGATTAAACGGGGATTGCTCGAGCGCGGATGCGATGTGCCCATTGTGGCCGATATCCACTTCAAGCCGGAAGCTGCCTTTGAAGCCGCGCAGTGGGTTGAAAAGGTTCGGATCAATCCCGGCAACTATGCGGACTCGAAAAAGTTTGTCGTCAAAGAATACTCCGACCAGCAATACGAAGAAGAACTGGAGCGCATCCGAGGTCGCTTCACTCCGCTGGTCAAGTTGTGCCAAGAACGCGGAATCAGCATCCGGATCGGTACTAATCACGGTTCACTGAGTGACCGTATCATGAACCGGTACGGTGATACTCCCCTTGGGATGGTGGAGAGTGCCTTAGAATTCGCGCGCATTGCTCGCGACCTGGGTTATCACGATTTTATTTTCTCGATGAAGGCCAGCAACCCGAAGGTGATGATCTGTGCCTATCGGCTGCTGGTCTCTCGATTGTATACGGAAGGGGTGGATTGGAATTATCCGCTCCATCTTGGCGTCACCGAGGCCGGTGATGGCGAAGATGGCCGGATCAAGAGCGCCATCGGTATTGGTTCATTGTTAGCCGACGGCCTCGGCGATACAATCCGCGTCTCTTTAACCGAGGATAGTGTCCATGAGATTCCCGTCGCCCAAGCGCTAGTCCTCCGGTATAACGCCGTGAGCGCCGGGAACGCCGGCTTGTCCGACGTAGCTTCGGGAGTTTCAGATGACGGAGAGAAGTCGGAGAACGACAGCCAATCACGTACCTATGCGCTGCCTTACGATCCGTTTCACTTCGAGAAAAGAGAAACCGAAACAATTCATTTAAACGGAGTTGATCTCGGCGGTGAGGAATTGATTCGAGTGGCCATATCTCGGGCCAACTTTGAAAAGATTGCTCATAAGGTCGACAAAATGGGTGACTTCCAACCGGAAATCGTCGTTGAAGACTCCGGTGTGGTGGCCGTGGATCCGAGAGATAGCGCCAAGATCGCTGAGATCAACGGCAAACCTCAACCTTGTCTGGTGACGGTCTTGGATCACATCGGCTTACCGACAATCACCGCATTTCGATTGCTGACGGCTCAATTGCAGAGCCGGCATTCGATCTTGCTGAAGGATACCCTCGTCCCGTCTTCGGACGCTCAAAAGGATTTCGTACAAACATTGCTGGAATCGGCCACTAATCTGGGTGCCATGATCTGCGACGGCATCGGTGACGCGATCCTGGTACAGGGGGAACAAGCGCCTGGCCAATCCCTGCGTCTCGCCTACAACATTTTGCAGGCTTCGGGCAGCCGGATCTTCAAGACCGATTACGTTGCCTGCCCTTCCTGCGGCCGAACGTTGTTCAATCTTCAAACCACCACCGGCCGAATCAAAGCCGCAACCACCCATCTAAAAGGCGTCAAGATCGCGATCATGGGCTGCATCGTAAATGGTCCAGGCGAAATGGCCGACGCCGATTTTGGTTATGTCGGAGGCGCTCCCGGCAAGGTGAATCTTTACGTCGGTAAGACCGCCGTAAAATTCAATATCCCCGAAGCGGAGGCTGTCGATCGTTTGGTCGATCTAATCAAAGAGCACGGCCGTTGGGTTGAGAAGCCGGTTGAAGCTGCCGAAGTGATGGCGTAGTCCAGGAGCGAAGGTTCTGGACAGGACATCCCCGGTAGGGACGAGCTCCCGCTCGTCCGGCACGTTGTCCGCGGGTTCCGCGTCTCTCCAACAAAAGATTTCGGACGAGCAGGCGCTCGCCCCTACCAGGGCGAGTCGATCAAACCTGTTTCGCGTCCCGTCAGTAGAACACTCGGCATTTCGTGTGTCGATTCGCGGCCATTCGTGGTTTAGTCATTCGTTAGGATGACTGCATCGCTCCCAAACATCGGAATCGTCGGCCTGGGTTGGCCTGGAGAACGTCACGCAGAAGGAGTTATCGCGTGTTCCTTAGGTACCGTGTATTCTGCTTGTGACCTCAACCAGGAACGTCTCGAAAACTTCGTTACAGCATTTCGACCTGCGCGAGTCTTTACAGATTTCAAAGAGATGCTAGCGGATCCCGCTCTGGATGCAGTCGTGATTTGTCTTCCGAATGCGCTCCATTATCCGTTTTCCTTACAAGCATTACAGGCCGGCAAACATGTCTTGTGCGAAAAGCCGCCAACCATGAACGCGGCTCAGATGCTGACGCTACACGAAGAAGCCCAAAAGCGCGGTCTCGTTTACTATTTTGGCCGCCAGATGCGGTTTTCGCCGGGGATGCAAGCGGCCAAAAAACTCGTGAAAGAACGGCGATTGGGCGAAGTCTATTTCGCTGAGACCAGTTGGGTTCGGTCGCGGGGAACGCCAGATGGTGTCGACGGCTGGTTCACAGAGCGATCCAAGGCCGGCGGCGGCGCCATCATCGATCTTGGCGTCCACGCGATTGACGCTGCCTGGTACTTAATGGGAACGCCACAACCGCGCGCAATATCCGCGCAGACCTACCAAAAGTTCCCGCAACTGGTTAAGAACAACGTTTTCGATGTCGAGGATAACGGCTTTGGGATGATCCGGTTCGAGAACGGTGCAACTCTGCAGTTTAAGGTCTCCTGGGCAGCAAATTTGCAGGACGATATCCCACTTAGCACGAAGCGCGGCCGTTCGTTGCTGTCGACACTAGTTTACGGACCCAAGGGATCGATCAAAATCATCGACGCCTTTGAAGCGGACACCGACAATTTTCCTTCGCCGATCGTATTCTTCGAGGAACAACAGGGAGTGCCCGCAAAAGTTGACGTTGCTGTACAAGATGTACGAGGGGCGGCTTTACGAGAATATGAGTTTCGCGAACAATCGACCAACTTCCTCCGTTGTCTTCGCGGCGAAGAAGCTGCCATCAACAACTCGAGCCAAGCCATCCAACTTATGGAGATGCTAGACGCGATCTATCGCTCAAGCCAGTTGGGCAAGGAAGTTACGGTGGGTTCTAGGCTCTAAGTTTTTAGGTCTAAGGTTGTGCCACCGGCTTAGCGAGATCGGCGGTCCACAAGTGTCCTCGGTTTTCGACGTTCATAGCGTGCAGAACCTAAAACTTAGAACTTCCCGCTACCATACCTGTCCCATCCCACCGGTGGGGAAAGGCAAGTACTGGTACACCCAGGTCTCGGAAAGAACCTTATCGCCGTTCTTTAGATAAAGCTTCATGTCGACTGGATCATTCCCGGTAGCAGTCAGATCGAACTGCGCGCGCCAGTGTCCAGAAACTCCGTCGGGAACAGCTTCGGTGAAAATATAAGAAAAGGTACCGCGAGACGCCCACAGCACGGGCTCAGGTTTTACCCCAAAAGGGAGATCAGCCAATGGTCCTCCCAAAAACTCGACCATGAACTTGCGCACTCCTTGTGGGCGAGGCTGACCTGGGACCCCCCCATTACCCATTCGGGTCGCAACGCAACGAGCAAGAGGCGTTGGAAACGGCTCATCGGCCAGCCAGTGGAGCCGGTACCGTAAACGATAAGAACTACCTGCCTTAGCGGGGTCAGTCGGGACCCACATCGCAACGATGTTATCGTGAATCTCGTCCTCGGTCGGGATCTCGATCAGTTGAATCGCACCCTTCCCAAACGGGTTTAACGGTTCGATCCACAAACTGGGGCGGCGATCATAAAACACGCCGTCTAGATAATGGTCAAAATTGCGGTCCCGTTGCAGCAGTCCAAATCCGCGAGGATCAGTGTCACTGAAAGCCGAGGCTTCGACGTGGTGGGGATCGTTCAACGGCCGCCAGAGATGTTCACCGGCGCTGGTCCACATCGCCAACCCGTCGGAATCATGCACTTCCGGCCGCCAATCGATAGCGGTCGGCTTCTTGGTTTCCGAAAACCAATACATCGAAGTTGCCGGCGCAATCCCGAGTCGTTCCACGTCTTTTCTCAAGAAAAGCGCGGTCTCCACCTCCATAACGACGCCCTTAGTCCGGTGTAAATCGAATCGGTACGCACCGGCTATGCTCGGTCCATTCAGCATCGCATAAACTGTCATCAGATCCCCATCGGACTTGGGCGTTTCGAAATAGAATTCGGTAAAATTGGGGAACTCCTCCGGCTGGTCCGGCAGGGTCGTATTAATCGCAATCCCGCGCGCCGATAGACCGTATTGGTAAAGCTCTCCAATGGCTCGAAAATAAGAAGCCCCAAGAAATGCGGCCCAGTCGTTCTTTTTCCAATCCAATTTTGACTGGTCTCCCAGACGGCTCTCTTGTATCCGGAACCCCGCAAACCCACTGCCTTCCGAGAGACGCCGTAAAGGGCTATCCGCAGGCATATCAAAATAGGCGGCATCGTAAATGATCTCGTGAGCCATCGAACCGGAGGGAGTGTTGTCGATGACGTGCATCTGCACCGGAGTTCGCGAATAGAGTCCCAGAGGGAAGAACGTTATTGGAAATTGCCCAGGACCATTCGCAAAGAGCGCATACTCCGGCTTGAAATGGATTTTACTGAGCGCGTCATAGTCGATCTTGTTAAGAACTTCGTCTGAAGGCCCCTTACCTTGCTCGTACGGACGGCTAGCCAGCTCCTTGGCCCGGCTGATTAGTTCGTCGAACGAGAATGGCTTACCACCTCCAAATTTCAGGGAGGGTACCGGGTCAGCCGACGACCTGATACCTAATGCGGCCAAAGCGGCCGTTGCTCCGGCCGAAACGATAAAAGTGCGGCGATCAATCATGAAGTTAATTCCTGCGATGACAAAGGCTTACCCGGGAAGGATCGACGAAAGATAGCCAAAGATTATTCGCATCGTCTGAAAACATACCGCCGAGCAAGAAAGCCTAGTGTTAGCGGCGATCGGCCACATTTTCAAGTGAGGCTGCGCGGTTCGCCGTTGACCGCTTACAGATGTCGTTCTCGTCGTCGTCCACGAGACAACGGCGAGTTGAAGCGATTTCTAAAGGTCCATCGCCTGGAGGGGAGGCGCCTTGGAGCGTGTCTCGCCACCCTCGCAACCTTCGCCTCAATGTTGGTGCCGCGGAAAGGTGCGAAAACAAGCGGCTCCCGCGAACGTCTCAGAGCGTTGCCACGCCATGGGTTATTTGCGGGAGCCGCCTGTTGAAAACCTCTCTTGGAGATATGGGGCACCGAGAAGAAATGTAGCGAGGTCGTCTCAGACGTGCCAAAGCGGCTCCCCTCCAGGCTATGGCACAGATCAAGCGCTGAGCCAGAAACACCTTTCGAAGACGAGACCGATGAATGATTTTACCTAGCCCTCCGGCTGGCTCGGTTCGTCTATTCCAGCACTGACGGGTTCTTCCTTTGTTACGCTCGACGCCTCAACCGTTTCTGACCCTTCAACCGGTGCCGGTGCATCCTCTCGTTTGGTCAACCGGACACCAACCAGCTTACTGATGCCGTGCTCTTCCATGGTCACACCGTAGAGCACATCCGCTTTAGCGATGGTCCGCTTGTTGTGAGTGATCACCACAAACTGACTTTGATGGACAAACCGATCTAGAATTTTGATGAACCGATTTATGTTTGATTCGTCCAGCGGTGCATCCATCTCGTCCAAGACACAGAATGGACTCGGCTTAACCATGTAGATCGCGAATAGCAACGAAACCGCGGTCATGGTCTTCTCGCCACCCGACAACAGCGTGATCGATTGCAACTGTTTGCCAGGCGGTTTGGCAATGATCTCAATACCGCTTTCCAAAGGATCGGCATCGTCCACTAGCAGCAAGTTGGCTTTACCACCGCCAAACAGCTCAGTGAACATCTCTTGAAAGTTCTGGCGGACTTGTTCGAAGGTTTCAGCGAACAAACGCTGGGTAGTCGCATTGATCTGGTTGATGATATCAAGGAGTTCCCCTTTCGCCTTAACCAGATCGTTGTGTTGTTCGTCGAGAAAACGCTGCCGCTCTTCCAACTCGTCATACTCCTGGATTGATTCCAGGTTAACCGGGCCCATGCCATCCAGCCGTTCGGTCATTTCGCTCACGATGGCCTTGGTTACTTCCCAGTCTTCCTCTCGCAGCTCCTCAATGCTGACTAGCCCGTCTGGCAACTCTGTCTCCATTCCCGACTTCAATCGACTCCGTTGCTCTTTTAGCGACTTGAGGAACGACTCCCATTCCGGCTGAAACGTGTTCAGATCGGTTTGATAACGCCGGTGAGTTTGCTCTAGCAAACTGTCCAATCGCAAACGGAACTGGGTCGATTTTACCTCTTGTTCTCCCCGTTGCTCCTGGTGCTCGGTTAACTGCCTACGCAACTGGCGCAGATTCAACTCGACTGCCTCGACCGACGCAATCCGAGTCATTTTCTCAGCGGTCAATCGTTCGACTTCGAGTTCGGCAGCCTCGCGCTCCTGCTGCAGCAATTCATTCTTTTGCTGGAGATCCGCGTTCTCCCGTTCCAGCTGCTCAATGCGCCCCAGATAGTTGCGCACA
>JAFAZK010000277.1 GCA_019239825.1 Verrucomicrobiota bacterium | reverse complement strand
TCAGTTACAGCGGCAAAACCGTGGCTGTGTACCCTGATTGACCGCGGAAAGTTTCAAGCCAAATAAACCAATGCGATTCGATTAATCGAATTTTTCGGATGGCCGGCCAACACTGCCGAAAGCATGTCGCCGCTGTCCCGGACCACTGCAAGTTCCTGCTTGTCTTGCTGATTTTTTCTCTTCACGGCGCACAAAATCCTAATTGTCACTTGACTCTCCCGTTGCTGGAGGGCGTACGAGAGAATTATGCTGAAGATCGGAGACTTCTCGAGATTGAGCCAAGTCTCGATAAAAACGCTGCGTTATTACGATGAGGTCGGCTTATTGAAGCCCACGCAGGTCAACCAAGTGTCGGGTTATCGTTACTACTCGATGGTTCAGCTTCGCCAGTTGCATCGGATTCTAGCGTTGCGCAATCTCGGATTTTCCTTGGACCAGATCGGGTACGTCCTCGAGACTGATCTCTCCACAGATGAACTCCGTGGAATGTTGCGGCTGCGTAGGGCTGAGCAACAGCAACGGCTTCTCAAAGAACAGGAGTGCCTTGAACGAGTGGAGGCCCTTCTTCAGCTGATTCACCAGGAGAACACCACGAATACAGACGCGGTCATTATTAAAAAGGTCGAATCTCAACGGTTCGCATCAATCCGAAAGACGATTTCTGCCTACAATCAGGTAGGCCAACTTTTCGGGGCGCTTTTCCGCGCATTTCCAGGGGCGGCGGCTAGAGGTCCGTGCTTCGCAATCTGGCATGACGACGAACACAAGGATCAGGACGTGGACGCAGAAGCCTGTGTCCCGGTCGACGAGAAATATCAGGGGCTTTCAACCCTAAGATGCGCCGATCTGCCAATGGTTAAAGTGGCAAGCGTCATTCATCATGGTGCCTACAACACACTGACCCAAAGCTACCAGATGGTTCTAAAATGGGTCGAAGCGAACGGATACCAGGTCCATGGACCGATTCGCGAAATTTATCTGCAGTGCGGAGAGCTGCTGCGCCAGGACGACGACTCTTATGTCACTGAAATTCAAGTTCCCATAGCGTTGGATCGGGGCGGCAGAAGGGTAGGGAATAACTAGCGGAAAAGAGTTACCAAACGATTCCTGGATATGTCCGCAACTCGAAAAGGAGACAAAATGATCACTCAACCAAAGATTGAAAATCGCAATGAGCAACACTATGTGGGGATTCGAACCCAGGTCACCATGCAAGAAATGGGACCAGTGCTGCCACCGCTGTGGGGGGAAGTGTATGGCTGGTTGGCAAGCAAAGGCTTGAAGTCAGCTGGTGCACCTCTCTGGCGCTATCGCATCATCGATATGGAGGCAAAGATGGAGATTGATGTGGGCGTTCCAGTCGCAACCGCCGTGACAGGCGATGGCCGCGTTACCGCAGACACTATCCCAGCGGGTCGTTATGCCACGCTCATATACACCGGACCCTACGACGGTCTCATGCGGGCGACCGCTGATCTGCTGGCTTGGGCAGAGAAAAAAGGCATCGTCTGGGATAAGTGGCCCGCAGGTCCGTCGGGCGAGGGCTGGCGGGCGCGTATCGAGAACTATCTCACCGACCCAAAAGAGGAGCCGGATTCAGCAAAATGGGAAACAGAACTGGCGTTTAAGCTGGCGGATGATCAAAGAGCAAGTTGAAAACCGAACAACAGCGGTCCTGAATGCGACACCTTTGCAGCGTGTGAGTATGACCAGGAAAAATGGATTAATCGGGCTGGCTTTCTTGTGCGTGACTATTCCGCTTCTGCTGGTCGCCCAGCCGGCTGAGAAAAAGACGTTGGTGGGGGTGTGGGAAGTGAAGATATCCGCGGGGGGCGTGCCGCCACCGCCTCTACTGAGCATTGCGAGCTTTGGCGGAGACGGCAGCTTTACTACGACCGGTAACACCAAATTTTCGCTCGCGCCGCCGAACCAAGGCCTTGCGGATGAGCGTGGTCCCGGATACGGCCGCTGGGCCCGAACGGCCGACAGAGAGTTCAAACTGACGTTTTACGCGGTGCTATTCAAGGACGGCGAAGTGAACGGATACCTGCAAGTCCATAGCACCTTGATCTTGTCCGAGTCAGGGAACGAGTTTACGACCCGCGACTGCAAGGTGGACTTTATGGATGCAGACCGGAAGGTGCTGGACAGCGACAACGATCAGGTGAAAGGCGCAAGACTGGAAACCCCGTAAACGCCCATGGTCAATTGGGACCTGGCGTTCTCCGACCGGAGAGCCGGCCCAAAGTCCTCCTGGCTGCGAAAACCTGCAGTAGCGTGTTCTACGACAAGTGGCCCCCTTCAATCGCCAATTTTTTGTCCGGGCAGCCCGTAGGGGGGCGCCGTTTATGCCGGAAGCGCCTTGCCCTTGACGGGCCGCGCGCCGTGGTCCCTCCCGAGCGAGAGCCGAGGCACTTGACCTCTGGCGCCCGCAGGGCGCGCATCAGGAGGGCGTCACGGGAACCTGGGTTCCTGTCCAGGAAGGTGGCTCTAGGCCGCTTGGGGCCGCAGCCAGGAAACGCCGCGCGAGGCTTGGCGAGCGGGGGTTTCCTCCCGCTAACGAGCGGGGGTTTCCTCCCGCTAACTTGTGGACGTAATGGCTTGCCTGGCAGGATCCAGAAGCTACCCTCAAGGTAATGGCGATCCGGGTGCCTCGGCCTTTTCGAACCCCTCTGACCGAAGCGGAATTTAGCTACACGGTGGATCAGGGCGTGATCAAGATCGTGGACCTAAACCTTGGCAGCGACAGCGTAACGAACGACGTAGAGAGGGTGCTGTATAAACTCGAGCAGTGGCAGCCGGGGTTGATCGCGAGGTGCTCCATCATGTACCGCGACTCGATGGGCTATTGGGATGGATTGGAGTGGGACGGCGAAGAGGTAACGTTCTTCCCGATTCGGGAAAGGGATGAAAAGGCGGCAGAGCGCAAGCTCCGGCAGGTCAGGCCACCGCCAGGTAGCATCGAACCGATATGATGAAAGCCTCACTGACGATGCCCAGGACCGAACCACGACTGGGTTGGATCCAGCAGGCGGCGGAGCCCGGCGCCCTCTACTTCGCCGAGTGCGGCCCGTATAGCTTCGAGATCTGCTACAGCCCCGATCAAGGCTACGTCTTGCAAATGTGGCAACTCCGCCCGGAGGATTGGCCGCTGCTGGTTTGGGAAATGGACGGCTACCGTCTGGCTGAGGCCCAGGCCAGGGCCGAACGCTTGGCCAACCAGCACGTCCCGATCATCTTGACGCAACCGCTGTAACCCGCCTCAGGAAATCCTTTGGTTTGTGCTATGGCCAACGAAGAACACCTAAAGATTCTCCGACGGGGAGTGGCTGCATGGAACGAGTGGCGAGGTAAGAATCCTGACATAAAGGTGGACCTCGAAGGGACGAACCTCCGTTGGAAGGATCTCAGCGGGGCGGACCTCGATGAGGCAAACCTTAGTGGGGCGGACCTCAGCCATGGGTACCTCATCGGGACATACCTCGAGGAGGCGGACCTCCGCGGGGCGAAGCTCAACCAGGTGAACCTTACTGGTGCTCAACTAATTAAGACCGATCTTCGCGATGCGACGCTCACCGGAAGCAGAGTGTATGGCGCGTCGGTGTGGGGCATAAAGGTGAATGATGGTACAGAACAGAAAAACTTGATTATCACTGACGATAACGAACCAATCATCACCGTCGACAACCTCAAGGTCG
>JAFAZK010000168.1 GCA_019239825.1 Verrucomicrobiota bacterium | reverse complement strand
GGGCCCACTGATATCGAGCTCCAAACGATTGGGATTTGTATACTGCCAAAGCAGAATGAACACGAGACCAGCGGAAAAGGTACCTGTCTTGCCGCCTTCGTATGAGGCTATCATATCGGCGCTCACGAGTTTCTGCGGCTCGAGGTCGTAAGTTTTGGCAGTGTCTGCCAGCACCTCTTTCACGTAGAGGACTTCGGTCGAGTCAATCAAGAGGCTGCCGGTTTTCGGGCGCACATCCACGACTTGCCTTTCTACGCAGCCGGTTAGCGTCAAACCGACTAGCATCACGATCAGAACGGCACCGGAAAAAGTTCGCATTTTGCTTTAGTGACGTGGCGCTAACTATTCCGGTTCTTGAAACCCAAAATCACAATACGGAAAGATTACCAAGTCCACAAAGACAGAGAAAATCTCACGCAAAGACGCAAAGGCGCAAAGGTTTAAGACAAAGGCGGACTTGAACAGGCGGGACTGATCTAGCGGTAGACTCTGCTTTGAAATTTTGGTCGTTTTTCGTGTGCGAGAAGAACCTACGCGCCCAGCCTTTAGTTTTACCTTTGCGCCTTTGCGGCTTTGCGTGAGATTTTTCTGTCTCTGTGGCCTTCGGGATCTTTCCGTACTGTGATTTGCGGTTTTAACAGCGGGGAAAAGCATGCCGAGCCCTGCGACTTCGCCGATTGACCTTCCGCCATCCTAGGTTAACCTTCCCATCCTTCAATCCGGTGGATTTGCGCTCGTAGCTCAGCTGGATAGAGCAAGGGATTTCTAATCCCTGGGTCACAGGTTCGAGTCCTGTCGAGCGCGGCTAGTAAGAGCGCTTTTACGGTTCGAGTAGAGGAAACCGTATGAAAGGCGCCGAGAAGAAAGAGCCCGTCTTGCTCAAGACTCGCGAAAAAGGCATGCTCAAGTCTGCGACCAATGGCCGGTACTATTACCGGATTCATTCGGGCGGACGGCAGCACTGAGTGGCCTGGGCACGTCCGGCGTTAAGATTGCTCAGAGGCAACTGCGCAAGAAGTGGGATGAGATTAAAGGTGCCGACGTGTCTTCGGTTTCGATTTGATTGAAAATCTGTAATTACCACGTTATAACAGGTGTTATAACGCAGACGCCATCCTAGCTATGCACGCACTGACCGTCACCTCCGTAGGAAACTCCCTGGGAGTTGTGCTCCCCAAAGAGGTTACCAGTCTTTTGGATCTCAAGAAGGGAGACAAGATTTTCCTGACCAAGAGCCCTGATGGCTATCGGATTACGCCGTATGACCCGGAGTTTCAGGAACAAATGAAAGCTGCGCGTTCTGTTATGAAGAAACGACGCAACGCGCTGCGCGAACTTGCTAAATAAGCTTTGAGCTGGACGTGGATACGTAAGGATACCGTTCTGGCTATTCACGATGAGCAGCTGGACGAACACGGAGGTGAATCGGGGATCCGATCGGAGACGCTTCTGGATTCAGCCCTGGATCGTCCAAAAAACAAGGCGCACTACGAGCGATCGTCTGCAGCTGCGCTAGCCGCGGCGAATGCGTTCGGCGTGGTAAAAAATCATCCATTCTTGGATGGCAATAAACGGACCGCTGCGGTTGTATCAGAGTTATTCCTGAACTTGCACAATGCTCAGTTGACGGCGACCGATGCGCAAGTCGTAGAAACAATTGAAGGAGTGGCTGCCGGGAGGATTTCCGAAGAAGAACTGATCTCATTCTTTGAAGCGCACACTCAAGCGAGTGCCTAACGCCCGGATTGCGATGCACGGCCGGCCGGCCTGTGCTCAGCGAACTTTGAGTCGCTAGACAAAAAAGACTCGATAGGAATGAGCGGCGGCTCATTCGTGGGAGTTCGCAGGACCGATCGACGAACGAGCAGGAGCTCATCCTTACCAACTCCCAAAACTCGGCTTGCAAGTTGCACGGAGAGGGATCGGACACTATGTTCAGGCGTTCTTTTTCAGCGGGAAGGCCGGTTCGCCATTAGGCGGTTTGGGCCGCCTGCCAAGGATTGGCGGTCGGCCGGAGTTGGTCGAGCTCGCTCAGATAAGTTTCCCAGGATGGAATAACAGATTTAAGATTTGTTTATGCTCACATCCAGCGGGAAAGTGGCTTGGGGCCAGTCTTTTTGTAGTCACTTAGTCGCAGTTCTTGTGGTCTGGGTAGCGGTCCTGATCACGCTTTGCTTAGGCCCAGCCCTGAAGAATTCGGTTACTTTTTTCTTCTGCGCAGTCATGGTTTCAAGCTGGTACGGCGGGCTCTGGCCCGGTCTGCTCACGGCGTTTCTGTCCTGGCTCGCGCTCGATTATTATTTTATCCCACCCCTCTATTCGTTGGGAATAAGCTCGGCAGAACTGCCGGATATGCTGGCTTTCAGCGCCACCGCGTTGTTTATCAGTTGGTTGAACAGTGACCTACGAAGAGAAAAAAGGTTACTCCAACAAGCTCACGACGAGCTCGATGCTACGGTACGAGCAAGAACCGCCGATCTCAACCGAACGAATCTGGAGCTCAAATCTGAAATCGCGGACCGGCGGGCGGCTGAAGAAGGGCTATTGCAGGCGCAAAATGAGGTGGCTCGGATTGCGAGAATTACGACCATGGGGGAACTAGCAGCCTCGATTGCTCACGAGCTTAATCAACCGCTGGGCAGTATTGTAGTGAACGGGGGTGCTTGTTTGCGCTGGTTGGAGGGCGCGTCTCCAAATTTGGAGGAAGCTCGCCAAGCCGTTGAAGCCATCATCCGGGACGGTACCCGCGCCAGTGAAGTGTTGGTGCGTACCCGTAAATTGGTTGGAGCTAGCGAAGCGACACGCGAACGCTTGGATATCAACGGTCTGATCCAGGAAGTGATTGGCTGGTCGAATGATAAGCTTACGCGCAGTAGTGTCTCGTTGCAGCTCAAGCTGCAGGAAGAATTGCCGCCAGTGACGGTTGACCGGGTGCAACTACAACAGGTGATCCTGAATCTGGTGATGAACGCGATAGAATCGATGCTCGAAGTGGGTCTATCGTCTCGCGTTCTATGGATTCGGACAGAAAAGTGGCTTTTGGGTGGCCTCCTGATCCAAGTAATCGACTCTGGCGTTGGGATTGATCCCAAACTTTCTAGCCGGATATTTGAGCCGTTCTACACCACAAAGGCGAACGGCATTGGAATGGGATTATCTATTTCACGTTCAATTGTCGAGGCGCACGGCGGCCGGCTTTGGCTAGCCAACGCGGAATGTGGCAGCACTTTTTGCCTTACTTTACCAACAGATCGAGAGGCCCGACGTGGATAACGAAGAGGCCATCGTTTATGCTATCGATGATGATGCTTCCATGAGGGAAGCCTTAGATCGGCTCTTTCGTTCGATTAAAATGCGGGCCACCATATTTTCATCCGCAGAAGAATTCTTAGAATTCAAGCGTCCGGATGTCCCAGCCGCACTGGTGCTTGACGTGCGCCTCCCAGGATTGAGCGGCCTAGAGCTTCAACGGCAGCTAAACGGGAGTGGTATTCCGATTATTTATATCACGGGTCACGGCGACATCCCTATGTCGGTGGAGGCGATGAAAGCGGGGGCGGTCGAGTTTCTCACCAAGCCTTTCCGAGATCAGGTCTTGCTCGACGCCATTTCTGTGGCTATCAAACGCGATCGAGAAAACCGCAAAGAACGGGCGGAGATAGCGGAATGTCGAGCTCGATACGAACTCCTAACGCAACGCGAACGCGAAGTCTTGAAGCATGTCGTCGAGGGCCTCATGAACAAGCAGATAGCGGCTAAATTGGGCACGACTGAGTTCACGGTAAAGATCCACCGCAAGGGAGTTATGCAAAAGATGAAAGCCGGTTCAGTGCCTGAACTGGTACGGTTGGCCCAGAAGCTGGAGTCGCCATCTCTAAGGCAGTAGCCTGCAGGCCTGACTGGGGGACGGCGCTGGTAGTGGATATACGACGCCAATCGAGGCGACCCCGTGGTTTAGCGAGTCGTAACCATCGTAATTGCTATATGAGGGTTATCGCTCCAGAGCGAAGGTGTCCTCTAAATTGGCAGCTCTTACCCCGGTCTCAGGAGGCCAGCGTATCCGAAATTATAGCTCCTAATGGTGCTTCTGACGGCTCCCCCAACGAATGGTTGACCGAGCGTCCTTGGTACTGTTTGCGCTTTAGCCTCGGAATCTGACGGTTATACTTCTTTCATCGCCGGCGAAGGAGGATCCGTTCGCGGTTGTTCTATTTGCCGCTCCTTACAGCAAAGCGAGGAGGCCAATCGAGTTGCTGGCTTTCTGAATGGGCTCGTAGCAAGGCATCGGTACACAACTGGAAAAAGTGGCTGCGATCTTTGAATCCGAATTCTCGAACTACCCGTTCGAGCCGTTCTAGGTTCTCAAGCCGAACACTAGTGGTCCGTTTTGGTTTTTGTTGTAACCTCGCTGTTGAAGAATTTTCCATGGCTAAGATGCTTCCCACGCAGCACTTCGCAGTGAGAAAATTGGGCCGCCTTTCGAACAACCTTGCGATGCTACAGGCTACAACTGCGAAGGGCAATCCGAATATTTACGCTACGAACTATGAAATCAGGCATCAGAATCGTAACAATTTTGTAACATGAATTTTTGTTTGCGATGAGGGCCTTCGGATCGTATTAATCGGGGGATGTTCGTAAACCTCACCAAGTATATGGCCAACCAGTGGTGCGACTTTGCCCAGATTCGCGGCAACATGCGCGCTCACCAGCTTGGCTGGATGGCCGGGCGGTAGGTAAACGAAAATCCGAAACTAAAGATTTTTTAACCCACCGCCGAGTTCGCGGTGGGTTTTTTTGTGAAACCGCGGGGCTCTGGCGGAGTAATTAGAACGGAGGATAAGGTGTTGGAGACCCAAACGTTTCATCTGAACGAAGATCAACGGGAAGCAGCTTTGTTGCATGCTTATATGGAGCTGCAACTGCCGGTTGCGTCCGCCAAGCGAGCTGCCCAAGCGGATATGGTCTTGCTTGACGAGTGTTACTCGGTTGCCGACCCTGTTTGATGCTCTTGTCTGATTCGCTTTCGCTGGTGGCGACGAAACTTGTACGTCGCCTCCGGGAGAGCGGCTTTATCGCTTATTTCGCCGGCGGTTGCGTCCGGGACGCGCTCCTGCGAAAACAGCCCAAAGATATCGATATCGCGACTGATGCGGAGCCGGATGAGGTGCAGAAGCTGTTCGCCCGCACCGTCGCGGTTGGGGCTAAATTCGGGGTTGTCCGGGTTTTGGAGGGAGGATTCGAGTTCGAGGTGGCGACCTTCCGATCCGATGGTGTCTATCTCGATGGCCGGCGCCCGGTTTCAGTCACTTTCTCGTCCCCGGAAGAAGACGCTAAACGCCGTGATTTCACCATTAACGGCATGTTCTATGATCCGATAGCGGATCAAGTCGTCGATTTTGTCGACGGTAAATCGGACCTCGAACATCGGCTGGTACGGGCGATCGGCAATCCCAGTGAACGTTTTTCTGAGGACCATCTTCGTCTGCTACGCGCAGTCCGATTTGCGGTCGCCCTGGATTTCGAGATTGCTCCCGCGACCTGGAAAGCGCTCACTGAAAAGGCGTACCAGATTAGAACCGTAAGCCATGAACGGATCCGGGATGAGCTCATGAAGATCATGGGAGATCCCCATCGGGTGCGCGGACTCGATCTGCTCGATCAAAGTGGACTTTTAAAGAACATACTTCCGGAAGTCAGCCAGATGCATGGTTGTGAGCAACCACCACAATTTCATCCGGAAGGCGATGTCTATGTCCATACCCGGCTAATGTTAAGTCTATTGCCGGCCGATGTTTCCCCGCTGCTGGCGCTCTCTGTTCTCCTTCACGACATCGGAAAACCGGTTACCTACAGTTTCGATGAGGTCGACCAACGCATTCGATTTAATGGCCACGATCAGGTTGGAGCAGATATGGCGACGGAGATTTTGTCACGATTCCGCTTTTCGAATGAAGAGATCGACACGGTGGTCGAGGCCATCCGCAATCATATGGTGTTTAAGGACACACCGAATATGCGGCCGGCTAAACTGCGCCGGTTCATGGGGCGCCAGAATTTTTCTTTAGAGTTGGAATTGCACCGGGTCGATTGTCTGGGCAGCCATGGAGATTTGCAGACCTACGACCTGCTGATCAATAAGCAGAAAGAGTTTGAGAACGAACCGATCATTCCGCCTCCGTTAATTACAGGACGTGATTTGATCGCACTCGGCCTCAAACCCGGTCCCCGATTCGGTGAGATCTTGGAAGCGGTTCAGACCGCACAATTGGATGGTGAGATTAAGGATCGAGCCGGAGCGTTCCGGCTCCTGCAGACGTTAGAACCATCGATTCAGGCATCGGAGATAGAAAAGTTGGATCGGTAGGGGAAAGGTGAGCTCCCAGACCGAGACCTAGCGGGGAGCCGCTTTGGTGCCCGTAACCTGATCCGATCGAGCAAACCAGCGTTTTATTGCCGAATCGCTAATTAGCAGGCGGCTCCCGCGAACGTCCCAGGATGCGAATTGTGATTGTGGCGCTGTCTGTTCGAATCAACGCGTTGACTGCAAACAACACCAGCAGACGTTTCCGGGAGCCGCCTGCTTGTCACACCCCAGGGTCTCGGGCTAACGCTGGGCTTCGACCGACATGCGATCAAATTAACACCGGCGAAAGCGGCTCCCCTCCAGCGCCGCGTGGCCGGATTCGAGGACGAGGAAGGCCGGAGCGGCGGTGCTACGTGGATTTCGACGGTCCGGTGACCGATCCCGGTTGTTGCCGGCGAAAAGACATCAAAACCAAGAGGCCTGCAGCCACGCAGATACAACTGTCCGCTACGTTAAAAGAAGGCCAGGCGTAGCGTTGAATATAGAAATCGAGAAAATCGACGACTGACCCTTTCAAAATACGATCTAACAGGTTCCCAATGATCCCCGCGGCGAAAAGACTGAACGCGATTTTCGTAATCACACTCATCCGTTGCGCTTTATGGGGATTAAATTGATCGCGGATTAGCCAAAACAGGACAGCGGCCAGGGCTGCCAACGCTAACGCGATGAAGAAGAAGTTATTGCCTTGGAAGATACTGAATGCGGCTCCGGTGTTGCTCACATAAACTAGGTTAAAAAAGCCAGGAATAATCGGAACGGCAGTTCCGTATGGAATATGCGTTTGGATTAGCCATTTGGTTAGCTGATCGATCACAATCAGCGGGAGCGTAACCAGAAGCAGAAACTTCATTTGCTGACAGTTATTTCATCGACGACTTCCGCACAACGATCGCAAAGGGTCGGATGCTCGGCGATAGCGCCTACCATCGAGCGATGACGCCAACAACGCTCACAGCGTTGTCGCTCAGTCTTGCTGGCAGTGGCCGTCGGTTCGCCTTCTCCCACGGACAGATCCAGATGGCTCAGAATCAAAAATTCCTCAATATCCTCCAGCTTCAAACTATGGAGCCGGTCGTCCGCCGGCAACGAAAGTTGCACCTTAGCCTCCAAATTATTGCCGATCAGTTTCTGTTGGCGCGCGGTTTCTAAGGCACGCGATACCACGTCACGAGCGCGGAGTAACGCTTCCACATCTTGAACCGCTTCGTTGTCCAAGTGGTTGGAATCCGGGTCGGGAAACTGCTCGAGATGAATTGAGTTTTCTTTGCGGAAATAACCCCAAGCCTCATCGGCGGTGAAAACCAGGATCGGCGCCAGCAGCCGGGTAAGCCGGTCAAAAACCCGATAGATCACCGATTGAGTGGCTCGGCGGCGCCCGCCATTGGGCGCGTCGCAATACATGCGGTCTTTGGTGATATCGATATAAAGGCTGCTGAGTTCGACCGAACAGAATTGATTCACCAAATAGTGAACCTTATGAAATTCGTATCGCTCGTAAGCTTCGCGACAGAGTCTCACCAACTCTTCGAGGCGGCTTAGCATCCAGCGATCAACCATGGTTAGTTCGACTTTCTCGGACGAACTTGGGTCAAAGTCGTGAAGATTTCCTAACAGAATTCGCAGGGTGTTACGGATGCGGCGATAGGTATCCGTTAGTTGTTCAAACAGCTTTTCACCAAAGGGAACTTCGTCCGCGAAATTGACGCTAGCGACCCACAGACGCACCAAATCCGCCCCATATTTCTTGACGAAATATTCCGCTTCGGTCGGTTTCGCGTACCCGCCTTGTTGAGATTTAGACAACTTTTGCCGGCTATCCACGTCGACTACAAACGCGTGGGTTAACACCTCTCGATACGGCGCTTGGCCATACAGAGCGACGCTGGTCATTAGCGAGGATTGAAACCAGCCTCGATGCTGGTCCGTGGCTTCGATATAAACATCGGCAGGCCAACGAAGGTCAGGCCGGCTCTTAAGCACCGCTTCGTGGCTGGTCCCGGAATCGATCCAAACATCCAGAGTGTCATTCCGTCGCGTCAATCCGCCGGGTAAATCGAGCTCCTTGGCTAGTTCCTCGTTACTAAGAGCGTACCAGGTATTGGTGCCTCTCTTTGCCACAAGATCGGCAAAGCGCCGGATCCAGACAGGATTCAGGACCGGTTTACCGTCTTGATAGAATACGGGTAACGGCACGCCCCAGCTCCGTTGTCGGGAGATGCACCAATCGGGCCGAGATTCTACGGTCGCGTAGATCCGGTTACGTCCCCAGGCTGGTACCCATTTCACCTGATCGATCGCGGCTAGTGCTGCCGGTTTGATGCTGTCGACCCGAATAAAGAATTGTTCGACTGCTCGGAATACAACCGGCGTTTTCGACCGCCAACAATGTGGATAGGAGTGGTCGTAATGTTGCTCGCCCAAAAGAACCTTTCGAGCCTTGAGCAGCTCAATCACATCATCGTTGGCATCAAAAACATATTTGCCGACCCATTCCTTGACGCCGACCTCGTCGGTATAGCGGCCGTGATCGTCCACTGGAGAAAGCAACGGCAATTGATGCTTCACCCCGAGTTGATAGTCGTCTTCACCGTGACCAGGAGCCACATGAACACAACCGGTACCGGCATCTAAAGTCACGAATTCAGCGGTTAGAATCGTTCCTTCCCGATCCAAGAACGGGTGGTGATACTTCCAACCTTCCAACTGCGCGCCGGTGAGCTTCGCCAAAGGATCGCCGACCGGCTTCCATCGGGTGTTCTCGGAGAACGCACCGATCAAGCTCTCGGCCAGCAGTAAAGTGGTCTCCCCCTGAGTCTCGGGGTGCTGAAAGTTCTGGACCACGTAAGTGATGTTTGGATGCACCGCCACGACGACATTAGCTGGCAATGTCCACGGTGTGGTGGTCCAGATCGCGACGGAAGCTTTGCCCGCGAAAGGGCCGCTGGTCAGAGCAAACTGCACATAGATCGACGGATCTCTGCGCTCCTTATATTCTACCTCGGCTTCAGCTAACGCCGTTTGCGCTCCGGTGCTCCAATAAACCGGTTTCTTGCTTTGATAGACCAAGTTGCGCTCGACGATCGCCGCGAAGACCCGGAGAATGTCGGCTTCATAAGCCGGGTCCAGTGTCAGGTAAGGATGCTCCCAATCACCCAAAACGCCCAAACGCCGAAACTGTTGGCGCTGTATATCGATATATTTGCGGGCGTATTTCTCTGAGCGCTCTCTTACTTCCAAAGCAGAAAGTCCCTGCGATTCTTTTACCACCTTAAATTCGATGGGCAGACCATGGCAATCCCAGCCGGGTACATAAGGCGCCCGGTAACCCGCCATCGCCCGGCTCTTCACGATCAGATCCTTCAGGACTTTATTAAGCGCGGTCCCCATATGCACGTCGCCATTCGCGAACGGCGGCCCGTCATGCAGGACAAACAGGGGACTATCTTTCGTCCGTTCCTGAATCTGCTCATAGAGCCTGTTTGACTCCCATTTCGCCAAAATCTCCGGTTCCCGCGTGGTGAGGTTGGCCTTCATCGGGAAATCGGTCTTCGGCAGATTGAGAGTCTCTTTGTAGTTCATTTCGGAGAGCACGGAAGCTACCATTTTTTGCGTTGGACGCAAAGGGGGGCGGAGAAGGTCGGTAGGGACGAGCTTTCGCTCGTCCGGCGGGAAGCCAATGCGGACGCATACAGGAGGGGAGCCGCTTTTGAACGTTGCCCGTGACCTGATCTGATCGCGCGAGTAACCGTTGTATTGCCGAATCGCTAATTAGCAGGCGGCTCCCGCGAACGTCCCAGGATGTGAATTGTGATTGTGGCGCTGTCCGTTCGAATCAACGCGTTGACTGCAAACAACACCAGCAGACGTTTCCGGGAGCCGCCTGCTTGTCACACCCCAGGGCCTCGGGCTAATGCTGGGCTTCGACCGACATGCGATCAAATTAACACCGGCGAAAGCGGCTCCCCTCCAGCGCTGGGCTGAACGGTGGGGATGCGTTTCTACTCATCCGCGTTGTTTCCGCGATGCTCCTGGACGAGCAAGAGCTCGTTCCTACCGAAGAATCCGATCTCGCAACTCCTTAGGCGACGGCCCATCGATCTCCACCACCTTTATCCGCGATTTTTCGCCGGCCTTAAGTTGAATCTTTGCGCGCGGTACACCGGTTAATTCTGACAAATACTCGATGAGCGCGGCGTTAGCTTTTCCTTCAACGGCGGGCGCTTTGATCTTCAGCCGGATCTCATCTTCGGTCCACGAGACGACCCCGTTTTTTCGGGCGTTCGGGGTGACGCGGACCTTGAGTCGGATTAGCATTATAGCAACTTATAGGAGAAGTTAAGGTTACAACCTAACTAACTATGAGATGGTCGTTTAAAATTGCGCGCATCGCAGGGATCGATGTCCGGATTCACGCTACCTTTTTTTTGCTCCTGGGCTTTGTGGCGTACTTTGCCGGCCATAGGGCAGGAGCGAGTTGGGGATTGAACGCCGTTTTGATTTGGCTGCTGGTTTTCCTTTGCGTGTTGCTACACGAGCTCGGGCACGCTCTTGCTGCAAAAGCGTACGGGATTCCAACGGTCGATATTACTTTGTATCCAATCGGCGGCGTTGCCCGTATGGAAAGAATGCCGGAAAAACCGGTGCAAGAACTGGTCGTAGCGATCGCCGGACCGCTGGTCAACGTGGTGATTATTATTGTTCTGGGTGCAGTGCTATTCGCGACGGGAGGTTTAGATCTAAACGCGATCGTTACTGATCCTAATCTTCTCCAGATCTTGTTTTGGACGAACATTGTGATGGTGGTGTTCAACTTGATCCCCGCTTTTCCTCTGGATGGAGGACGGGTACTGCGCGCGCTTCTGGCGACTCGGATGGAATACGCGCAGGCGACCAGGGTCGCGGCCGGAATTGGGCAAGGCTTAGCCCTGGCGCTAGGCATTTTCGCCGCCTTCACCGGCCAGATCCTTCTGATTCTCATCGCCATCTTCATTTACATGGCGGCTGAAAGCGAAGCGGCGGTTGTGCAGATGCGTTCAGTAACGGCGGGTTTACCGGTTTCGAGTGCGATGGTAACTCGTTTCGATACGCTGGATCATCGGTCTACCTTAAATCAGGCGATCGACGTGCTCCTGGGAACATCTCAACATGAGTTTCCTGTATTGGACGACAATGGCGGTTTCGCCGGATTACTTACCAAGCATGATCTGCTCGTCGCCCTGCGCAACAACGGTGCCGATACCCCCGTGACCGACGTCATGGTGAAAGGTTTACCAACTGTTCTTCCCCAAACCAGTCTAGACCGGGCTCTTGATTTCGTTAGACAAGCTGGGGTTGCCGCGTTGCCGGTTCTGGATAATACCGGGCGATTGGTTGGTCTATTTACCCCAGAGAACGTCACCGAATTGCTAATGGTAAGAACCGCTCTTGGAAAGAAGAAGCGGGGTGTGGCTTAGCTCCGACACCGCAAGTCGTCCACAGCGGCTTCGGTAATACGGCAACGATGAAGGCTGGCAATCTTTTATCGTATCGCGCTCCAAATTGAAGTAAGCTCCACCGGAGCGGTAACTGATTGCATTCCTGCACGCTCCCGGGTTTTAGAAGGGTCAGAGCTTTGATCTCCGCAGCGTCCCAATTCCATGCATCGGTTGTCGCTGATCATTACGACGAACTCGATGTCTTTTATCGAGAGCTTTGGGGTGAACACGTGCATCACGGGCTTTGGGTCAATGGTCAGGAAAGCCCGGAAATCGCGGTGCGGCATCTGGTGGATGTCGTGGCCAAGGAAGCGCAGATCAACCCCGGCGATCAGGTAATCGATATCGGGTGTGGTTATGGCGCAGCAGCCCGGCAGTTGGCTCGGCATTACGGCGCCGAAGTTACCGCTATCACCCTTTCTTCGGCTCAACACGCTTATGCACTCAGTGTCACTGCCGGCACAAATCCGACGTATTTGATTGCGGATTGGCTTACCACCGATTTTTCCCAACGTTTTGAGGCAGCGATCGCGATCGAGAGCTCCGAACATATGCCCGATCGGGACGAGTTTTTTAGGAGAGCATACAAAGTGTTGGAAGCGGGGGGACGTTTTGTGGTGTGCGCCTGGCTAAGCGGGGATGCTCCATCTTCGCTGGAGGCAGCCTGGTTGCTACAGCCGATCTGTGATGAAGGCAGGATTCCACATCTGCCGAACCTAGACGAATTGGTTGCCTCGGCAAAAGCTGCCGGGTTTGAAGTAGTTAACTCTCAAGACTGCACGCGCGCAGTCCGCCGTACCTGGGGCATTATCTTCAGCCGGATGATCTGCAGCCTGCTAACGGATAGTCGTTATCGCGCATTCCTCCGAGACCCACGGCGACGTAATCGCATTTTCGCGCTCACGGTAGTACGGCTGTGGCTCGCCTATCGGGTAGGTGCGATGCGGTATGGGATCATCACTTTCGAGCGTCAGAAGTGATTGGTGACTCGGCCCCAAATTTGGTGGGGCGAGGCTCCCGAAGGCTTAAGCGGTTACCACGAAGGGTTTCGACATTCGCGTGCCGAACAATGTTGCTATGCCGAGAGACGTGCCGAGCCGCGGCACTGCGATAGATCACGGCTCGGCGCGCCTAACGGACTACTCACGGTATTCTTCTGCTGAATGCCGGAGGCTCCGCAATAACGCCAGGCCATTTTGGGAGCCTCGCCCCACCAAATCTTGCGGCCCCGCCGTTTACCTCTCACCAATCACCAATCACCGATCACTAATCACTTCTCACTTCTGAAGTGTCCGGTGCAAATCCGCGGCGGAGCGTGTTTTCGGTTACCACGCGTGGGAAGGTGAAATGGAGCAGATAATCGCGGCCACCGGCTTTGGTGCCGCCGCCGGACATATGAAAGCCGCCGAACGGATGGCGGCCAACGATGGCGCCGGTGATGGATCGGTTAATATAAAGGTTCCCGACTTGGAAACTGTTCCGCACCTTCGCAATATTATCCGGACTGCGGGAATAGAGCCCGCCAGTCAAAGCAAACGGGGTCGAATTCGCCATTTCGACGGCTTGGGTTAGATCGCTGGCCTGATGGACTGACAGAACCGGTCCGAAAATTTCTTCCTGAGCGATCTGCGCATCGATTGGCACATCAACGAAGATGGTAGGAGGAACGAAGTAGCCCTTTAAATGAGCCGGCAGAGTCGCTTCAAATGCGATTTTGTGTTTCTGCTTACCGATGGTCCGGTAACGATCGATCTTTGCTTGGGCTTCTTGGTCGACGACCGGGCCTACATCGGTGGAAGGATCTTCAGGATAACCGACCTTCAACGCTGCGGCTGCTTCAGTGAGGCGAGGTAACAGCCGGTCCCCAACCTCACCAACGAGAATCAACCGGGAAAGAGCGGAGCACTTCTGGCCTTGAAAGCCGAATGCAGAATGGATGATGCCGAGAACGGCTTCATCCAGGTCGGCATCGGTATCCACAATGAGCGCGTTTTTCCCGCCCATCTCGCAGATCACTTTTTTCAGGTTTCTTTGTCCGGGATGAGTGACGCCGGCGAGTTGCCAGATAGCGGTCCCGATCTCACGCGAGCCGGTAAACGCGACGAAATCGACGTCCGGATGAACAACCAGGTAAGAACCAACTGCTTCCCCGGTACCGCTGACCAAATTAGCCACGCCTGGAGGTACGCCGGCCTCCTCCAATGCCTGCATGAAAAGCGCGCCCACGACCGTTGATTGTTCAGCGGGTTTGATAACGACGGTGTTGCCGGTTACCAAGGCGGCAACCGTCATGCCGCAAAGAATTGCGAGCGGGAAATTCCACGGGGCAATAATGGCGCCCACACCTCTAGGGACGTAAGTTTCAATGCTGACTTCGCCGGGGATATCTTGAGTCAACCTGCCGGGTCCTAACCGGCGTGCCTCCTCGGCGTAGAACTCACAGAAATCAATCGCCTCGACCACATCCGCGTCGGCTTCCATCCAAGTTTTACCGACCTCGAAGACTTCCCAGGCTGCCAACTCGTACCGGCGTTGGCGAAGCCGGCCTGCGACCCTTTGGATAATGCGAGCGCGTTCCTCAAAAGACGTTTGGCTCCAGCGTGAGAACGTTCCCCGAGCGGCGGCTACCGCGTCCATCACGTTGACGGAATTTCCAGCGACACCATAGCCGACGATCTGCTCCGGGCGGGCGGGATTCACCGAAGGGATTCCTTCATCCGCGGTGACCTGCTTGCCGTTGATTACCAAGGGGTAGCTTTTGCCGAGTTGACTCTGCACTTGTTGCAGCGCGAGGTCCATTTTTCGGCGAGCATCGTCGAACGCAAAATCGGCCGGTGGCTCATTCACGAACTCGGGTTCCGCTAAACTAGGCTGAGTCTGACCGTTAGCCTGTTTGTCCCCAATTAGGGAACTTGGGTCTGCAAGCAAAGCGGAGATAGAAGCGTTCGAACTGAATTTTGCTCGTAGAAATCCCTCGTTCGAAGTGTTCTCGAGCAAACGGCGGACAAGGTATGCCATACCAGGAACGAGTTCGCCGACCGGACAATATTCGCGTACCCGATGACCAAGCTTAACCAATGCGCGGCGAATCGGTTTGGCCATGCCATACAACATCTGAAATTCATAATCACCTGGCTTGAGCCCGACCTTGCCTGCGTAGACAATGGCGTGGGCGATACTCCGGACGTTGTGCGAAGCGAATGCTGGGTAAACGAGGTCGCGATTTTCTAAAAGGAGCCGCGAAACTTTTTCGTAATTAGCGTCGGTCTCCGCTTTCGAAACAAAGACCGGTACCTCCCAAGTCCGTTGAGCCGCAATTACCTTTTCGTAATCCCAGTAGGCCCCTTTTACTAGACGGATGGTGAAACGTCTCCGTAAACTTGAATTCCAGGAGAGCAGTTCTTCGGTATCCGCAAAAGAATCCCTGAGATAACATTGGATCACCAGTCCAAGGTGAGGGTAATCAGCAAATTCCGGGTCTGTGCGCAGCTTCTTAAAGAGATCGATCGTCAGCTGTTTCAACCCATAGTGTTCCATGTCCAGGTTGATAAAAGCGCCTAACCGCTTGGCCTGAGCGACGATCGGACGGAGCCGGGCCAGGATCATCTCGATGCTGTTTTCGGGATCGGTCGCCTGGATCCGCGCGCAGAGGGCTGAAATTTTTACCGATACATTTACCAGTGGCGGTTCGGTAGCGGCTAACGGGCCCTCAACACGCCAATCGGCCGTGGCGCCCGCCAGGAATTCAAGCAATTGATGATAGCGCTGCGCATATTGTTCGGCCTCGCGTTCACTCACCACGGTCTCGCCCAAAATATCGACAGTGAATCTGGCATGCTCTTTCCATGTCTGGCGAAGGTTTCGCAGGGCGGACGGCCCATCCTTGCCAGTAATGAAAATGTTTGCCATCGCAGCCACGTTTTTCCGGATCACGGTCGCCGGCACCGCTGGTAAAACCGTCCCAACGCTCAACGCGCCTCGCAGCAGTCCCGAGGCGGTGGCTTTCGAATCCCGCAGATATTCCGAGAGATGCCTGACCACGTCATCTGCTGAGGTCAGGGTCGGAAGAACATCGACGAATCGAAACATCTGAGTTTTGAAGCTCTCATCCCGCATACACCAATCCATGAGCCGGCTGTAAAAATCGTGCCGGCGAAACACGGAGTTTTCTCGCTGGGATTGGTCGATTAAGGCGAAGATCTCGCGACCAGTATGTTCAATTTCCTGCTGAAGGAGAGCGCCAGGATTCATTGCGTAAAAAGCACAAAATAGAGCCGAATCTGTAGATTGGGTACAGTAATTAAGTTAGGGGTCGAGTGCCAGCTCTGGCGCTGCCTGTTGCTATCTCGTCATGCCGGTTTGAGGTGTCTCCAGATCAAGAAATTTTGGCGGATGGCTGTCGAGTAATACCGGGTGCCAGTTTTGTACGCTAGGATCCAAAAGATAGGTCCTTGTGTACCAATAGATCGGTATGATCGGTGCAGCCTCAAGCAAGATGGTTTCTGCTCGCCGTAAAAGGCCAAGGCGCTGGACAGGATCTGCGGTCGCCGCAGCCCGATTGATCAATTCATCGTAAGCCGGACTACCCCAGTTTGTGCAATTGTTTGGGTTGCCTGTCGTCCAAATTTGTAGAAAGCCGATTGGATCGGCGATACCCGAGCTCCAGCCGCCTCTGAGAATCGAATAGTGAGCACGATTCATCGAATCGATGTACACCTTCCACTCTTGGTTCTCGATGCCGACTGAGATATTCAAGTCTTGCCGCCACATTTGTTGGATGGCTTCAGCGATCTGGCGGTGACTCTCGGAGGTATTGATCAAGATATTCAACGATGAAGGAAATCCTGCGCCGTTTGGGTAACCCGCTTCAGCCAGAAGCTGTCGCGCCCTTTCCGGGTCGTAATGAATCAGATCCAAAGCCGGATAGCTGGCCAGGCCGGTTGGTGTGAGACCGGTTGCCGGCCCTTGTTTCGCTCGCAGCAAGTTGGTTACTAAGGCTTCCCGGTCGATCGCCAGGTTCAGCGCCATCCGCACCTTAGGGTTGTCTAAGGGCTTTTGATTTACATTCAACCGGTAGAAGTAGGAGATGTAAGCTGGGTCAATGCGGATCAGTTCTGGATGGTCTCGTCGATAAGCTGGTACGTCTGGCAGGGCAACCTCGTTGGTCAAATGAAGCTGTCCCGCGCGGAACGCCCGGTCAGCCGTATTCAGGTCTTCAATGGAGTAAAAGTTGACTCCATTGAGTTTTACCTCGGCCTGGTCGTAGTAGTACGGGTTTTTGACCAATTCGATCACATCGTTCTTTCGCCAAGTCTTTAGTATGAATGGTCCATTGTTAACCATGTTCCCGGGCAAGGTCCATTTTGAGGTCCGATCGCCGATGCCACCGAAACGGAGGAGCGTGGCCTGGTGAACCGGGTACCAAAAATAGTTGGTTAAAGATGAGAGCAGGTAGGGAGTGGGACCGCTAAGTTCGAGCTGAAGGGTGTAAGGATCGAGTGCCTTCACGCCGACAGTGGAAAAGTCGCGGGTCTTGCCCTTGAAAAAGGCTTCTGCTCCTTTCAATACGAAAAGAAAGTCAGCGAAAGGCGCGGCGACTTCGGGCGTCAGTTCACGTTGATACGAGAACACGAAATCTTGAGCGGTGAGCGGATCTCCGTTCGACCAACGGGCGTTTTTACGGAGACGAAATGTCCAAAGGGAAAGGTCATCGTTATGTTCCCAACTCTCGGCTGCAGCCGGGAGTTGCTTGGTATTATCGCGAGGATCATTGACCACGAGCCCTTCAAACAAACAGCCTAAGATTTTACTCTCTGGAACGCCTTGGTTCATCTGCGGGTCCAGAGTCCGCGGTTCTGAACCGGCGTGAAACAGGAGGGTTTTCGCTTGGTCTGCGCGAGCCAATGCGGGGAGAGCGGAAGATCGGTGAGAAAACCACGCCCATCCTAAGCCGATACCCGCGGTGATCGGGATGACGAGCAGAAAGACCCTAACGGCGGACCCCACGATCTAAGGCACTAGCACATTTCAGCTAAGCTGTCATTGTCAGCTCGTGTGGCGATTGCCTGGGTCGAATAAGAGCGATGCCCCGTTTCTCAATCGGTCGCTTGGGTCTTCGATTGACCTAGATACCCTCGTAAAATTTCGATGCCCGTCGGAATCAGCGAGACGACGATTATAGCCAGGATCACGACCGAAAAATTGTGTTGGACGTAGGGGAGACCACCAAAAAAGTGACCTGCCAAAACGACCACCAGGACCCATACAACCCCGCCGATTACCGTATAAAGCACGAATCTCGAAAAACTCATCGTCGCCATGCCTGCGACAAAGGGGGCGAATGTACGAATGATGGGTAAATATCGAGCAAACAGAATGGTTTTAGCGCCGTAACGCTCGTAGAAAGCGTGGGTCTGCTCCAGGTATTTGCGGCGAAAAATCTTCGAGTTGGGGTCTTTGAACAGGGTTCTCCCAATGCTCGCTCCGATCCAATAGTTGAAAAAGTACCCGGATAGGGCAGCGATCGTTAAAAGCACAAGGATTAACAAGAGATCGAAGTGCGTCGTCGTAGCGGTCAAAGCGCCTAAAGCAAACAGTAGGGCGTCTCCTGGGAGAAAAGGGGTGAGAATAATGCCGCTCTCGGCGAAAACGATCAGGAACAGCACCAGGTAGGTCCATCCTCCGAAGTGCCCGGCAAGCTCGTCGAGATGCTTGTCTAAGTGAAGAAGGAGATCGAGGAGGCCCGTGATCAGCTGCATAAATCTATTGGGCGATGTCTTCGGCGAAACAAGGATTGAATGCAACCGAAATCAAATAGTTGCGGTGAAAGGATGAAATAACTCACAAAGTTTAAACGAATTAGGCTCATACCTCGTCTAATTCGACGGACGTAAAGTTAGGGTCTGGCCTTTTGGGGGCTTCTTCACCAGGCAGGCCGCATTGAAAACGGAGTAAGTAACAGGATAAGGAGAAAAAAATGAAGAGACGCAAAGTGACGACCCGGCCGCTTAGCCTGGGAGATTTGATTGCTGCAGTGAGTACTTATTCGAAGACGAGCGAAGAGACAGTGGCAACAGTTGCAGATCTATTTGCTTCCGGCCAAGTCCGGCTTATGAACAACGGTCGGAAAGTTCGCGCTAGAGTTCGCTAGGGCATTATTACTCAATATTTCTTATTTTTATGAGCGGCCTCGCTTGCAGCGAGGCCGCTGTGTTTTTCCTGATGTAGGCGCATTTCTAGCCCACTGGCGCTCGCGCACTCTGCAAAAAACGCTTTGCTTCCGGCTTACCTCCCGTAATCTCTCGGCGTGATCGAGAGATACTCCCGTCAAGAAATGCGGGAATTATGGGCGGACGAGAGGAAGTTTTCTATTTGGCTCGAGATCGAAGTCCTCGCTTGTGAAGCCATGGCTTCGCTGGGACTCATTCCTTCGGCTGACGCCGAAGAAATCCGAGCGAAGGCGCATTTTTCGGTTCCTGAGATCCAAGAGATCGAAAAACGGACGAACCACGATGTCATCGCGTTCCTGGAAAATGTTGCCTCCTACGTCGGGCCTGCGGCCCGTTGGATTCATCAGGGTCTGACTTCGTCGGACATCCTGGACACAACGCTGGCGATTCAGCTCGTAAAATCGTGCGATATTTTGCTCGCGGACGTCGAGGCGGTGCGGCAATCCGCTGCGCGTAAGGCGCTTGAATACAAGTATACGCCCATGATTGGGCGGAGCCACGGGATTCACGCCGAGCCGATCACTTTTGGGCTGAAGATGGCCCTGATGTATGACGAATTCGGCCGTGCCGAAGTGCGACTGCGTCAGGCTCGAGAAACGATTGCTGTGGGAAAACTGAGCGGAGCCGTTGGGACTCATGCCCATCTTGACCCAAGGGTGGAAGAGCAAGTCTGCCGGCGATTGGGGCTGAAGCCGGACTTGCTCTCGACGCAAGTCATTCAAAGAGACCGACATGCGGAATTTTCCACCGCGTTAGGGTTAGTCGCCTCTAGCATTGATCGCTGGGCGACTGAGTTCCGGCACTTGCAGCGCACTGAGGTGCTTGAGGTTGAAGAGTTTTTCAAACCCGGTCAAAAAGGGAGCTCGGCGATGCCCCACAAGAGAAATCCCATCACAAGCGAACGGCTCAGCGGTTTGGCGCGTGTCTTGCGGGGAAACACCGTGGCTGCGCTCGAGAACGTGGCTCTATGGCACGAGCGGGATATCAGCCATAGCAGCGCGGAACGGATTATTTTGCCGGATTCCTGCACCTTGCTTGATTACATGTTGCTAACCCTCGCCAATATCGTGGACGGGTTAGTCGTTTATCCCGAGCACATGCAACAGAACTTGGCCATGACGAAAGGGCTTTATTTCAGCCAAGCGATTTTGCTTGAGCTGACCCGGCGAGGGATGGACAGAAAAGTTGCTTACGAAGCCGTCCAGAAAGCGGCCATGGCGACATGGCAGGGCAGCGACGATTTTCTGACCGAGCTAGAGAAAATCCCAGAGATCGTGGATGTGATCCCGAAGGCGGAACTAGCCCGCTTCTGCTCTTTGGGCCAGCACTTCCGTTATATCGACCGCACCTTTCAGCAGCTGAGATTAGGCGAAGACGGTAAGACGTAACGGCGTGTGGGGAGGGGGGCGAGGCTCCCGAACGGCCTCAACGTCTCGACGAAGAGACTAGTATCCGCCTGACAATGGACGTTGCTACATTTTAGACGCGCCGAGCCGCGGTATAGCGCTGGGCAGCGGCTCCGACGTCGCCAGCAGATGGTTGGTTCCAGATTACGAGCAGAAGGCTACGTCGGACAAGTCGGTGCGTTTATAGGCCTGACCCATCACTTTGGCTGCTAAGTGCCGATTCCCCTGTTGAAATCTTGCGGTCTTTCGGGAGCCTCGCCCCTCCAAGTTGGGGCAGCGGTACCACCTGTCACTTATTCCGTCCCATTAGCCCTATGTGCCCATAAAGCCCGTCGTGCCGTAGGCTTTGCGAAGGCGGATCCCATAGGATCATCCCTGGTTTATCGCCTGCCAATTTCATCCTGAGTTCCTGTCGAAACCGAACTCGCCGCACCCGTTGTTAAGGGATTCGTGACCGCCTGCGTGGCGAATTCCACGTAGGTCGGGTAGCGAGAGTGTCAGATATTCATCCCGAAGGGATGCAAGGACTCAGCCTGGGGTTTTGACCCCGGGTATCGATAAAAAATCAGCCCCGCCCTGAAGGGGCGCTAGAGCAGGTGTTTCGGCGGCTGAACGTTAACCCGCTCTGGTACAAATTGTCTGCCGCCCTTTCAGGGCGGGGCCAAATGCGGAATTTACCCGGGGTTGAAACCCCGGGCTGAGTCCTTGTATCCCTTCAGGATACGTCCTGTTGGCCTACGAAGGTTATTCGTCTCTTCAAAGAGCTCCCTCCCGATTAACATGTTGCGGATTTCCAATGTGCCGCGCCGATCTCGTAAAGCTTAGCGCTCTTCACTACCCACACGATAATTCGTCTTCACCTCCAAAAATTGTCCGGCGAATCTGGTTTTCAGATAGTGGGATCGCATGGTAGTTTATGGCTTGATTTGTATGGCACGTCGTTTCTTTTTGTTGTTAGCATTGCTTCCCGTCTTTGTTGGCGGATGCAAAAAAGCACAGGAACTCCGCTCCCTTGTTAGCGGGTCGCCAAAACCTACCGCTAGTCCATCCGCTAGCGTCGTTGCAGTGGCGGCTACTGCCACACCGACGCCAAAACCCGCTGTAAACAAAAACGCGCGTTTTATCGTATTTTGCTACCACCGCTTTGAAGATAAGGCGAAAGACCTGGTGACTGTGCCGAATGACTTTCGGGCACAAATGCAAGCGCTCAAAGATAACGGGATCTCGGTGATCTCGATGAAGGACTTGCTTGGGTGGCTAAACAACGAGAAGTCGATCCCCGCCAAAAGTGCGGTCATCACCCTGGACGATGGGTGGAATTCTCAATACTACGTGGCCTGGCCCATCTTAAAGGAGTTTAATTACCCGTTTACTCTTTTCATCTATACCGACTATATAGAGAAGGGCGGCAAATCGATGACCTGGGCGCAACTCGAGGAAATGCGAGATGCCGGTGTTGATATCGAAGCTCACACCGTTTCGCACCACGATCTTCGGCATGCTCCGAGAGGGCAGGACTATACGTCGTGGCTGCACAATGAGGTGTATACGTGCAAACAGATTCTGGAAGACAAGCTTGCGATCAAGGTTGTTGCTTTTGCGTTCCCGTACGGATTTCACAACGAAGTCGTCCGGAAAACCGCAACCGATGCCGGGTACCTCCTTCAGTTTACGGTTTACGGTCAACACATGGGACAGAATGTGTTGCGCGACCAGGTTGGCCGCTACGCGGTCGATTCCTCTAAACCCGCCGTGTTCAAGTCAGCCCTGGATTTCGGGGGCGAGACCGGGGCCCCGGGCGCCGAGGAGATGCAATTGGCGGCTGCCTCGATGTTGACTGAGCCGCAGGACAACTCGCATATCACGAATCCAAAGCCGACGATAAAAGCGAATATCGCTACTATGGGTGAGATTGATCCTGGCTCGGTTGAGATGCGGATCAGCGGATATGGGGTTGTGCCTGCTAATTTCGACGCGAAAACTAAACTAGTTTCATACGAATTTACCCAAAAGCTGGCACCGAAAACCTACACCGTGGTCCTATCCGCTAAAGTGAAGGGTAAGAGGGTAGAAACGAAATGGGTGTTTACCCTGGATTCAGCTGGCCCGGTAGCGACAAACTAAAAGACTCCCGGTACCTGCATAACCTTGGACGAGAAGGGAGCTCGTCTTTACCGAACCAAGATCGTGTTTTCACAACTTTCCGATCGACTCCAGGACGTCTTTAAAGATCTACGAGGTCATGGGTCGATTTCAGAGGCTAACATCACTGATGCAATGCGGCAGGTCCGATTGGCCCTGCTAGAAGCGGATGTTCATTTCCAGGTAGCGAAGGATTTTATCGCTCGAGTAAAGGAAAAGTCGCTCGGCCAAGAAGTGATGCGTAGCATCACGCCAGGGCAACAGATCGTAAAGATCTTCCATGACGAGCTGACCCAGCTGCTCGGGGGAGACAATGCCCCTCTGGATCTGAACGCGCCGGCCCGGATCATGATGGTGGGGTTACATGGAGCAGGCAAAACGACTTCAGCAGCGAAGCTCGCTTACTTTCTCAAGAAACAGGGAAAAGCGCCGTTGCTCTTCGCCTGCGATTTGCAGAGACCGGCCGCCATCGAACAATTGGCGACTCTAGCCAAGCAAGTTGATGTACCGTTCTTTCGGCCTGAAGCGGGGCAGACCGATCTGTTGAAAGCCGGTCAACAAGCCATCAAGTGGTCGGAATCCCAATCCGGCAACGTCCAGATTTACGATACTGCCGGGCGCTTGGAAATTGATGAGGTGCTGGTAGGGGAGCTAAAGAAACTCCGGGATCTGCTGCAGCCACAAGAGGTCCTATTGGTGTGCGATGCTGCCACAGGTCAACAGGCGGTAAATGTGGCGACTCATTTTCACGAGGCGCTCGGGTTGACCGGGCTCATCTTGACCAAGTTGGACGGCGACGCTCGCGGTGGCGCGGCCCTCTCCATGCGTGAAGTGACGCATCGTCCGATCAAGTTTGCCGGTCTGGGCGAGAAAATTGAGCAGTTCGAGCCTTTTTACCCGGACCGTCTGGCCGGACGTATCCTCGGTATGGGAGACGTGGTCAGCCTCGTGGAAAAGGCGGCCGCGGCGATTGACGAGGAAGAAGCCGCTCGCTTGGAGAAGAAAATCCGGACGGCCACCTTTGATTTCAATGATTTTCTCTCTCAGCTCCAGTTATTGAGCAAGATGGGGCCCCTGGAAAATATCCTTGGCATGCTGCCCGGTATGAGTAATTTGAAAGGCTTTTCGGTTGACGGTAAGCGGCTGAAGCGGACAGAGGCCATCGTTTTATCGATGACCAAGGACGAACGGAAGCGTCCGGATATTCTGAACGCACGCCGGAGACAGAGGATTGCTCGGGGCAGCGGCACTACGGTTACCGAAGTGAATACGCTTCTTCGGCAGTTTGATCAGATGAGGAAACTGATGAAAAACGCCGGAAAGATGAAGAAGATGTTGGCCCGAGTCCCCGGTGCCGGAACGTTTGGAAGATAAGCAGAAAGCTTGGGACGCTTTTCTGCGGAAGATAATATGGCAGTTTCGATCAGATTAAGGCGAGAAGGTGCGAAAAATCGCCCCTTTTATCGTGTGGTAGTGGCGGATAAAAGAAGTCCGCGTGACGGCAAGTTCATCGAAGTAATTGGTAACTACGATCCGCGAAAGAGGGGTGAGAACTATGAGCTCAACCTTGATCGTGCGGAATATTGGGTAAAGAACGGCGCTCAACCCAGCGAGACGGTCGCAAGCATCATCAAGAAGGCTCGCAAGAAGACCGCGGTTCCAGCAGTGCCGGCTGCTTAATGGAGCGGCCTCGCCTGCGAGGCCGACGAGTTTTGTGGAAAATTTCCTCGAGTTCGTAATCCAGCACCTAGTGGATGCACCCGAAGAGGTGCTGGTAACCAGGCAAGAGCAGGGGAAAAAGCTTATCTTTAAGGTGGAAATGCGCCGTTCCGACGTCGGCAAAGTGATCGGGCGGAACGGTCATACCATCACGGCGATGCGGAATCTCTTAACCGCAGCTGCCGCTCGAACCGGCCATGTGGCCATTCTTCAGATTGTCGAGTAGGATCGCTGCGAAATCTGCCGATTTTGTCTTATCCCGAAGGGATAAAAGGACTCAGCCCGGGGTTTTAACCCCGGGAACCAATATAAATGACAGCCCGCCCTGAAAGGGCGGTAGAGGGAGATTGGGGCCTACCAAACGCCTGCCCCGATTTGAAAACTATCTGCCGCCCTTTCAGGGCGGGTTCATGGGTTGGCTTTATTCCTGGGGTTAAAACCCCAGGCTTAGTCCTTTTATCCCTTCGGGATAGACACAATCACACTTGGTCGTCCGAAAGCAGACCATCGACATCGCCTCCGTGGATCACAGTATGTGCTAGTCCTGGAGCGGTTGTGAGCACGTGTTCGGCAAAGAAACGGGCCGTGGCGATCTTCGCCTTATAGAAGGCCGGATCACCTTTTCCCTCGGCTAGGCGAGCCGCCGATATTCTGGCTCCGCGCGCCAGTTGCCATCCGCCAGCGACAATTCCGAAAAGTTTGAGGAACGGTACGGCGCCGAACATCACCTTGCGCGGATTGGCCTGGAAATTTGCCAGGATGAATTCCGTCGCGGCGGCGAGTGCATCAACGCCTTGCACCAGGTTGTTTTTGATACTGAGCAGCGAAGCGTCCGGACCTTCTAGCTGGTTGGCAAACGCGCGTATTTCTTCCAAAACGGCCCGGATCGTTCTTGCCTGATCGCGCGCAATCTTGCGACCGATCAGATCGTTGGCCTGGATCCCAGTGGTCCCTTCGTAGATCGTTGTGATTCGGGCATCCCGCCAGTGTTGGGCCGCGCCGGTCTCCTCGATGTATCCCATCCCTCCGTGAACCTGAATTCCGAGGGAGGCGATTTCGATACCCGTTTCTGTGCTCCAACCTTTCACAACTGGGGTCATCAGTTCGACGAACGCTTGATTGCGTTGCCGGCTCTGTTCGTCAGGGTGATGGCTCGCTAGATCGCGGGCGGTAACCACAACATAAGCGAGCGCCCGAGTCGCCTCAGTCTGTGCTTTCATCAGGAGCAGCATTCGCCGCACATCCGGATGCCGAATGATCGGAACCGACCCGCCGCTGCCGGAGACATCACGTCCCTGAATTCGCGTTCTGGCGTATTCTCGCGCCTGTTGATACGCCCGTTCCCCAATGCCAACCCCTTCCAGACCAACCGATATCCGGGCCACGTTCATCATCGTGAACATGTATTCGAGGCCGCGATTCTCTTCGCCGATCAGATAGCCGACAGCGCCTCCTTGATCGCCGTAGGACAACACACAGGTAGGACTGCCGTGAATGCCTAGCTTATGCTCCACGGAAAGGCAGAACGCATCATTGCGCGATCCCAAAGTGCCGTCGTCATTAACCAGAAATTTTGGGACAATAAATAACGAGATCCCTTTAACTCCCGGGGGAGCATCCGGTGTACGCGCCAACACCAGATGGATAATGTTTTCTGTCAGATCATGTTCACCGTAGGTAATGAAAATCTTCTGACCAAAGAGCCGATAGGAACCATCCTCTTGCCGGACCGCTCGGGTTCTGACCGCGGCTAGATCTGAACCCGCCTGTGGCTCGGTCAAATTCATCGTACCGGTCCATCTGCCTTCGATTATGGCCGGTAGATATTTCTTCTTTTGTTCTTCGGTACTGCGTAGAAAGATTGCCTCTGCCGCGCCCTGGGTTAGTTGGAAGCAAGCTGAGAATGCCAGGTTAGCTGACTTCCACATCTCTTGCACCGCCGCTCCGACCAGGCTGGGCATAGATTGCCCACCATATTCCTCATCGAATCCCAAGCGACTCCATCCGCTGGCGACGTACTGCCGGTAAGCCTCGCGAAAGCCCGGTGCGGTAATGACGTGATTGTCTTTGCAGATAACCCCCCTCTGGTCACCCGTCTGATTAAGCGGGGCCAGAACTTCGCTGGCAAAGCGACTGGCTTCCTGTAGAACCGCGTTGACCGTTTCGGCGTCGATATCCCGCCACTCCGGAAGAGCTGTAAGGGTGTCGAGTCCAGCAAGTTCGCGGATCACGAATTGCATCTCATCGAGCGGTGCTTCGTAAGTAATCATATCTCTGGCAGGGGAATTATGAGGACCTGCCGCAAATATGACCTAACGAAGGCAAGCGGGCAAAATCTGCGTGGCAGCGCAAATCCGTTAGTGACCTGTCCCCGACTAAGTGCTTGAATCCGTCCGCGAGAGTCCGATAGGCCCTTTAGGAACGGAAGGGGATGCCAGCGCCGAGAGCTTTTGGCTGCCTGGGAGATAGGCTCACATTGATCCGGCTCGGCCGAGTCGGAAGTGATTGGATTGCCTGGGAACTACCTTAAAGCCCGGCGTTACGCGTGTGCCGCCAGATTCGCTTCGTGAGATAAGATATTCGAATCTTCCACCGGCGGCGCCTGGATTAGCGCCCGCCTATTCCGGATTAGGCAATTATCTAGAATCAAATATTCGATGCCGGTTTCGAGTACCACTTCCAGCGCCTGCCTAGGAGAGTCTACCAGCGGACGTTCTGCGACATTGAAGCTGCTCACTAGGGCAACCTCACGTCCGGTTAACTTCCCAAGCTCCACTAGAATTCGATGAAGCTCCGGATGATCTCGCCCATCGATAACTTGAATTCGCGCCGTTCCATCTTCCTGGATTACCGACGCGAGCTCTTTGAGAGCCAGCTCCTTCGCTGGTAGAGTCATGATGCAGCCGGTTAGCTGGACTCCACTAGGTAGGTCAAACCAGAGATCCGCCTGTTCTACTGTGACCGCCGCTGCTGTCGATCTCCAGCCGGTTGGTTCTTTGAGTAAGATTCCGAGCCATTCCCTCATTCCCGTACCAGACGGGTCCGCCAAAATGCTCCGATTGCCGAAGACAGTCGAACCGAATGCGAGCCGTCCCTCGTCTCGAGCCACGATGTGCTTTTCCGCGATTAGCGCCGCCGTCTTCCGACATTTTTCCTCGAATGTTCCGAAAGGCCTTACTTCAATCTGCGGTGCAAATTCTTTGTAGGCTTTGTGAAGCTCGCGCACAGAATAGTTGGGCTGACTGCCAGCGATGGGCATTCGTATATTGGTGGCTTCTTCGCCTTGCCAGGCCGCATAGAGAGCTGCGCCGATGGCGGCGCCATCATCACCGGCGGAGGTCGGAATATACACTTCGCTAAATATTCCAGACTGGAGGAGGTGGCTATATGCAGAACAATTTGAGGCCGCTTGGCCTGTCAAAGCGATCTGGTGTTGTCCGGTAGCCTCTGCCAAATGTTTGCAAATATGCAGGACCACTCCGTTCATGCATTCTTGCAATCCCGCTACCACGTCCTTGTGTCTCTGTTGTATCTCCTCATTCGGCAACCTCTTTGGACCCAGGTACTCCCGGAGATATCTCCGCGTCGCCAGGTACTGCTCCCGGTCATCAGATCTTCGATTGAGCCGCATTGGTGCGATGAGGATTGTGCCGTCCGGACGCAGCTGGACTGCATGCTCGAAGAACGAGCGAAAACGACTGGGATCCCCCTGAGCAGCTAAGTCCATTAACTGCCACTCATCTCCATGCCAATTGAACCCAAGATGCACGCTAATTAAAGAATAGAAAACGGCGATCGAATCATAGGCAGCGATCTCCTTAATCTGGGTCAACCCTCTGGTTGACGCCAAATAGCACGTGGTGCTTTGGCCGTCGCCCTGGCTGTCGATTACGGCCACAGCGCACTGATCCCAGCCCGAGGTTAGGTAGGCGCTAGCTGCATGGGCCAGGTGGTTTGGAACCTGGCGAACACGCTCAGTTGCAAGACCCGCCAGCCGCTGCCTGACCTCTTTCAAGAGCGCATCCTTTGATAGCACTTTCTGGTAGAACTCGACCGAATGTCTATCGCGCAGATAAAGCTCTTCATAATCTGAATAGTCGAAACAGTGGACTAACAGATCGATGTCCTCGGGCACCAGCTTCAGCGTTGAAAGGCAGTATTCAATTGACCTTTCAGGAAAGTCCCCACTTTGCCGAGAACGGTTAAAGGATTCCTCTTTAGCTGTGATAGCTAATTCCCCGTCCACCACCAATGCCGCTGCCGCATCGAGCCCAACCCAAATTGGATACTCACGCTCATCCAGATTTGGCGAATGTGAGCGCCGAAAAGATTTCGCCCCAGCTAGACCACCGATTCCGAGTATGCGCATGTCAGAAAATTATCGTGATTTTCTCCGCACGAAGATTTGTTCTCATTCCTGTTTTCATCGAGAACGGATGAACCTTAGACCAAGGTAAATGATGTCGGCGACTGATGTACATTGCAGGCGTAGGCGTCCCCTTTCAAAATAGGACTTGGATCAACTATCTGGCTGTGATGGTGTCTCTGATCTGTCGAATCAGTGAGCGGCGAACCTGGGACGAGAGGACCAAGCTTCTCTGCCGAGACTAGGTGATCTTCCCGTGCCCCAGCTACGGTCTCACGTTAAACTTGATCACGGCATGCTACCGCACTGAGCAGCCTGATAATCTCGGCTAACTTCCATCACTTTTTTCGGACCTAAGGCGCATCAGTAAGTGACCGTAAGACGCGCCTTTAGGGCATTTTTATTACTAATTGCTCGCACCTTTACGCAACTGGCACCGCTTGTGTCAAAAACAATTCTGCCTGGTCCTCCTACAGGTTAATAATTGGTCTAACGAGTTGGCTTCGGTACTAGAATTATGGCTATTCCGTTCGCCGGCACCGCGGTTGCCACGATAATTGCGGGGCAGAAAATCCCTTAACTAACAAGCATCGGCTCGACCTTATCGAGTAATGCAGTCACGAAATTGCCCTGACATAATTTCTATAACTTTTGCGGCAAGACGGTAGTAGCTGGAATTATAAAATCCGTTCGTTCGACGAGCGTACGGCGATCTTTATAGCAAGCAAACAGCCGGGCCTCTACGAGATCGTCGAAAAAGCGGGCGTATTTTGTTGGCAGCAGCGAAGGCTAAAGCGGAGGCGGTGATTCGTGAGAACACCGGAAATGTTACACGTATAAGGCCGGCAAGACTGAGTTGTTTCCAGACGCCATGGCAATAGCACCCGGGCATCTTCAAGGTAGCCCGAGCTTTTGCTTGGTTTTGCGCAGATTCTCCATAACCAATTCGGCAATGTCGAGAACGGCTGGGGCGCCGGTGTGGCCCGCGCTTTCACTGCTGCTGAGCATCGACTTGCAGAAAGGACAACCTGCGGCCACGACTTTCGCCCCGGTCGATTCTGCTTCCCGAAACCGATTCTCGGCTATCCTCATGGTGCCGGGCTCTTCTTCTTTCCAGAACTGGGCGCCGCCCGCGCCGCAGCAGAAACTGTTCTCCCGGTTCCTCGGCATCTCCACCAGAGACTCGGTGTCGCCTCCACCTAAAACGCGGCGCGGAGCATCGTACACCCCGTTATGCCGGCCGAGATAACAGGGATCGTGATAGGTGATCTTGTCGCTCAAAATCATCTCCGGAAGCCGACCTTCCTGGATTAACTCTGCGATTAACTGGCTGTGGTGCAAAACCCGATAGTTGCCGCCTAACTGAGGGTAATCGTTTGCCAGAGCGTTGAGACAATGCGGACAAGTTGTAACCACTCGCTTAGTTGTGCCGCCGTTTTTTAGCGCCGAATTTAAGGCTTCCACGTTCTCCGTCGCCAGGTTGTAGTACAAATATTCGTTTCCACCTCTTCGAGCTGGATCCCCTGTGCATTTTTCTTTCTTACCTAGGATTGCGAAATCGACTTTCGCATGCGCGAGGATAGCGGCAAACGCGCGCGCCACTTTCTGAGCAGAAGGATCATAGGCGCCTGCACAGCCAACCCAATAGAGCACTTCGAAACCGGCATTTTGCGAGATCCTTGGTACTTGCAGATCGCTTCCGATCCAATCTTCCCGTGCATCTTGCGCCAGACCCCATGGATTTCCGGCGCGTTCCAAGTTCCGGAAGGTATTGTTGAGCTCTTGGGGGAATTGGGCCTTGGTCAACACCGCGTCTCTTCTCAGGTCGATGATGTCGGACAACTGTTCGCAGCCCACGGGACAGGCGTGGACACAAGCGCCGCAGGCGGTGCAAGCCCATAGGGCGCTCTCACTTATGGCGAACTCCATCACCGGCCGAGGGCTGGGCTCTCCGGCCGCCAGCGTCGAGCGGATGGAGTTTAGTTCATAACGCTTGTTGATCTCGAGGGCCGACGGCGCCAACGCTTTGCCCGTCACGTGAGCCGGGCACACGTTCGTACAACGGTTGCATTGAATGCAGGCGTAGGGATCGAACAACTGGGTGAAGCGAAACTGCTCTAATTGTGCCACTCCAAATTGTTCGATGTTTTCATCCTCAAAATTGAGTGGATCCAAAACGCCGCTGCCCACTTTTTCGCCGGTGCTACCGCGGCGACCCAGCCCGAGGCGAACGGGGGCTGCGAAAATATGAATGTGCTTCGACCGGACAAAGTACGGTAGGAAAGCGAGAATCAGGCCGAGTGAGATCCACCAGCCGATATGCCATCCCACGATCCGATTGGGATAAAAGCCGACCAGGTGAGCGATGATCATCGCCGTTGGTTGCCAATGATCCGCGCGCCCTCTCGCCGCTAGCAATGAGCCGGCTGCAAAGAGCCTGAAGCCGACATGAAAAAATATGAAACCGGCGACGATCAAACTGTCGAACCGGATGCCGCCGCTGCGAACGTCCGGGTGGAGCAAAACGTCTTGGTTAAGGCGTTCCAGCGCAGCGTCCTTCTTCACAAAACGCCGCCAGACAAAAAAGATCACCCCGATCAGCACAAGAGTACCAAAGACATCGGCTCCTAATCGGTACAGGTTCCCTAGTAGTGAATTACCTAACCAGGCAAACCAACCGGGAGGAAAGAATCCCTCTATGAGATCTGCCAGATTAACCAGCGCGTAAAAAGTGAAGCCGTAGAAAATGAAGCTATGAAAGAAGGCGACTACCGGTCTATTCTTGAAGACGGTGATCTGAGTGATAGTGCGAACTAACGCTTCCCGTATACGTTCTGCCGGTCGGCTGAATCTCGAATAATACTCGGGCTGCCCTTTGCGGATGATGTCGATGATCTGCCGGAAACCGCGATAGGTGTAGTAGATGGAGATCACGGTCAGAATCAAGAATAGAGCCTTTTCGGGAAGAGTCAGCATAGGGGGATCCACTAAAGGTAGGGTATTCGGCGAGCTCAGTCGAGCCGGCGACGCCGATGTTTTGGTGGGGCGAGGCTCCCGAACGACCTGAATACAATCAACGGCGGTGACGGCAGAAGCGGGACAGTGATGCGACCGAAGCTGCGGACCCGCCGAGCCGTTGGGACGTGGCACGCGCTAGCCCAGCGGCTTGGCGCGGCTATAAACCCTGATCTCGTTCAAGGGTTGCATTCATTTCACAGCTTCGAAAACGCGGTCAGGACGTTCGGGAGCCTCGCCCAACCAAAGGAAAGGGCCCTTGGTGACAAGCCATCGCTCCAGTTCCGAGCGGATCGGCCTTGTCCCGCGGCTGCGGGAAGGCAGCGCTCCACGGGACCACCCTCACAATTGGGCCGTCAACTTAGGCAGAATCTCGAGCGCATCTCCCACTAAGCCATAATCGGCCACCTGGAAAATTGGTGCATCCGGATCTTTGTTGATGGCCACAATCACCTTCGAATCGCGCATTCCGGCAAGATGCTGAATGGCTCCGGATATCCCCACTGCAATATAAAGCTCCGGCGCCACGATCTTACCCGTCTGGCCGACCTGGTAATCGTTAGGTACAAAACCCGCATCCACAGCGGCTCGAGAGGCACCCACGGCCGCATTTAACTTGGTCGCGAGAGCCTCAAGCAGTTGGAAATTTTCTGCCTTTTGCAGACCGCGTCCCCCTGAAACCACCACTCTGGCGGCAGTCAATTCGATTTTGTCGCTGTTGGCGAGCTGGCGTCCGACCAATCGGACGCCGGCCGAGTCTTTACCGAGTTCTTTAGCCGATTCGATCGGTGCGCTGGTCCCAGTCATCGGGCTTGCATCGAAGCCGGTAGAAAGCACCGTTAAAATGATGATAGCACCTGCTATCTGTTCCACTGTGGCCAAAGCGTTACCGGCATAGATTGGGCGCAAGAAAGTGCTGGGGCTAAGCACATCGATAATCCCGGAAATTTGTTGCACGTCCAGCTTGGCGGCGATCCGGGGTAACAGGTTCTTTCCGTACGTTGTAGCCGGCGCCAACAAATGCGAGTAGTGCTCCGCCTTGAGCTGTAACAACACCTGGGCAGTTAAGATCTCCGCCGTTTGAGGACCGAGTTCGACCGCATCTGCCAAGATAACCTTGGCTACGCCTTCTATGCGCGCCGCGGCTTCGGCGACCGGGCCGGCTTGGTGTCCAATCACCAAAACATGAATTTCCGAAGTGTCGGCCTTTTCGCCGATCTTCCTCGCAGCCGCTACCGAATTCTGCGTCGCAGGTTTCAGAGTCGCGTTGTCGTGTTCAGCCAAAACAAGGAGTGCCATGGGGAGGGGTGGGGGACGTGAGAGGTGAGAGGTTAGTCCTTGCAACAATCTGTCATGCGCTTCGCATTGGCTATTGGCTATCGGCTATTGGTTATGCGCGAAGCGCTAAATGACCTTTGCCTCGTCTCGCAGTTTGGTGACGAGTTCTTCTACGCTGTTTACGCGAATGCCAGCTTTTCTCGGCTGTGGAGCTTCGACTTTTTGCGTTTTCAGCCGCGGGCTTATGTCTGTTTGTAGGTCGGATACATTCAGACTATCGAGTGGCCGTTTCTTTGCCTTGATGATGTTGGGCAGGGCTGTGTAGCGCGGCTCATTCAAGCGCAGGTCGGTAGTAATGACGGCCGGCAAAGGGAGCTCCAATGTTTCGAGACCACCATCGATCTCACGGGTTACGGTTGCTTTGCCCTGCGCTATCTCGAGTTTGGAAGCAAAGGTGCCTTGCGGCCAGTCGAGCAAGGCAGCCAACATTTGACCGGTTTGATTGGCATCATCATCGATGGCTTGTTTCCCCAGAATGACCAGTTGAGGTTGTTCTTTGGCGATGATTTGTCTCAACAACTTAGCAACGGTTAACGGCTCAAGGTCGGCATCAGTTTCCACGAGAATCGCGCGGTCTGCCCCCATCGCCAGCCCCGTTCGCAATGTCTCCTGACAAGCTGCTGGGCCGAGCGACACCACGATTATCTCGGTGGCGATCCCGCGTTCTTTTAGTCGAATTGCTTCTTCAACCGCAATCTCGTCGAACGGATTCATCGCCATTTTGACGTTATCGAGATCCACGCCTGACCCGTCAGGTTTAACTCGCACCTTAACCGTGAAATCGACGACTCGTTTTATGGGGACTAGCACTTTCATGGGGGGAGGGACAGCGGAGTGAGGGAGAAATCGAGTGATGGGCTAATGGAGGGATGCGGGGTTGTTCGTAGAAGCACTATAACCAGCCGAAACCGCTTAGCGCAACATGGCGCGATACGCTTGAGATCCGGCGTCCCCATCACTCCGTGTCCGTCGCTCTACCGCTCGGCTTGTTCGGCTACTTGTGTTTGGACCGCTCGGGCGGTACCCTGAGCATTCCTCTCCTTACTGCCCATGTCTAATGTGACCAGAACCAGCTATCCGACGCTGGATTTCGATCTCGGATTTGAGATCGATCAATTGCGCGACACCGTGCGCGAGTTCTGCGACCGCGAGATCGCCCCTCGGGCCGAAGCTATCGACCGCGAAGACAAATTCCCCCGTGATCTGTGGCCGCAAATGGGTGCAATTGGTCTTCATGGAATTACGGCGGAAGAGAAGTATGGCGGATCACAAATGGGTTACCTGGCTCATGTGGTGGCAATGGAAGAGGTGAGCCGTGGTTCAGGTTCGGTCGGACTTTCTTACTGCGCCCATTCCAATCTTTGCATAAACCAGATTGCGCGGAACGGTACGGTCGAACAAAAGCAACGCTACCTGCCGCGATTGGTCAGCGGCGAACATGTAGGCGCCTTAGCGATGAGCGAGTCCGGCGCCGGCTCAGACGTCGTGAGTATGCGAACCCGGGCCGAACGAAAGGGTGACCGGTATGTACTGAACGGGACGAAGATGTGGATCACGAACGGCTCGGAAGCGGATGTATTGGTTGCCTATGCCAAGACCGATCCCAATACTGGTTCTCGGGGGATCACGGCATTTCTAGTCGAGAAAGGGATGCCCGGTTTTTCGGTGGCACAAAAACTCGACAAGCTGGGGATGCGGGGCTCACCTACATGCGAGCTGGTTTTTACCGATTGCGAGGTACCGGAAGAGAACGTGTTAGGTACGGTTAATCGGGGAGTGGGTGTATTGATGAGCGGTCTGGATTACGAGCGGGTGTTGCTTGCCGGCGGCCCTCTCGGGATTATGCAAGCCTGCTTGGACATCGTGGTGCCTTATCTTCACGAACGGAAACAGTTTGGCCAAGCAATCGGTGAGTTCCAATTAATGCAGGCTAAGCTGGCCGACATGTACACCACGCTGAATGCTTCCCGTGCCTATGTCTATGCCGTGGCTAAAGCATGTGACCGTGGGAAAACGACACGTAAGGATGCGGCGGGTGCAGTTTTGTATGCGGCGGAGCGAGGGACCTGGATGGCCCTGGAAGCAATTCAAGCATTGGGCGGCAATGGCTATGTTAATGATTTCCCAACCGGTCGTTTGCTACGTGATGCCAAGCTTTATGAGATCGGGGGCGGCACATCTGAAATCCGCAGAATGTTAATCGGGCGGGAACTCTTTGAAGAAACGAAATAGCGGTAGGGACGAGCTCCCGCTCGTCCGTGGCCTCAGAATTTGCCGCGAAGCGGCTAAACAGAACAGCCGAGGGTTTTAGCCCTGGGTTAAGCGTAGCGCGGATCCCGCCCTGCCTGTCCGCCGTAGTTCTGGGAAGGTGGGACGAAGGAGGAAAAGTGGCGGCCGAGGTACGTTTTTAGGCTCATCGCGTGTTGTTACATCGCGCATGATATCGGGTACCGCTTTTAGGGCACCTCTGACGAACCGGTTAACCCGGGCTAAAGCCCTGGGCTGTTCTGTTTGGCCGCTTCGCGGCAAAATCTGCCCGCGACAGGACGGTCTTCCTAGCCGACCTACGTGGAGTTCGCCAGACACGCTGCCACGAATCCCTTGAACAACGGGTGTGGCGAGTTCGGTTTCGACAGGAACTCAGGATGAAATTGGCAGGCGATAAACCAGGGATGATCCTTGATCTCGATCATTTCGACCAAACGACCGTCGGGACTGGTGCCGCTGATGACAAAGCCATGTTTTTCCAGCAGCGACCGATATTCGAGGTTGAATTCGTACCGGTGTCGATGCCGTTCAACCGCCTGGTCAGTTCCATAAGTCCGTTGGGCGAGCGTGCCAGCGACGAGTTGCGTTGGCCAACTGCCGAGGCGCATCGAGGCTCCCTTGTTTCGCACCTCTTTTTGTTCCTCTAGCAGACAGATCACAGGGTCACCTGTTTTTTCGTCAAACTCCGTGCTGTTCGCTTCTTTCAACCCACAGACGTTTCGAGCAAACTCGATGGTGGCAACCTGCATTCCCAGACAAAGGCCGAGATAAGGGATGCGATGTTCCCTTGCGTAGCGACAGGCGCGGATCTTTCCTTCCACACCGCGATCACCAAACCCGCCGGGTACAATAACGCCTGCGACAGAGCCTAAGAAATCGCCAGCATTTCCGTGGTCGATGTCCTCGGAATCGATTTTGACGATGTCGACGCCGCAATCATTAGCCGCGCCGGCGTGAGTCATCGATTCGTAAATGCTCTTATAAGCGTCCTGTAAATCGATATATTTGCCAACGACTGCCACCTTAAGATGCTTGCGCGGCTGCACGACCCTTTCTACAAATCTGCGCCAGTCAGTCATGTCGGCCTGTGGAGTCTCTAAACGGAGGGCGCGACACACGGTCTCATCCAGTTTTTCTTCCTGGAGGGTAAGGGGCAACTCGTAGATGGTGTGGGCAACATCCCGGACTTCCACGACGGCGGGGAGTGGAACATTGCAATACATCGCCAACTTCTGTCGGATCTCGAGGTCCAACGGCCATTCCGTCCGGCAAAGCAATACTTGGGGTTGCAACCCGATTTCGCGGAGCTTCGCGATGCTTTGTTGGGACGGCTTGGTTTTGAGCTCCCCCGCCGCCTTGATGTAGGGGATCAGCGTGACATGCATGATCACCACGTTTTCCGTGCCGGCCTCCAGTTGAAATTGGCGGATCGCTTCGAGGAAAGGTAGACCTTCAATGTCACCGGTGGTTCCGCCAATCTCCGTGATAATCACATCGCTTGGCTGAGCCTCAGCGTTGCGAACGATACGGCCTTTTATTTCGTCAGTGACGTGCGGAATTACCTGAACGGTTTTGCCCAAGTAATCACCTCGACGTTCCTTGGCCAGGACGGTCTCGTAAACCTGTCCGCTGGTGACGTTATTGGACCGCGTTAGTACGCAGCTCGTGAATCGCTCGTAGTGACCTAGATCTAGGTCAGTTTCCGCGCCGTCGCTTAGTACGTAAACTTCCCCGTGTTGGAACGGGCTCAGGGTGCCGGGGTCGACGTTGAGATAGGGATCGAATTTTTGGAGAGTGACTCTAAGCCCACGGCGTTCGAGCAATGTTCCCAGGGCTGCCGCCGCTAATCCTTTACCAAGGGAGCTGACTACGCCCCCAGTCACGAAAATATATTTCATTTAATTCTTCTACAGGACCCATCGAGAGCAGCGTTGCCGTCACCGGTCCTAGCCGGCTAGCTCAAATGTCGGGCTCCTCCATTTCCTCCTAAAATCTGTTGTTCAACCGCTCTGGCATCCTCAGGCGTGTTCACATCGATCGTGTTCGTCTCGGACACAACGACCCGGATTGTCATCCCGTTTTCCAAAGCGCGCAACTGTTCGAGCTGTTCTGCCGACTCGAGCGGAGAGGGCTTTAGCCGGACAAATTCAAACAGTGCTTTCCTGCGAAATCCATACACGCCGAGATGCTTCAGGTGTTGAGCCTCGGCGCCGTTTCGAACAAAAGGGATCGGACTCCGCGAAAAGAAAAGTGCGTTCCCGGAACGGTCAGTGACGACCTTAACGGTGTGCTCGTTCGAAGCCTCCTTGGGGTGAATCGGACAGGCGGCAGTGATTAGATCCGATTTCTCGCTTTGCTGAAATTTTTTCACCAACTTCCGCAGCAATCGCGGGTCGATCAGCGGTTCGTCGCCTTGGACATTGAAGAAGATCGAGGTTCGCTTCAATTTTTTCGCCACCTCTGCGATCCGATCGGTGCCGCTGGTGTGTTCCGGCGAAGTCAAAGCAACTTCCGCCCCGAACTGAAACGCCGTCTCCATGATTCTCATGTCGTCCGTAGCGACAATGATCCGGTCAAAGATGTTTGCTTCCAGGCAGCGTTGCCAAACGTGTTGGATCAAAGGTTTACCGGCGATCCCGTGTAGCGCCTTACCGGGGAAGCGGGTCGACCCCCAGCGTGCTGGGATGATGGCGGCGACCCTGCTCATGGACTAGCACTTGTAATCGACACCAGCGGCAAAGACAAGCTTGGTGTGGAGGAAATACGGGGGGAGAATTGTCCGGCAAGCGCCGGAACTGATGACAGATGACAAATGCCAGATTACGTCCCTTCGGGACAACTCAAAACCCAATCGGCCGCTGATTTGAAATCCGGCACAACTATCACGTCGCCCCGATTTGTGAACGTCCTGTTGGGTGCCTCGTTGATCCAGATACAAGCCTTAACCCCGGCGTTTAATCCCGCCTCGATATCGGACTCTTTGTCTCCGATCATAAAACTCTCTGCGAGGCTTATATCCAAATCGCGGGTAGCTTCGAGCAACATGCCCGGACTCGGCTTGCGGCGATCCGAAGCTTTGTCCGGGTGCTCTGGGCAAAAATAGGTGGTGCTGATCAAATCCCCGCCGAGCAATGTTTCGAGCCTGGCTTGCACTGCCCAAAAATCGGCCTCGCTGAAGAAGCCGCGCCCGATGCCACTCTGGTTGGTAACAATCACGAGGGTAAAGCCGGCCGATCGCAGTGAAGTCAGGCTTTCTTTTACGCCCGCAAGCAGCTGAACTTGTTCCGGTTTTGCGGGATAGCCCCGGTCCACCATGAGGGTGCCGTCCCGATCCAAGAAAACCGCTTTAGGTCGTCCGGACTTCAACGCAATTGGGCGAAAGTCAAGCTTTCGCGGAGTTCTGTCGGGGTCACCGTGGCCGTCCCTAACTTGGCTACAACCACCCCGCTAGCGTGGTTGGACAGCTCCGCTGCCTCCAGCGGGGTTGCTCCGCAGACCAATGCCAAGGTAAAGAGCGCGATTGCCGTGTCTCCGGCGCCCGACAAATCATAGATTTCCCGTGCCCGCGGTGGAATGTGATGCGGTTCTTCGCCCCTGGCGAAGAGCATCATTCCTTGCTCTCCCAGCGTGATCAAAAGTTCATCTGGCTCCCATCTCTGCATCAGCCGCTTACCGATTTCGAGGAGATTACGGTCCTTCTCGGGTTCGGCCTCCGGTTCTTGCCAAGGAACGTTTGCCGCGGCAAAGGCTTCGCCTCGGTTCGGTTTGACGGCGGTCATATGCTTCCATTCAATTTGGCTTCGGGGATTAGGATCTGCCGTAACCACTTTACCGGCGGCTCGAGCCACCCGTGTGACCTCGTCCACGAAGGATTGAACGACGAACCCTTTGCCGTAGTCCTCAAAAATAATACCGTCTAGTTCAGGCAGCATTTCTTCGATTTGTGCCAGGCATCGCTCCAAGCTGGCAGGCGCGACGGTATGAGGCCGTTCGTGATCGACACGAACTAATTGTTGTTGCCGCGCAATAATCCGGGTTTTGACGATCGTTTGGAAGCCGGACTCAACAGCCAGGGTTTCCAATCGAATGCCGCCGTTTTCAAGAATGGATCGGAGTCTGTCCGCGGTTGAGTCTTTCCCGACCAGTCCCATCACGTAAACTTCGGCGCCGCATTCACGGACATTTCGCGCCACATTGGCGGCGCCGCCCGGGAAGAATGATTCGCGCAAGACTTCTACGACCGGCACGGGCGCTTCGGGGGAGATCCTGGAAACACGACCCCAAACATACCCATCCAGCATGACATCCCCGATCACCAGCAATCGCTTTTTTGGAAATTCAGCGGCGATTTGATCAAATCTCTCGGGTTGCATAGAGCAGGTACATGGCCGTGCTACGACCACGCGAACCTAAGAGCCTCGCGCGCAGGTCGCAGCCGACGCGGAGGTAAAGAAGAGAGGATCTTTTCAAAAAAGCAAGCCCGGTGAGGAGGCAGCTGCACGAAAGACAAAAAGCCTCGCGCAGAGGACGCGGAGGCCGCAGAGGAACAGCTCCGTAGGAGCGGAATCTTTATAGCAACGCCAATTTACACGTAATTAGCTCCGTTAGGAGCGGCATCAAAGCGCATGGATGTGAAGCTGACCAACGTTCCAATTGGATGTCGCTCCTACGGAGCTCGCCGCGTTTTTTTCGTCTTGAGCTATAAAGGTTTCGCTCCTACGGAGCTACGTATGCGCACCGCGTTATCTCGCACAAACATTCGGGATCTTGCTTCTTTGGCGCGATTCCGATTATCTCTGCGTCCTTCGCGTCCTCTGCGCGAGGCATTTGTCTTCTCGGATTTTTATATTAGGGGCCCGGCTCAATCTCGTTTGCCCAAACTTAATTTTGTTTTAGGCTTGGCGCGGTGTGCCGGGGAATGCACGCTAGCGCGGAGTCCAGCCGCCTACGGTGCCCTTAAATGACCGAACCGGCGATGCTTATGAGAATGAAGACAAGAACCCAACTATTTTTCGTGGCGGTTACGCTCGTTTCCCTCTCTCATTTTTTAGCTGCGGATGCTCCTCCCAGACAGATCGATCTTAATCGATTTCCAGCGACGAAACTAGACGATGTGGTGGTCCCGTTGCCCAGCGAAGTGTTCAATGTATTGGATAAGCTCGGAACGCCAGATTGGCGGGGTGAAATGCGATCTCCGAATATCACCAGTCGCGGAGCCCGAGCGCAGATTGCTCTGATGCTGGGCTCGGTCGTGGCCGAGGGTTTTGTGGCGGTTGAGGCAGCCGACAAGGAGAGAGTCAAAGCGATGGGGCGAGATGTCTTAGAGTTGGCGCGCGCCATTGGCGTCGAGAAGACCGTGCTGAGCCGGACTAACGCGATCGTAACGAATGCCGATGATGGCGACTGGGTCGGCGTCCGGCGCGAATTGGACGGAGCACTAAGCGATGTTAAGAGCGCAATGATCCAGCTTCGGGATGATCAGTTGGCCCATTTGGTGAGCCTGGGTGGGTGGCTAAGGGGTACTGAAGTTCTTACCTCCATCGTCGGTAAAAGTTATACTCCCGACGGAGCCGATCTGCTGAATCAACCGGATCTATTGAAATACTTTCAAGAGCGCTTAGCCGGAATGCCGCCGCGCCTTCGCAACAATCAACTAGTCGGCAAGATCCAAAAGAGTCTTAACGAGATCTCGCCTTTGATAAGCCAGAAGATCTCGCCTGCCTCGATCAAGAGGATTCATGAGATAACCAGCGACATGGTTAAGGCGATCAATTCGAATGCTTAGGGCGCGTTTTGTGAGACGATTGATCATTGCAGTCACTTTGTTGGCGTTAGGCGGGAAATGCCTAGCTTCGGTGGATGACGCCATCGCACGGGCTACCGAAGCGATTAGTCCGTACGTGAAACAGGGCTATCTCGTCCGAGACGATCAGTGGGGCGGCGACCTCGGTGTAAAACAGCAGCAAGCCATCACGCATACTCTGTTTAAAGGGAATGACTATTGGTTCTGCACAGGGACCGACAACGACTCGGCCAAGATCTCTATCCATGTCTACGACAACCATGGGAGACTGGTGGAGAATGATTCTTGGCAGCACGGACGATCGGCGGGCGCCCATGTAGTTGCTCCGGCCACGGGTACGTACTACGTCATCGTTGAGATATTGAGTTCGCCTGTCGAGCGGACCCATTGGGCCATGGTTTACGGCTACAAATAAACTTGCGAGACTTACCCAGGAGACGATAGTTGCCCGCAACCCGCTTGACGCTGGCCATTATTTATTCAGTAACCAGTTTCCTCGGTTCCATGATGACCCCCTTCAGCTAAACGGTGACTTGGCTTCTGCATGGTAGAATCTGAGACGCTTCAGTTTGAGAATGGGCGAGCGCTACAGAATCTGTACGCGAACGATCTGAAATTGTTGCAATCGCTGGAAGAGAAGCTGCGTGTCAAAGTTACCACCAGGGACGGCTGGCTCCGTCTAGAGGGTGAGCGCGACAATATCAATAAGGCGCGTCAGGTATTTGACCAACTTGAGCAAGCGCGCCAACGGGGAATGCAGATTCAAAGACACGAATTCCAGTACGCATTGGATTCGGTGAGCGGTAAGCAGCCTCAACCTTTGGGTCACTTAGCCGGCGTCCAACTGTTGAGCTCGAATCGGCGCACCCCGATCAGCCCAAAATCGGGGCAACAGTTAGCCTATGTTCAAGCCATCCAATCCAAAGATTTAGTGTTTGGGATAGGACCAGCCGGTACCGGGAAAACGTACCTAGCGATGGCGATGGCGGTAGACGCATTGAAGCGGGAGCTGGTGAAGCGGGTCATTTTGACGCGTCCGGCTGTGGAGGCAGGGGAAGCCTTGGGATTCCTTCCAGGAGACCTCCAGGAAAAGATCTTTCCCTATTTGCGTCCCCTATATGATGCATTGTATGATATGATTTCTGGGGAGGAGATTCAGAAATTCATGGATCGGGGCGTTATTGAAATTGCGCCTCTAGCGTACATGCGCGGACGCACTCTCAATAACGCCTTCGTAATCTTAGATGAGGCCCAAAATACGACGGCTGAGCAGATGTTCATGTTTCTAACGCGCTTGGGAATGGACTCCAAGTGTGTTGTGACTGGGGACTACACTCAGATCGATCTTCCGCCCAATAAAGCGTCGGGCTTAATCGAGGCGATGCACGCTCTTAGAAACGTAACGGATATACAATTTGTCGAATTCACCGAGCGAGATGTCGTTCGACATCCGCTGGTTCAATCGATTATCCAAGCTTACCGGACACACCGGGAAGCTCCCAGGAACGTTCAGCAACGGCCTGGGAAATAAGGGCACAGAAGGAAGAGACGCAACGTATGTTTGGCTCAATTGATCGTAAACGCTTGATAAAGAAGGGACTAGCGTGCTCGAAGCAGCGTCGGAAACCGACGCAGAAAGAGTGGATGCGCAAGCTCGACACGAACCCTTGGCTCAAGGCAAGCATCCTGGGACTTTTTGTTCTCGTTTTAGCGCTTCTCATTTTTTCCAGTTTAAACCAGGAGCCCGCTAAGTTTTTCCTGATCGGCTTCCTGGTTTTTTTGACGGCGGTAGCGCAACTCTGGATCAACTTCCCTGAGACTTTTCAGAAGAACTCCCGGGTCGGGTTGGTCTTTGGAACCATGCTGTTCCACCTTTGCGCGGCGAAGCTGATCATGGTTTTCTGCAGCGACCCTCGGGGTGGGTTACCGCCTGAGTTCGGAGTCTTAGTGATCCCTTACGCGCTGGCGCCGCTGGTCTTGTGCGTCTTGTTAGGGAAAAATTATGGACTGTACGCGGCGGTCTTTGTCAGTCTCTGGAGCTCGCTGCTTATCCGGGGAGTCGACGCTTTTTTGCTGGTGATGTCTCTTATCAGCGGCTTTATCGCTGTCTTTGTCACCATCTCGGTACGCCGGCGCAGTCGCTTATTACGGGCCGGCCTCTATGTTGGATTAGCCACTTGGGTCCTGGCACTTTCGTTTGGCATTATCGCGATTCCTTGGTTGCAATTGAACCAACTGGATTGGGCCCGGTTTGGCGAACAATCGGCGGCGGCCATTTTCACCAGTGTTATCACCGCCATGGTCGTCGGCGGCGCGCTGCCCTTAATCGAAACGCTCTTTCAGATCACCACGGATATGTCGTGGATTGAGATGGCGGACCGGAATCATCCGCTGTTATTGCGTTTGAGTCTGGAAGCGCCTGGAACATGGCATCACAGTGATGTGGTTGCCGATTTGGCTGAAGCCGCAGCGAACCGCGTCGGTGCGAACGGCACGATGTGCCGCGCCTGCTCCTATTTTCACGACATCGGCAAGCTGGTAAAACCGAATTACTTTTCAGAAAACATTGTCGGTGACGAAAATCCTCATGACGATCTGGCGCCCACGATGAGCGCGTTGATTATCATTGCCCACGTGAAAGAAGGAGTCGATCTGGCACTGAAGTACGGTTTAAACCAGCGCATCGTTGATGTGATCCAGCAGCATCACGGCACATCGCTAGTCAGTTATTTCTACAAACGCGCCCTCCAACAGCAGCAGGACGCTCGGGAAGGCGGCAAGATCATGAACATGCGGGTGGAAGATATCCCAGAAGTTCGTGAGGAGAGCTTCCGTTATAGCGGCCCGAAACCGCAGTTTAAGGAGTGCGGAATTATCAGCCTGGCCGATTCGGTGGAAAGCGCCTCCCGGAGTTTGGACAAACCGACCCCGCAAAAGATCGAGCAACTTATCAACGAGATTGTTAACAAGCGAATCGCTGAAGGTCAGTTGGACGAATGTGATCTGACCCTTCGCGAGATCAGGACGATCTCCGAGACGTTCCGGTATACGATCCAAAACATGCTGCATACGCGGATCAAGTATCCTAAAGACGAAGAACACGCTGAAGGCGAAGCTCGTCGCCTCAAGAACCTTCCGCCCGCCACGGCGGCGTGAGTACGTTGAGAAGCGGCTCCGTAGGAGTCACATCTTTATAGCCTTGCGACATCACAATGGGTACAGCTCCGTAGGAGCGACATCTGACGCGAGCCTCGGAGCGTAGTTTGCACGAGAGATGCAGCTCAAGGTACTGAATCGTCAGCGGAAGTACCGTTTGCCCGTTAGCGACCTCGGCACTTTCGCTCAGACGCTGGTGCCGCACGTGTTAAGCGTCGCGCGAAACCCGATCCCGGAAGAGATCTTGGTCGTTCTGGTCTCGGATCGGAAAATCTCCGCGATTCATGAGCAGTTCATGGGCATCGCCGGTGCGACGGATGTAATCACCTTTCAGCATGGCGAGATTTTGATCAGCGTGGAAACCGCAGTCAGACAAGCAATAGACTACGAGAGCGACCTCTCGCGAGAGCTGCGCGTTTACATTGCACACGGATTGCTGCACCTCGCCGGATACGACGATCATTCGGAAGAAGGTTTTCGGGAGATGGCGAAGCTACAGAACGAGCTCGTGGAGAGGGTGACAAACTAAGGAGATGGGTTTGCCAAGGTAGGTGAAAAGACCCAGCGCCTGGAGGGGAGCCGCTTTTGACTTTTGATAGACACCTGACCTGATCGCGCGACAAAACATGGCGCTACCCAGAGTGGTGTAGCAGGCGGCTCCCGCGAACGTTTCCAAGCGCGAATTGGCGGCGTGAGGTTTGAGCGTTCGAATCATTTGAAGACACAACCCTGGCTGTGGCGACATCAGCAGCCGTTCGCGGGAGCCGCCTGCCAACACGCTTCACTCTAGCAAACGCTAAGCTTGATGAATAGGGGCTCAACGCGGACCACATTGCAAAGCGGCTCCCCGCTATGGGCGCCGGTTCCCGCTCTGGGCGCGCCGAGATTTTCGCCCTACCGGGCCCTGCACCCTATCTCCTAACCGCGAGGATCAGGGACGAATTGCGCCGATTCCATTGGTAACCGAAGCTGAAGGTCAGCGTCTTCGGCGAGCTGGTTTCGTAGAGCTGGCGTAAGTCCGCCTGGTAAAATTGTTTGAACAGGTTGATTGGCGCCGTGTAGCTGCCGAAAAATCTCAGAGTCCATTTCTCCGGCGAGAGGTATTTAATCGGAATACCGGAGTCATCTTGCACAATGGTGAGGCTGTTACCCAACAGAAAAGAGCGAACCGTACCGAAATGCCCTTCGTGCATCAGATACGATGCGGCTTTCAGAAAACAGTTCGCTTGCCCTTGCTGTTCCGTGAATCGAAGAACGGCGGGATTGCTTTTCAACCCGTCGTCGGAAAGATCGGTGCTGAAGAAGTAGAGCGTCTTTTGAGCGCCGGTCGCCGGATCCATGAATGAAACCTTCACTCCATGGGGTGACCCACCCGGCTTGGTTAGCTGTCCTCCGCGGTCCAGGGAGACATATTCGACCGACTGGATCACTTTTCCGGTCCGAGCAAGAAACACGAATAGAATCGGTAGAACGCCCTTCAGTTCTCCGCGACCAAAGTCTTCCCGCATATCTTTGGTTTTGAAAAAGCTGAACTGCAGAATCGTGTTTAGTGAGATCTGGATATTTTCAAGGGTATAGTCAAGGGCGGCCGACGGGACAGTGCGGAGATCCGGTAACGCATCGACTGACTCTAACCCGACCAGAATGTAGGTGGTACAGTCCGGGAAAAACGCATCAGCATAAAGGAAATCGGGGCCGCCAAAGTAATAGACACAAGTCTTTGCTCCGGCGGATACAGGGGCCAAGAAGTCTGAGCGCCAGACTCGAATATTGCTGAGCTGCCGGCTATTGAGTGTCGCGAACGCGGAATTCATGGCGGTGGCATGCGCCTGCCAACGCGCGGTGTGCGTCAGTCCGGCCAGCGTCGAGTTGTCAGCTACCGGCAGGCCAGCTAGAAAACGAGCTGCGTCCGAGATTGGATTGCTGGGGACCTCAACCGGCTGCACCGGCGTGAGCGACGCTTGCGGTACCGGCGACTCTAAAGGCATCGGCGCCGGTGCCTGGTCGGCCGGTGAAACTTCCGGGGTTGGTTCCTGCATTTGCGCGTGCAGTCCGGTGCACGCCGCTAATAAGAGTACGACGTTAAGTAACCAGCTCCTTTTGTATCTCAGGATCATATTTTTCGGCGTGATCGGTTGCCCTGTACCAATTGGTCAACGGGCTGAAAGCGATCCTTGGCTCGGGCGCACAATGAAGTAGATCCCAAGACCGACAAGGGCGGTTAGCAGTCCAAGCAACGATTCGAGAGTCCTTTGCTGTACCGTGTATAGCATCATGGACAGCGTTACTATTAGGAAAATCAGCGGAGTGACCGGATAACCCCAAACACGGTAGGGACGTGCTAATCCGGGTTGAGTGAACCGCAACACGATGAGTCCGAGTACCGCTAGGAATGAAGAAAGCAGTAGGGCGAATTGGGTGTAGACCAGCACCGCTTCAAAGCTGCCGGTAAGAATCAATAAGGTTACAACAAGCGCTTGCAAGATCATCGCGACGTATGGCGTCCCGTGTTGATTAACCCGGCCAAAGAACGCAAGTCTCGAAAAGTCATCGGCCATTGACTTGGTCACTCGCGATCCGATCCAGCTCATGGCACTGACATTCGCGATCAAACCGAAACTAATCAGAAGGCTGGTCAATGCCCCGCCGGGCCCGCCGAAAATGTGCTGCCCGGAGACCATAGCGACTGTGGGTTTGCCCGCGATTTCCGCCGCTGGCGCGCTGATGAGGAAAACCCAATTCAACAGGACGTAGAGAACCATCACGATGACTGTGCCGATAAAGAGTGCCCAGGGGATATTCTTCTCCGGGTTCCGCACTTCTGCGGTCAAATACGAGGCGCCGTTCCAGCCGGAGTAAGAGTACATCACGTAAACCAGGCTTACCGCAAATGGGCCCGACAGCATGGTGGACAAGTCGTCCGGATGAGGCACGGGGTGGAACGGCTGTTTTTGTTGAAAGAAAATACCGGCCCCGATCAAACAGATGATCAGGCCAATTTTAAGTATCGTGGAAAGATTCTGGAAGCGTTCTCCGGTACGAATTCCCACCAGAAGTATAACGGCGACACCCCAAACCAATACCAAAGAGAGGATTAAGGGCGAGACCGAGGGAGTTACAGCCTGGAAATAATTTCCGAAAGCCATAGCGGATATCGCAATGGGAGCGGGGAACCCGATGCTGATGGATATCCAGCCGGCCATGAAGCCAAGCGCGGGATGGTAAATGCGCGAAAGAAAGTTGTATTCGCCTCCTAAGCGGGGGAGCGCCACGGCTAATTCCGCGTAACAAAGGGCGCCGCATAACGAGAGCAGCCCTCCGATAATCCAGAGCGCCATGATGGCAAAATCGGAATGAATCGAGATTACCTGAAACCCGAGACTGACGAACACGCCGGTGCCTATCATGTTGGCGACGACGATATTAGTCGCGGTGAGCCCGGAGATTTTTCTTTCAGTCATGCGGTTTGCGGCCTAGTTAGTCGATCTTTCGGCCCACGAAAAGAAAAAAAGGCGGGAAAGCTGGTGGGGCGAGGCTCCCGAAAGACCCTGGATTCATCCAGGGCATTAACCCGTCTCGGTGCCACGTGGCTATGCTAGGCCGAACTGCGTGCCGAGCCGTTCCCCTCATATGCCATCATTTACGGTTTGGATCTACTGAACAACCGCGGTTACGTGCAGGACACGACGCGTCGCGGCTCGGCGCGGTTTTCAGCCTAATATTAATCTACGGCGTCGAATTACGGCCAACGCTGGTAACACCGCTTGATCTTTCGGGAGCCTCGCCCCACCAACGCAGCTTCCCTCAGCTCCCTTTCGCGGCCCGTATAAACTGCTGATACCAACCAAACGAAGCCTTCCGCGTTCTTTGCTGAGTGGCGTAATTCACGTGCACTAAACCAAATCTTTGATTGTAGCCGTACGCCCATTCGAAGTTGTCCAGCAGCGACCACACGAAATAACCGCGGATATCAACCCCTGCGGTTCGAGCTTCAGCTACGGCGGAGAGATGCTCCTGGATATACTCCGTTCGTTCGCGATCGTTGATTGATCCGTCGGAGTCGACCGTGTCCACGAACGCGGCCCCGTTTTCAGTGATATAAATCGGTGGAAGTTTCAAGTAACGTTCTTTGATCGCTATCAAGGTGTCAGTGAAGCTGGCAGGACGAATCTCCCAACCCATTGCTGTCTTTGGGACCTTGTCCGGTGGCGGAATCTCCAGAAAACCGAATGGAGCTTTGCTGTCTTTAACTACTCGCTCCGGGAAATAGTAATTAACTCCGATGAAGTCGACTGGATGCTGGATCAACTGCAGGTCTCCCTCTCGGACGTACGGGGCGATCAATGGATCCAGCGATTCCGGGTAACGCCCCAACAGGAGGGGATCGAGAAATGGCCAGAAAAGAATTTCATCATGCAGTTTGGCAGCTTCTAGATCGGCGCCTGCGATCTTGGGTGCTAAGCCCATGTTGACGACCGTCCCGAGCTGCCAATCACCGCCTTGAGTGCGCAGCGCGGTTAGTCCCTGACCGGCAGCAAGGTTGAGGTGATGGATGGCTGATAGGAATGCTTCTTTTGACTTCATTCCTGGTGCGTGCACGCCGAGAAAGTGTCCCAAGTAGGAGGAAACCATCGGTTCGTTCAGCATGACGAAGTGACCAACCCTATCGCCGAGTTTCTCCGCTACGGCGATGGCGTAGTCCGTGTACCATCCAGCCGTATCTCGGTTGGTCCAACCGCCCAGCTCTTGTAGTGCCTGCGGCAAATCCCAGTGATAGAAACAGAGCCACGGCTCGATTCCATTTGCGACTATTTCGTCGACCAGGCGCTGGTAGAAATCTATCCCGGCGCTATTCAATTTGCCTTTGCCGGGTGGGAAGATCCGCGGCCAAGCGACTGAAAAGCGGTACACATCCTGCCCTAGCTCCTTCATAAGCGCGATATCCTCGCGGTACAGATGATAGTGGTCGCAGGCCACCGCCCCAGTATCCCCGTTCGATATTTTGCCGGTTTGTTGGCAAAAAACATCCCAAATGCTGGGCGCGCGGCCGCCCTCGTTTATCGCCCCCTCGATCTGATAGGCGGCGGTCGATGTTCCCCAAAGAAAGTCCGAACCGAAATCTTGTGGAACTGGCTCCCTCATAGTGGATGAACATGGACAACCGGGGTAGCGCCGTCAACGCCGGGAGCGCCGAGATCGCCAGGTCCTTGGTAGGCGAGGCTCCCGAATGGCCGGATCGGTCCACCGAAGAATCCGATGGCCCCCTGATTAGCAACATTGCTAGGCCACTAAGCGCGCCGAGCCGTGGTCTACCGCCGTGCCACCGGCTCGGCGTGCTTTTAGGACTGGCTATACGTTTTAAAGGCGAAGCACCGGCAGGTTAGCGAGAATCGAGGGTCTTTCGGGAGCCTCGCCCCACCACTGGTCTCGGCGCTAAAACTGGTCCGTTATCTGGGCCTGAGCTCGCAGAACATCATGTAGTGTTACGATCCCTATCGGAGGGCCCTCTTGTTCCGCCACTAAAACTAGAAGATCCGCCGACTCTGTGACCATCCGATTGACCGCTTCTTTTACGGCGGTATTTGGTGAAGCTGTGCTGGCCGGTTGCGGGGCTATGTTTTCTTGAGAGGTCTCAAGAACTGACTCTCTCGAAATCAAACCTTCTAATTTGTTTCCCCGGACGAGCGGAAAGAACCGGTAAGGATGTTCTTCGACGATAGGAAGGAGCTCTTCCCGAGCGGTCGTGTCGACGGTTATTGGCTTGAACGTGGCAATCGTTCCTATCGGTCGTTTTTGAAGGGCAGCCCAGGATTTTATGGGAATATGTTGATCCAGATCGATTCCGTCGCGCTCCAGGATCTCGCTATAGAAATTCGTACGGCAAAACGCTCGGCTGACTGCCTGGCTGGCCAAAGCGCCGATCATCAAGAGGGGCACAAAAGCGAACTGATGGGTCATCTCAAACACGATCAATATTGAGGTGATCGGCGCGCGAACCACCGCGCCGAGGCAAGCGCTCATGCCGGCAACCGTAAGCGCGAGTTGCTCGTTCGGCGGCAAGTTGGTGGCTAATGAGAAAAGCTGGCTTAAGGCTAAACCTGCAGCTGCTCCAAAGAATAAGGTTGGTGAAAAAATGCCCCCGGCTCCGCCCCAGGCATACACGGCGATGGTGGCTGCCAGTTTAGCGACCACCAGGATGACCGCTTGGGTCCCAGTGATGTGACCCGCCAGCATACTTTGGAGATCGTTATAGCCAAGGCCGAATACGCCGATGTGCGCGATGGCCAGAAAAACTGCGATTCCGCAGATCCAGTTGATAAAAGCGCCTATGGCCGGCCTGAACGCCAACGGGATTCGCCGGTAATTCTTGATCTGGTCTCGCCAGATCAGAGCTCCTTTCTGAAAGATGACACCAATCAGGCCAGACAACGCGGCGACCGGAACGATTAAAAGGTAAAGCTTCCAGGAAAATCGCGCTGTCTCCGGAATCACAAAAGCCGGGTTATCCCCGAGAAAGAGGTGAGCCACGAACGTGGAAGTGACCGAGGCGATCAAAACCGGCGCAAGGTAGCGGGTACTGTTCAGATCCTCCATGATCTCTTCCAAAACGAAAGTGATGGCAGAGAGCGGCGTATTAAAGGCAGCCGCTAGTCCGGCGGCCGCACCCGCGAGCAGGGCCGGTCTTCGCTCTTGTTTGGGCGCACCGAGCAGGCCAGCTACATTCGAAGCGAGTGTCCCGGCGATATGAACCGTTGGTCCCTCCCTTCCCAGGCTAGAGCCGCCACCGATGGTGATCACTCCGGCAAAGAATTTGGCCACAACCACGCGAAATGGGAGATAACCAAAGTCTCGCCAGAAGGCGGCTTTCACTTGAGGAATGCCGCTCCCAGCAGCCTCTTTTGAGACATGGGTAAGGATAAAACCTGCAATGACCGACGTACCGATAATCACTCCGAAGCTGACCGGAACGAATGCCAGCCCCAGTGATTTGCTCGGTCCGATCCAAAGCCACTGAAAAAGCGCCTGCGCCGAAGCTTGAAAGCTAACTGCAGCTAGACCACCGACCAGCCCATAAATGAACGGATGATAGTAAGCTCGGAGATCTGACGGCAAGGCGGCTCTGAAGCGAACTAATAAATCACGTATCCTGGTGACTCCATTCATCTCGATCTCGATCTGGTGCTCGGTGAAAGGCAAACGGCACTGCTTATCGACTGGCCGGACTTCACGCTACTTGCAACCCATTTTTGCGATAGCGTTTCGCCACAACCAAGCCACCGAGATATGAAATAGCTTCGGCGACGGTCCATCCGGCGGCAGTCGCCGCCTCTGATTCATCAAAACAACGCTTGGATTCGATCCGGCTCACAACGCGGAAAAAGGCATATTGCAACGACATCAAAATTTCATGCCGCAGAGTACGGGCCGGCACAAAGTCGACGTTGATCCAAGTTCCCCCGTCTGCGACGGACTCCGCCATCTTCTCGATAATCGCAAGCTGTGACGGTGGATTAAAGAGATCGAGAAAGAAATGAGTCACGACGCAGTCAAAGTCTTGCTCTGGCCGGTAAGCCCGAAAATCCGCTTCGATGAACTCCAATCCGACCTTCCCCGAATCACCGGCGCGATCTTTCGCAAGGCGAATCATTACCTTGCTCCTCTCCACTACACAGACGTAGCCAGCGCGTTTCCGGGCGATCAACGACTTCAGGAATCGGCCGTTCCCTTCACCCACTAACAAGACCCGATCTGCATCAAGAACCTCCTCGAAAAACGCCTTTCGCGCATTGTCCAGGCGCACCCCAAAAACCAAACGCTCTAGTGCCGGATAGATTCGAGCGACCAAGTCGAATTGGGCCGTTGTTTGCGGTGCCTGTCGCGACCTTCTTATAATTTCCATATCTCCTGAGATCATAGTAATCGCGCGACCAAGCTTGAGGAAGAAAAGTACGGCTCGCTTGAACTCAACCGTAAACAATGCCGAGGGAGCGGACAGACGAAATTATAGAATTTCACAAAGGGCGCTTCCAATTCTAGGCATCGCGACTTCTTGAACCGAATTTGTTTTATATCTACTTGGTTGCGGTTAATCTCAGCGTCGTTCTCAAGATGTATTAGAGACCGCTTGGCAGTTTCAAGCGATAGCTTGTCGGTTGTAGTTGAAAGGCAGAAAGGAATTTGGCCAAGTGCGGTAGCTTGTAGTCATCGCTAACCGACCGACCCGTTGCTAACTACAGGGCAAACACTGCTATAGCCAGCCGTTTACGATCTAGTGCCCCCGATAAAAGTCTCAGGAGCAAAATAGAAAAGGAAAGCGGCCTTGTCCCCGTCATAAACTTTCTCCAACCAGCCGTTAGGTTTGCTAACGCCCTTACTTTCGGCTAACCGCGGTGACCTGGCAAAAGCTCAGCTGTATCAATCAATCTTGGGTAATCTCATCAGAGGTATCATCTGGATCAAGCGGATCTCGAGAAGACCAGCAATTTTCTGTCAGGTACGATAGCCAGGGACAAAGACCGTTAAAGATATTCAAATTTCGAAAGATGGAAGTCAACGTAGAGATGTACAGCCGCGAGTCGATTAGTCATACGTATCGGCTAGAGAGTACCCAACGGGATCCGGCGGATTCATCAGAATCCGCCTGGTATTGTCTCCAAGCCAAGCACAAGCACGAACATATTGCAGCCGCGCATCTTCGTAAATTAAAGGGGGTAAGCGTATTTTGTCCTCGCCTCCGGTTCAGACGACAAACGCGGACCGGTGTGGCCTGGGTAACGGAAGCGCTGTTTCCCGGCTATTTATTTGCCAATTTTGACTTGGGCAGGATGCAGCGGGTAGTGAGCTACGCTCACGGAGTGCGATCCATCGTGAGCTTCGCTAATCGCTATCCCACGATAGACGACGTCACTGTCGCTCAGTTGAGCCAGCACGTCGGTGAAAGAGAGATCAAAGTCATCGACTACGAACCTTTACGAGGTGACAACGTGAAGGTAGCGGAGGGAGCATTTGCTGGGTTGGATGCGATAGTTACCCAAAGCCTACCAGCTCGAGATCGGGTTCGAGTACTAATGGAGTTTCTTGGCAGGAAAATCGAGGCGGAATTAGAACGCTCGGCTGTTCTGCGGAACGAGGCGCGTCGCGAAAATAATTGACCTCGACCAAGGTTTTCCAGTTGAAGGTAGACAGTCTTCTATTGTTTTCTCGATGGCGCGTGAAATGTGCGGTCACACGAAATTGCCAGATTTTATAATCAGAGTATCTATTTCCAGCTGAGGTGGATCTCTTGAATTCAATTCTTTGCATTCCGCAGTGCAACCGGCTAACCTCAGGCTCGTTTTCCCGGTTCTGTGTAACGGAACCGTGTGTTGGTAGATCCGACTTACAATTGTTGCAGTCAGAAGGCAAAACGGAATTTGGCCAAGTGCGGTAGCTTGTGTCAAAGAGCCGAAGCGCAGAAAAGTATCGGCGCTGGCGGTCATTGCGGTGCCAGAAGAGGGGCGGCCGCTGAATTCCAGACTCATTCAGAGGACTAAATTCGTTATACGATTAGCGCCCGTCAGGTGAAAACTACACCGTTATTATCCGAACAACTTACCCAGCCTAACATCGTTTCGCAAGGCGAACACGTGACTGAGCCTGGTACTTCGTCTCTATCATCTTCCCACGGTAACTCGCGGTGTTCGAACGAAGCCGAGGAAAGTG
>JAFAZK010000097.1 GCA_019239825.1 Verrucomicrobiota bacterium | reverse complement strand
AGTCCGATACCGGATCACAGGAAGGGCTTCTTTGGTAAGAGAGGTGAGCACCAATTCTCCGTAGGTTCCGTCCGGCAAAACCGCGCCCGTATCCGGATCAATAATCTCGGGGTAAAAATGGTCTTCCCAGATGACGAGTCCATCCTTGGTCTCGGTACACTCACAGGCGACGCCCGGCCCCATTACCTCGGACAATCCGTAGATATCGACGGCATCGATGTGAAACCGGCACTCGATCTCGGCCCTGAGCGATTCGGACCATGGTTCTGCGCCGAAGATCCCAACTCGGACCGACGTTTTCCTAGCGTCGAGGCCTTGCCGGGCAAACTCGTCTGCGAGCGTCAACATGTAGGAGGGCGTCATCATAACGATGCTGGGCTGCAAATCCGTGATCATCTGAACTTGTTTCTCGGTCTGTCCTCCGGACATCGGAATCACGGCGCATCCGAGGCGTTCAGCGCCGTAGTGTGCACCCAGGCCGCCCGTAAATAGTCCGTACCCATACGAAACCAACACGATCTGACCGGGCTTACCTCCGGCGGCTCGGATGGAGCGAGCCATTAAAGCGCTCCAGTTGTCGATATCGTTTCGCGTGTAACCGACAATAGTCGGTTTGCCGGTTGTACCACTAGAGGCGTGAATGCGGATGATGTCTTCCCGAGCAGTGGCTAACATCCCGAACGGGTAATTGCGACGCAGGTCGTCCTTCACGGTGAACGGGAACTTCGCGAGATCTTCCAGCGTTCTCAGGTTGCTCGGCTGTAGCCCCAGCGCACTAAACCGCTCCCGATAGTGCCTCACTCGATCGTAGGCATGCTGCAGCGACCATTTTAGCCGAGTCAACTGCAACGCTCGGAGTTCGTCTTGGCTAGCCCGCTCGATTGGCTCGAGAGCGGCAGCGGATTTTGGAGGGAACATAAGGGGAGGTGAGAAGTGAAAAGCGAAAAGTGATTGGTTGGGGGCTGGCGTTGCTATTGGCTATTGGCTATTCGCGAAGCGCTCCCGTTTCGCCAGTGACTCGGTAGGAGCGTCCTCGGAAGAAGGCAATGGGGCGGCCGGATTGGTCGGTGACCGCGACATCGTAGAGGCCTAGACGGCCGGACAGGAATCGCTCGGTAGCTTCCGCGGTTAGTTCTTCTCCAATTCGCGCGGGAGTGACGAAGTCGATCGAACCTCCGGAGGCCACGGTACTTCGGTTGTAGCTATTACAGGCAAAGGCGAAGGCACTATCGGCTAAAGTGAAAATGGCTCCCCCATGACAAATCGAATGGCTGTTCGACATGTCTGCCCGAACCGTCATTTTCAGGCGAGCATACCCCGGGCGAACCTCGACAATACTAATACCGAGAGAGCGGGACATGGCGTCTTGTGCCAGCATACCCTGAGCGACGCGTTCGGCTAACTTAATCTCGTCGTTTTTAGTCGGCTCAGTCATATGATCGTTGCTCGAAGGGAGTCGCTGGAAAGCGACGTTTTTCATCTCGGAGGGATAATTTGATGGCAGCCTGGCACGAACTTCCTGGAATAAGCGGACCAATGGATCCCGTCCCGTAGGTACGGTTTGAATCGCTAGTTGCGCTTGCGAGTAATTTGCTATGGTTCATCCAACTGTTTCCCGATCCAAAGGCTGTTCTTGATTAAAGGAGAGGTTCGATACCGATCTTCTCCGTAATACGCCGAGAGGTTCTGGAGAATGGTATGGACGCGGCGAAGGCCAATCTTGCGGCTCCACTGGAAGGGGCCAGCAGGGTAACGCGTTCCTTTCTGCATCGCCAAGTCGATATCGGCACAGGTCGCGACTTTTTGCAGAGCCGTATCGGCAGCTTCATTGATCAACATGGACACCGTCCGCATCGCGGCTAGCCCGGGCATATCTTCGAAGGTCGCGACTTGATAACCGGCAGCTTGAAAGAGGCCCACCGCCGATTGATATGCCTTTTGACTGCACCGACGCGCGGGTGCAAGTGCTATGGCTTTCGCGGCCTCATAGTCATAAGCTAGGTCGAGGAGCACCGTGTGAGGTTGGTTTTCATCAGAGGCCACCTGACTGGCGGTTCTCCCGTCGGTTAAACGCACGATTGCTTGATCGGCCATTGCCAGTAGATCGGCATCCGCTCGGGCGATACGCCCCGCTGCTGGAAATGGTTTCCGCAAACGAGTTAACAAGCCATTCGTGAGCGAATCGCCGGCCGATAGCCACACCTCGCTCGGATGCGACTGCTGCGCTTCCAGCGCAGGCTCGCTCTTGCTTGACCCCTCACCGTACTCATAAAAACCGCGCCCGGTCTTACGCCCGAGGAATCCCGCTTCTACAAATGCTTGTTGATAAAGGGAAGGCTTGAACCTCGGGTCCTGGTAGAACCCGTCAAATACCGATTTGGTAACTGCAAAGTTAACATCGTTGCCGATAAGATCCATTAGCTCAAACGGTCCCATCGGGAACTGTCCGGCTTCGCGCATCACATAGTCGATGGTAGCGGGATCGCTGCCTTCCGTAGCCAAACGCAAGGCCTCGGCATAAAACGGGCGAGCGACCCGGTTAACAATAAAGCCCGGGGTCGATTTGGTCTGGACTGGGATTTTGTCCCACGCCCTAGCTGTTTCCGAAGTGATCGAGAGCGTGGCAGAGTCGGTAGCTAACCCAGGAACAATCTCGACGAGTTCCATGATCTGAGCAGGGTTAAAAAAATGCATCCCTATCACTCGATTCGGATAAACAAGTCCTGCTGCTAGTTTTGTGATTGAGAAAGAGGATGTGTTAGTGGCGATGATCGACTCCTTTGACAGGATATTCTCCAGATCCTGGATAAGATGTTTCTTAGTGTCGAGGTCTTCGACGACCGCTTCGATTACGAACCCGGCGTCGCTAAGGCCAAAAAGACTCGTGACCGGGGCGATACGCCGTTCGATCTCTGCCGCGGTACCCGGCGTAAGTCTACCTTTGCTCACAGATTTGGTCAGGCTGCGATTCACCTTTTCGAGTGCCCGCGTAACGGCTTCCGGAATCGAGTCGAAAATTTTAACTGGATGCCCGCCGCAAGCGGCTACCTCCGCGATTCCGGCCCCCATGGTTCCTGCACCGATGACCCCGATCACGGTATCCGGCGGGATCGGCTGTTCGGCCGCGAACTCGGGTGTGGGGAGTGTTGTGAGCCTACGGGTCATAGGGAACCGTCCTCGTCCTCGAAAGGGCGGTGAGGGAGTGACGGAGGGGGAGTAGTGGAATATTGTTATATCTGCTTTCAGGTCCCCGTAAACTTAGGCGCCCGCTTCTCGAGAAATGCCGTAACCCCTTCGCGAAAATCGTTACTGCGGCCGAGCTCGCGCATGTAATCGCGCTCCAGATCGAGCTGCTTGTCTAGCAACAGGCCGATCGAACTGTTAATTGCGGCCTTCGTATAAGCGAGCCCCTTGGTCGGTGCTAGGGCCAGGGTATTAACTAGTTCTTCAATAGCATCTTTGAAAGCTTCGTCTTCGACGCAACGCCAGATCAATCCCCAAGCCGCTGCTTGCTCGGCCGAAAGTCGTTCACCTAACAGAGCGAGTCCTAACGCTCGGGCCGTACCAACTAACCTGGGCAAAAAAAATGTCCCACCGGTGTCAGGAATGAGACCGAGTTTGGCAAAGGACTGGATAAAGCTAGCCGATTTGGTGGCGATGACGAGGTCACAGGCTAAAGCCAAGCTCACACCGGCTCCGGCGGCGACTCCGTTAACGGCAGCAACCACAGGCAAAGGCAGAGACCGCAGTGTCCGTACCATCGGCGCATAGTACCTCTCAATACTGTCTCCTAAATCAACCGAGTCCTCTCCCGGCTTGGTCTTACGGTCCGCCAGATCCTGCCCAGCGCAAAAGGCGCGTCCTGCACCTGTTATCAGAAGCGCGCGCGCTTGGCCCTCCTTCACCTGATTAAGAGCTTCGCGCACCTCCACATGCATCGCTTCGGTAAAGCTGTTGAGCTTATCCGGGCGATTAAGCGTCAACCGGGCGATATTGTCCTTAAGCTCGAAGAGGATGGTTTGGGGCATAGGGGGAAGGAGTTTCGGAGTTCAGAATGGCTGTTACTTGCGATCGTCGACCGAACCATAGGGATGGCTCTCTGAGAGAACGGGTTCATTCTGAACTCCTGCAATTCC
>JAFAZK010000158.1 GCA_019239825.1 Verrucomicrobiota bacterium | reverse complement strand
AGGTTGGACACTTCACCGCCTATGGACTGAGCGCCGAGAAGAGATCTTTGGAGCCGAACTCGAAGATCCTCGGTTCCCCATCTTAATCAAAATCCTTGATGCCACGGACAGGCTTTCGGTTCAGGTGCACCCGCCAGCCACGTTAGCGGAGGAGTTGCAGGGTCAACCAAAGACCGAAGTCTGGTATTTTGTTCAGACTGAGCCCGGCGCACAGGTTTATGCCGGTCTTAAAAAGGGTGTTACCCGTGACCACATGCAACAGGCGTTGGCAGATGGGGTTGTCGAAAGTCTTGTCCATTCTCTGCCAACCGAAACCGACAGCTTCATCTTCATCCCGAGCGGGCGCATTCATGCGATCGATCGCGGCAATCTGATTTTCGAGATTCAGCAAAATAGCGATACCACTTATCGCTTATTTGATTGGAATCGCTTGGACTCCGACGGAAAACCGCGCAAACTCCACGTTTCCGAATCGCTTGCTTGTACGGATTTTGAAGATGTCGAACCCGCCCTGGGAGTTCCTAAGGGTGAGGTTATCGCGTCATGTCCGCATTTTCATGTCGAACGTTGGGAATTGCGTGAAGCGCGAAAGGCGAATAGCCTCCCACGGTTCGCGGTTTTTCAGTGCGTTGCTGGAGCGGTTCGATACGATGATGCGATCTTTAAACCAGGAGACCTTTTTTTGATTCCAGCATTGGCTCACGATCAACTCATCGAACCCGAACAAGACGGAACGGTTCTATTACGTACGACGTTGCCTGCGAAAGAGATCGCAAAAGCAACGGCTGGCGGGGAGGAACGTTGACGAGAACCTTAACTCGAACCATGGTCAGCTTGTGAAGTTTTTCACAAAGGCCGCCCACCGTGCACTGGCGGCTTCTAAGATTCAGCCCGCACTCGAGTTGATCAATCCCTACCTCTATGCTGTGGAGGAACGGATTAAGGAGCAAGCTCGCGCCTTTGATCCCGCCATTGAAGGGTACGTCGCGTACGCTTGTGGAAGCAGCGGTAAACGACTGCGCCCGGCGTTGGTACTGCTGGCCGGAGGCGCAACCGGTGATATCTCACCTGGCCATGTCGATTTGGCCGTCGCCATTGAGATGGTCCATTTGGCCTCCCTCGTACACGACGACATTATGGACGGGGCAGAACTGCGACGGGACCAACCCACAGCCAGCGCCAAATGGGGGAATTCGCTCGCAGTCCTACTCGGCGACGTCCTCTTTGCTCATGCATTAAAATTAACGACGAGTTTCTCCAACCCGGAGATTTGCCGGCGGGTGGCACACGCCGCTCGTGATGTTTGTTCGGGCGAAATCATCCAAACGCAACGCCGGCACGACGTTAATCTCTCGATCTCAGAATATTTTCGGATCATCGAGCTAAAGACAGCGGCGCTGTTTGCCGCTGCGGGTGAACTAGGCGCCTTACTCAGTGGAGCGGCGCCAGAGATCATCACGGCTCTTAAGTCTTACGGCTCTCGGTTGGGTACTGCCTATCAAGTATACGACGACTGCCTCGATCTCGCCGGATCCACTGAAAGTGCGGGCAAGGATCTTGGTACTGACCTCAGAAAAGGGAAACTGACACTGCCCATGCTTTACCTGGTGCAGGCTACTGACCCCAGCCGGCATGGGCAGCTCAACGAAATCCTATTACGCGGCGACGAAGCAGAATTGATTCAGATTGAACAAGAGGTCGTAGCCCAAGGTTACCTGAAGCGCGCAGTTCAAACCACCAAGCAAATGGTCGTGGATGCGCAAGCCGAGCTGCAAAAGCTCCCGGTCAACAAATACACTCTGGCGCTGCACGACGTAGGCGACTTCCTGGCTAATACGGTCGACTCGTTTGCCGCCGCTGCGTGACATTGCGGCAGCGCGCTTATCGACGCAGGCGTAGCATTGGATCCGCAAAATCGTCTCTAGAAAGCCCAGCGCTTTGTCCCGGAGAGAGGGGTCGGACTTATCCCGAAGGGATGGCAGGACTTAGCGACTCGACTGAGCTGGCCGAAGTACTAAGCCCCAACTTATTGAAACATATTTTATATTAGTTATACTATCTCGGTCGTGGACACCGAAACGCCGGGTTTGACCATTCACGAATTGCCTTCCGAGCAGCGACCGCGCGAGAAGCTCTTGAACCGCGGCCCAGCTGCTCTAACCGATGCGGAGCTGATCGCCATCCTTCTTCGTACCGGCACCAAAGGGGTAAACGCTATCGCGCTCGCCGATCAAGTTCTGCAGAGATTTGGTTCGTTTGCCGCCGTGGCCCGTGCCCCTGTTCAAGAATTAGCGAAAGTCCACGGAATCGGATTAACTAAGGCGATTCAACTCGCGGCCTCCTTTGCACTCGGTGTCCGTCTGGCTCAGGAACGGTTTGCTACCTCAACGGTGGACTCGCCCACGGTCATAGAAGATTTACTGGGACCCGAATTGCGTCTTTTGGACCGGGAATCACTGCGGGTGGTCCTGCTAGACGCCAAGCAACGCTTGCTAACCATTCAAGAGATATCCAGAGGAAGCCTTAATGAAAGCTTAGCGCATCCGCGGGAGATCTTTAAACCAGCCATCGCTCATTCAGCCTATTCGTTCATCTTGGTTCATAACCATCCATCAGGCGACCCCAGTCCCAGTGAGGCAGACCTTCGTTTGACCCGGCGTTTAGTGGAGGCGGCCCGAATTTTACAGGTTACTTTGCTTGATCACGTAATCATTGGGTTGCCTCTGGCAGGCCGGAGCGGCTATTTCAGCTTTAAGGAAGCCGGGGTGATTGGGTAGCCCTTGAACGCCGTCAGCGCCGGGATCTCGGAGAACACCGAAAACGCTTCGCAAAGCGACTAGCCGTACTCGTCGTCCTCGAAATGGTAGGGCGATACCCCCAACCACCCAGAGACGCCGGCGAAGAGCTGGCCGCTCGAACGTAGTTTTGCGTCCTTAGGCCGGAAAACTTGCCGAGCTGGAGTCTGAGCGCATCACCGAGCCTGCCCCTCAAATCTTCTCCACCGGCCACCCCTTCGAGAACGAGTACGATCACAACGACCGATCTCTTAGATCCTGGATTCCAGCTGCTAGCTCCTGACGAGCATAAAGCGAGTCAGCCCGGCATCCGCCCAATATACCGGGCTCGAGGACGGATTAATCCACCTTGGCGGTGTTGCTCGATAGCATGTCCTATCCAACCAGCGATCCGGCCAAGGGCAAAAATTGCGAACGGTGAACTAGCCGGCAGACTGTATGCCCTAGCCAAAGCGGCCAGCACCAGATCAATCGTTGCCGGTTTTCGGAGCACTTGAACGGCTTGGGCCACTAGCTTCGCTTGAGATTGTCCCAACCTCGTTTTCTTAAGCATCTGCAAGAGCGCCTTAGCGCGGACATCACCGGTTGGGTACAGGGGGTGGCCGAATCCTGGAACAAATCCTTTCTCTCTGTGCCACTCTACCAACGTCGTCCGTAAAGTATTAGTGCTCTCCAGTTCGGTGAGTAACTGATAGCAAAGCAGGCTCATTCCGCCATGGCGATGACCTCTCAAAGCACAGAGTCCTGCCAGGACGACCTCGTAAAGACTGCTTTCAGCTGAGGCTACAACCCGCGCCGTGAACGATGAGGCGTTCAGCTCGTGATCCATACACAAGATTAAGGCAGCGTTGAGTAAGCTGATCAGATCTGGACTCGTGGGGGCCCATGCCTTCTGCAATTGTTCGGCCGCGTCCTCCAATCGCACATCAGAACGCCGGACGAGACACTGTAGAAATAGCTCGAGGATTCGCCATCCCGTCGACAATGCGTTGGGCACGCTAAGGTCATATCCACCGACATCCCGGTCGCTCAACTCTAGTAGACATCGCTGAAACTCTCCCAGCGGCAGCGAACGAGGCCGGGGGTTCTTAAATCCGGTTCCGTCTGTAAACAGTTGGAAAGGTTGATCCTGGTTCCAAAACCATTTTATCACGCTGGAGAACCGCTCGGATCGCGCCAACTCGATTGCATTACGGCCTCGATAATAAAGCTGCCCCTCATCAATCAAGGTTAGTTCTGTTTCCAACAGCGGCACACCCCAAGACAAAGCCGCGGTTAGCTTTCTTGCTGGTTCACTCCGGACTTCTTTCCGTTGCCGGAGCCGTTCCAAATCCAACCGATTGTATCGACGAGAGCGGGAACTTTCTCCCGCTTCGGAGCGGACCCAACCGCGACTGACGTAAGCATACAATGTCTGCCGCGACACCCCCAGGTAGCGGGCGGCTTCAGCGGAGGAAAGTAGAATGTCCATACGCTAGGGATCGAGCTCGAGTTCATCCGGATACTTATCTATCCCCGGTCTCACGTGCTCTCTCAGATTGCAGAAAAAATCCACAATACGGAAAGATCACAAAGGAGACGAAGACAGAACTAAAAATCAGATTCATACCCTCAGTCTTTGTGGTCGTTGTGTCCTTTCCGTATGGTAAATCTTCGGTTTGATTTTTGGGTCTCAACGGAGTGCACCCCTGCGTTTACCGGGTCATATTGATTCATCAATCAACATTGACGGCATGACAAACCCGTTCTCATGCTGATCGCATGAGCGATGCAATGTCTCTCCCGGTTTTGGATGCCGGACCCGACTATTTCGAGACCTATTTCCCAAAGGACGCTTTCCCAAACTACGGCTGGTCGCACTTGCCATCCGACCTACCGGCACAAGCCTGGACCACAGAGACTACCCACCGAGACGGTCAACAAGGCGGATTACCTTTCACGGCTAAACAGAGTGTCGCGGTCTACCAAATCCTTTGCGAGTTTACCGGCCGATCCGGCGCGATCCGCCAAGCGGAATTCTTCGTCTACCGGCCGCAAGACCTCTCCGCCTTGCAAACGATTCAAGAACAATACGCCGGCGGAGCTCCGATCGAGCCGACCACCTGGATACGCGCGTCTACCACCGACGTCGCTCTCATCAAGAAGTTAGGTATCGCCGAGTCCGGGCTGCTCGCATCGATATCCGACTATCATGTCTTTCACAAATTCCAACCGGCCGGCAGGCGATCCGCCGCGTCAAAGTATCTCGACGCTGTCAAAATGACTTTAGATGCCGGGATTCGTCCTCGACTGCACCTCGAAGATGCTACCCGATCCGCTCCAGCTTTCTTGCTCAGCTTTGTTGAAGCGGTAATGAAAGTCTCTTCCGACTATCCGCCAGGGCTTTGCCCGAAGTTCCGCGTCTGCGACACTTTAGGGCTCGGACTTCCCTACGACGACGTGCCGCTCCCCCGTAGCGTCCCCGGCCTAATTAAGGAACTACAACGGATCGGACTTGAGTCTCGAAACCTGGAATTTCACCCTCACAACGATACCGGCCTGGTCTTGGCCAATTCACTGGCAGCGATTCGAGCAGGGTGCAGCGCCATCAATGGTACCTGTCTCGGAAAAGGTGAAAGGACCGGCAACGCACCTTTGGAACTGGTTCTGTTACATTTGATCGGGATGGGATATTACCCCAACCGACAACCCAATTTTCAGAAACTCAATCGTTTAGTCGATCTGTACGCAGACCTGGATCAACCGGTCAGTGAAAAATACCCGTTATACGGTCGCGACGCCCACCGGACCCGAGCCGGAATCCATGCCGATGGCCTCAACAAGTTCTGGCCCATGTACGCGCCATTCGATGTTCCCTCGCTGATCGGCCGGCCTTTAGAAGTGTCATTGACCAAAGATTCGGGGCTGGCTGGTCTGATCTTTGTGGTGAATCAACACCTCCACCGGCAGCTGGAAAAGAACGATCCGGCAGTGTTGAAAGCTAACCGTTGGATCATGCAGGAGTTCGATGGAGGCCGCCAGACTGCGATCGAATGGGAAGAAATTTCACGTTTTTTCAGTGGAATCGGAAATCATTGTACCGCTTAGATTCGCAGGAGGATCGCTCAAGTGGATTTTGCCGGTCTTAGATAGCAGGATGGAGACCCAGCGGGTTGCTCTAAAGTTGGCGAGTATAATTACGAGAATCACGGTAAGAGGGACGCAGAGAAATGCTCCCACGATTCCCCAAACTGTGCCCCACAAAATCAACGCGATAATGACCGTCAACGGGCTAAGATTAAGGGTTTCGCCCATGATATTGGGCTCGACGATGTTTCCCATAAACATGGCGATCGCCGTGATACCGATGCCAACCGCCAAGCAAGGGCCGATATGATCGAACTGAACCGCGGCCAATAACGTAGGGAAGACCGTCGCAACGATCACACCAATGGTCGGGATGAAATGAAGAACAAAGATAAGCAGCGCCCAGAACTCGGCGAAATCCAGACCGACGATTCGCATCAGAATGTACGCCAGGATGGCTGTGGTTAGACTGACAGCGGTCTTAACGCCAAGATAGGTATGAATATCCCGGTCGATACGCTGCATCATCTGCAATACGTGTTGCCGGCGTGACCGGTTCGGAAACAGGGTGGTAAGCTTGGCCGGCAGAAATCGTAGTTCGATCAAGATAAACAACGAATAAATAAAGACCAAAACCGTGCTCTCCAGCACGTCGGCGACGGATCGCGCCAGGTCGGTGAACAATCCTTTCAAGTCTAGTGAGCGGAAAAGCCCAAGCATTTCAGGGGGCTCGTCCAGACCAAAGTGGCTGAAAACCTCTACCTGCAGTTGTTGCAATCGGGCCTGGTATTTAGGAGCTGCGGCCGCCACATGAAAAGCATTGTTAGCGACGATCGAGGTTAAGGCACAACCCACGCCGAAAATCAAAACGAACGAGACAATCACCGTAAGCAGTTTCGGAATTTTATGTCCGGCAATCCGAATCCGTCCCACGAGCCGGCTGAGAATATCGACGAGGTATACGACGAGAAGCGAGATAACCAGCGGAACGAAAAAATGCCGGCCTAGACTCAATATATAGTAAACTGCGATGGCGATCGCCAAACCGCAGGCGGCGGTGATAAGGCGACGGAGACCGCTGGATCGATTTGGAACGGAGGGTTCACTCATTTGACTCGGGAATGATACCCGCTACCGGTCGCAGGATTCAACCCCGGGTTGCATCCCGCATGGGAAGCTTTGGAGTCGGGCTGCCATTATAAGAGGCACCGTTTGTGGGCCAAGGCTCCTTGACGTTCGCGGGTCTCATCCAGGAAAAAAGGCGCTTGCTAGCAGGTCCGTCTCCAGACCTGATCTACCGCCGACCAATCTCAAACCTGCCGGATCTCCTGAACAAGCTGCCAACCCAGGCCTCGGCTTTGCTCACTTTGCCGAAGAAGGTCGTAGATGTCCATGTATGTTGATAGGGAACATTGACAGTGCTCCAGCCGTAAAACCGCAGACCATTTTCTAGAAGTTCTTGAATTTACGGCAGCTGTCTGGATAGGTTGACCGACACGCTGAAACCCTTGGGAAGTTCACGGCGGACGAAGAACCCCGTCTCGACCTTCGCGGCATTCGAATGCCCGACGATTCCACCCCAGCCTGGAACCGTCGAGTGTCCTCCCTTATCGCCTTCCGACTCACCCGGAAGCGCAATCAGTTCAGACTCTACGTAAGTCGTTATGCTTATTGTTTCGGACACGACCTACCAGTGTAGGAGACATTGCGGCAGCCAATCACAGAAACAGCTTTACAGGTGATAAGGGGGTTTGTGTTTCCTTGGGCGGTATTGTCGCCTTGTGTCCTGTCCTTGGAACGGGCGATCATGTTCCGCAAGAAACCGGTCAAGCCGGGCTGGATTCTGATTGGCAAGACGGCATTGGCGAATGATGCGACCGACCTGAATCAAGAAAGCCAATTCCTCATCCTGTAGCTGCGCGGCACGCCTAAGGATCCGTTTGGGTATCCGAGCCGGTATTTGAATTGAAGCAGTTCTCATCAAAATTTTTGTCTTTGGCCGGATTTCCCGGCTCTCAAACCAGCTACATAGGATCTTAGGAACTAAAGTTTCAGAAAATCGGTGGATAGCCTTGGCGGCCAGCAGGGTTTTGGCCGATGTCATTTGAAATTGTCGCGCAGGCTACGGGTCGGATTGGGCACAAATCAGCAGAAATCACGGCCTGCCAATTCTGCAAGTTATTCGACTTTGAGCGTGGTGAATCAGTCAAATGCAGCTCCCAGCTTCAGCGTTCCGTACCCAAGGTTGTAACCTTGGAAATTATTGCATGACCTCTCGTTCTTGCGTCTTGTTCTCTCGCCGCGTGGGATCAAATAACAGTCGATCTAACACTCTCCCAGCCGTGCAGTTTCAAAAAGCGCATACGTCAAACCGCGTATAGACAGTTTTTCATGGAGAAAGGAAGGTGTGCTATGGCAGCACTATTCGCGAACTCTAGTCGTATGGACCTCAACGAGGCGTTGGCGAACATTGGCGAGCTCAAGAACGTCATCGCTAACGAGCTACGCGGTAAGGGGTTCACCGACGTCGTGGACACGCAAGCGGAGGTCGCCGGGAATCGAAGCGGCGTGCGTGTCTCTGTCTTGCATCTTTTTATCGGCGGCAGGAGCTTTTGGCAGGTCGTCATGGCGGGCGGGGATGCTGCTGATGTCACTCAAGGGACAGTCAATGAGGTCGTGCAAACGATAAATCATCTACATTTCCTCTGATCGGTCGAAAGGAATTGGTATTTGGGTGCCCATCATGGTAATGATCTTCTGCCGACCATAATTCGCGACCAGAAAGTTAGCGGCCGCTTTTAGCTCGACCGC
>JAFAZK010000283.1 GCA_019239825.1 Verrucomicrobiota bacterium | reverse complement strand
GGTGCTTGCTCTTGAGTGACCGTCGCGAGCACGAAAGGGATGAGCGAGAACAGGTTAGGTAGGGATAGGTCAATCATGTTTAGGTTGCTCGCATAGACTGACCCGCGCCAAGTTGCTGAGAGAGTTGACCTATCCCCATCCGGTACCTTTTTATCTTCATGGTCTGCCGCGCGGACGAAGGTCTTCGGGGACGCGGTGGCATAAAACCGAACTCGGGCCGGTATAGGAGAGATAGATGAAGGTTCGGTTTAGCATCTCTCGAATGGTTATCTGGAGCGTCCTGGCCATGCCCGGAATTCTAAGACTGTTGATTCCGGCGATCCGCGGTCAGTTGGGTGACGAGCCGTTGGATGAGTGGTTCCATCGTTCGGGAGAGATCGCCGCCTGGACACTGGGAGCCGTGCTCTGTCTCTCTCCGTTAAAGGCCCTGTTTCCCAAAAGCCGGCTCGTGGCTGCACTTAACGGATTCCGGCGAGCGGTGGGAATTACCGCCTTTCTTTATGCACTGGTTCACGTGACACTTTATTTCAGCTACGAAGGTGGGACCGCGGATTATCTCGCAAGGGTCTGGGAACCGTTTTTTGCCGCCGGAGCAATCGCCTTCTCGATCTTGTGTTTGCTAACAGTAACCAGCAATAATTGGATAATTAACTGGCTTGGGTTCAGAAATTGGAAATGGATTCATCGGCTAGTGTACCTGGCCGCACTAGTGGTTTTCTATCATCAAGCGATTGCCAACAGAGGTAATTGGCGCACGGCTTTTGCTTTGTTCATCCCGGTAACGGCGCTGGAGTTTTTGCGAGTTGGTAAGTTAGTCGAAACTGCGGTGGTCGTTCGTGCTTCGGAGCGAACGAGGGATTGGAACGGGTGGCGAGAATTCGTCCTAGATAGACGCGTAGCAGAAAGCGAGACAATTACTTCGTTTTATCTAAGGCCAAAGGATAAGAAACGGCTCAAACGCTTTCTACCGGGACAATACTTAACGATTAAGGTAAGAATTCCGAAACAGTCGCAAGCCGCGATTCGTACTTACACAATCTCTGATGCGCCGAACCCGGACTATTACCGGCTTAGTATTAAGCGCGAACAAGGAGACGGGAAACAACCAGGGCTAGTTTCCAATTGGTTTCATGACCAGTTTGAGGTCGGAAATGGTTTATTAGCAAAAGCGCCGGCTGGGGATTTTTGTTTGAAGAAGCCTTGTCGCAATAGGACGAGGTATACGTGGCACAGGACGGATGATAGGCCGATTGTGCTGATCAGCGCAGGCGTCGGCCTAACGCCAATGATTTGTATGTTGAATACCCTCGTGGCGAACGGAAGCCGGTTACCGATTTTCTTCTTTCACGGTGCTCGCAACGGGAGTGAACATGCGTTCGGCGGTCACGTCCGCGCGATTGCCCAGAGCCACGAAAACGTACACGTGCATGTTGCTTACAGTCGTCCCGCGTTGGGTGACTTGTTAGGTTTGCACTATGATGGCTGTGGGCGAATCGACATTGGAACTATTCAACAGGTGATAGGAAGGCCTTATGGCGATTTTTTTCTTTGTGGTCCAAGTGCGTTCATGAGTGAGCTCTATGAGGAGCTTGCCCAGTGGGGCGTGCAGCTGGAGCGCATTCATTATGAGTTGTTCGGGCCGGCCACTCTCGAATTTGGGAAGGTCCAATCCCCTACAAGCTACGTGCAATATCAGATTCGTTACGAGCCTACTGGCGAATCAGTGTTGTGGGATGGCCGGAGCACGCTTCTAGATGTGGCGCTAAATCAGGGGCTGAAGGCGGAGTACGGCTGCAGATCGGGCGTATGTGGTACTTGTGCGTGTAAATTACTGAAGGGAGAGGTCTGCTACGCTCAGTCACCGGCAGCGCCAATACGCAAGGATATGGTTTTGCTGTGCTGCGCTAAGCCGGCGTCGGACATTGTTGTTGCACTCGGAAAGGAACCTTAACAAGGTCGATCGAGATTGAACGACTGGTCTCCATCCGGGCAGAGCGACGGCCGCGGAACAGATTAGGACCAAGGTGCTGACGAGGTAGACCATGGCCAGACCGGCCCTGCTAGCGACCAACCCTAGCGAATGGAAACTTTCTGCTAGGCAAGGTTAGGTAGGGACAGGTCAATCATGTTTAGGTCGCTCGCATAGACTGACCCGCCCAAGTTGCTGAGAGAGTCGACCTGTCCCCATCCGGTACGCTTATGTTTCGGTCCTTGAGAACGGCGCCAAAGAGAAAGTGGCGAACTATCGTCGAGTGCCTTGGTTCTTTGTCATGGAATGGCAGAAAATCACCTAAAAGGCGCCTGCGTGAGCGAGGTGGTATTGGCTAAAGTGGCGTCGGACGGCGCACGATAAACGCTATAGGGATTTTAAGAGCAAGAAACGGAATGCAAGGAAGGCCCAACTCGAGAAATGCTGGATCTATGCATAAGGTAACTGAACCATCGATTCTCTACCTCGGTACTCCGGTCGTCCTCATCAGCACGCGCAATGAAGACGGAAGCACCAATGTGGCCCCCATGTCTTCCGCATGGTGGCTGGGTTGGAGCTGCATGCTCGGACTCGCAAACGGTTCACTCACGACACAGAACCTTTTGCGGGAGAAAGAATGCGTCCTTAACATTCCGTCCGTTAATCAAGCTGCCGCCGTGGACAAGCTGGCCCGGCTCACTGGCTCAAATCCGGTGCCCGAGGGCAAACTGCACAGAGGATATCGCCATGAGAAGGACAAGCTTGGCGCAGGAAGTCTCACTGCCGAGATGTCCGACCTCGTAAAGTCACCGCGCGTCAAGGAATGTCCCATCCAGATGGAGGCGGTTTTCGAATCAGTCCGGCAGTTTGGGTCGTTCGAGATAAAGAGACCATTTGGTCCTGAGTCGCAAAAGGCGTCTGTCATTTCCGCCATCGAGGTTCGCATTGTGCGCGTTCACGTAGAGGAGGCCCTGCTTGTGCTGGACAAGTCGAATCACATTGACCCTGACAAGTGGCGGCCTCTCATCATGAGCTTTGCGCAGTTTTACGGCCTAGGAGATCGCGTGCAGCCTTCCAGGCTGGCGGAGATTCCCGAAGAGTCCTATCGCCCTTTTGCGGCCATGAGCCGCTAGCAAATTTGAAAGCAAGATTCACGGCCGGACCGTTGATAGGATCGCGGCTTCGGTCGGTGAGTAAAGCCTCAGGATGAAGAAGTAGCCCATTGCTGGAACGGCTGTGCTCCGGGCGCGCGCTTCCATCGAACACGAGCACGGCAAGGTTAGGTAGGGACAGGTCAATCGTGTTTAGGTCGCTCGCATAGACTGACCCGCCCAAGTTGCTGAGAGAGTTGACCTGTCCCCATCCGGTAGGTTTTATCATTCTTGACTCTCGTTTCTCAGAATTATAGAAACTATTGTGCATCCCCGCCTTTATGAATCCTGGTCCAGTTAGGCGCGCGTCGTTATCGGATCGACGCCGCCTCACGATTGAAGCTTGCATTGGGAGTCCATCACAAAGTTCGCTTTGCAATTGGGCGATACTGAAGAAACGAAACCTTATCGGATTGTCACTGCTGTTCGCGCTGCTGGTCACCCAAGGGATGGCGGCCACTTACACAGTAACAAACCTTAATGACTCGGGTGCCGGGTCCCTGCGTGAAGCGATTCTCGCTGCGAACACAAACAAAAGGAGCACTATCGAGTTTGGCACGAGCGGAACGATCAATCTATCCAGCCCTCTACCTGAAATCACCAGTCATCTGACCATCGACGGCTCCACGGCGCCGGGTTTTTCCGGAACACCGGTGGTTTCAATCAATTTTAACTCCCGTAAAGGACTTACCGTGGCCGACGGCGCCGATAGGGCCACTATCAAGGCACTTTCCCTGGTCGGGGCTAGCAACGCTGCGATCACGTTGCTGGCTTCAAATGTCACGATCCAAGGTAACTACATCGGCCTGCTAACCAACGGTGCTGTCGAAGGCAACCACGGAGACGGTGTTAGTATCCTTGCACCCTCGGGATACAACCTCATTGGCAACTTCAATCCCGTTGCGAGTATCGCATACATGGATACGAGTGACTTCGCCATCCAACCGGTGACCGCATGGCAGGGAATCCGGAACTATGCTGGAAATGAGGGACAATATCTAATCTGTGGAACTTCTAACGCCGTTGGTCTGCTCTACGTAGGCCCGATATCCGGCGGTGGCCAAAGCTACACCGTTCAATACCCCGGCGCGGACACGATAGCAACGAGCGTTTATGGTCCTGATAATCTGCGGAGCGGCTTGCTGCGGGTCGTTGGTAGCTATCGCAAAAATGGAACACCAGGCATCTACAACTACGGATTTGTCTGGGAAGGCGCGACGAACCAACTGCCATCCGGGGGAGTATTCCGCACGATTGCCTATCCTGGTGCCTCGATTCAGTTCACGCACAGTACGATGGGTGATCTGGCAGTGGGCAACGCGCTTGGCCGTGACGAGGTCGGAGTGGCATACATCTATAATCTGTCCAACAACACCTTCGTGAGAAATATCGTCTTCCCGGGATCCAAAACGACGACCGCTTATGGCATCTGGCAGAATGGACTGACAACCTACACAATTTGCGGCGGATACAGTCATCTGGCCACCCAAAACCTGACGAACCAAAAGCTGCCATTAGCCAAAGGCAGGGGCTACATGGTCGATTATGATTCCGCTAAGAATAAATTCTACAATTGGACATCCTTCAGCTACCCCAATGGACCCGCTGGTGTTAGCTTTGTGACCCATTTTGAGGGAATCAGCAGCACGGAACCTGGGGTCTACACACTGAGCGCTGATTCCTTGCAAACCGGATCCACCAACGCAGCGCAAGGATCCTGGGTCTCCGTCCGCCGTAATTCGGATGGAACCTTTGACAAGGGGACATGGGTTGATCTGAATTATCCTGATTCGCCCGATAGTCTTGCCAGCAGCAATTCGGTTTATGGCTATGAGGTCGTCGGGCTTGTGATTGGAGCAGAGGCTTTTGCGTACGAAGCGACGGTCAACGTAGCCTTCCGGTTGTCCAATGTGATCGCTGGTAACAGGGGCAACGGGATCAACATCTCCGGTTCCAAAGGCAATGTTATTGCCATGAACTACATAGGCACTGATCCCACCGGCAGCGCAAACCTCACCTATGGTAACGGCGTGAACGGCATCTTAGTCACCGGAGCATCCTCGGAGAATCTGATCGGCGGCCAGGCGGCTGGAATCAATAATCCCACCGGTAGTAAAAACCCTGCCAATGCTGTTTTCCAACGGCCCCCACAAGGCAACCTCATCTCCGGCAATCTGGCCAACGGAGTATTGATCAACGATGCCTCGGAGAACAATGTGCTCAGCGGAAACTTCATCGGCACCGATGCAGCCGGCACCAGCGCGCTGGGTAATGGACAGGATGGTGTCGCCATCGATAACGCGAACAACAACTCGCTGATTGGGTGCACGCTGTTTCAAAACCCCTTTGTCTTTTACAACGTAATTGCCGGCAACCGGGGCAACGGTCTGAGGGTAAGGAATGCTAACGATGTAACCGTCCAGGCCAACTTTCTTGGTATCGGCGCGGACAACAAGACGATGATCCCCAACCGCGAAAACGGCCTTCTGGTTGAAGGTACCTCGCAGAATACCCAGGTTGGCGGTGTCATTCCACTGGGTAACGTCATCTCAGGCAACCTGCTCAACGGAATCTGGGTTGCCGACACGGCCAGCAATTTCATCTCATTCAATACGTTCGGTGGAATCGCAGCATTCCAGAGCTTCTCCTCTCCCAATGGACTTGATGGGATCCTCATCACCTCGACGGGCGGCAACAACACGGTCCGAACCTGTATTATCTCCGGCAACAATGGCAATGGCATTGAGATTGGCGGCAAAGCCTCGGGCGTACAGATCACTGATACCTCCGTTGGCACCAACACCGAGATCTCTTCAGCCATTCCTAACCAGGGAGATGGTATCCTGATTGGAGGGCAAGCACATGACAACGTGATCGGCGGCTTTCAGCCGTCGGTTGAACCGATGGTGTTTGTATCTGGCAATAAAAAGTATGGGATCGCCGTTGTGGATCGGGCTCATGACAACACGATTTTTCATTCGACCATTGGCTTGGGTGCAGGCTCGTCCGGAGCAATTCCAAATGAATACGGCGGCATCCTGCTCGACGTCGGAACCAGCAGCACGACTATTGGCGGCAGGGCAGCCCCTTTACTAAATGTGATTCAATCGAACAAAGCTGCCGGATTGAATATCTACTATTCGAAGAAAAACACCGTACTTCACAACAGCATTGAGGACAACAGCGTGGTGGGTGTTTTCGCCTCCGGGGGTTGCACTGGTACTTTGATCAGTGGCAATGCCATCGAGAACAACGGCAACGATGGTTCAAATAACGTCGACATTTCCAACGCGAGTGGGATTACTTTCAGACCCTGATGAGGCGAATCACGCTTTTCTGTTTCCCTGAATGAAGTTTTCCCTTTTCCGGTGCTGCGGTGTTTGCGGCAGGTCGCTTGGATCCAGTCCGTAGTGTCGAACCAGTTCGTCTCTTAATGCGACCAGCGAACGTTTAACTTCTTCGACAAGAACGGTTCGAGCTTGTTCTCGCGGAAGGTCGGTCCGGGGCTTAATCGGTTCGCCAAACCCCATCCATATTGGGACGCGGCGGAACGGCAACCAGTTCTTAGGCCGATAGAGCCGGTCGGTACCAACGATTACGCAGGGAACGACCGGTTGATCCGAGAGAATGCTGAGACCTGCGAACCCAGCCCAAACCGGTGCGTTCTCCAAGATCGATCCGGCCCCGGCTCGTATCCCTCCCTCCGGGAAGATTCCTACGATTCGACCGATCTTCAGGCGCCCGAGCGCGGCGCGTAAAGAAGCGAAATCGCCGGCGGCCCGTTTTACTGGAAAAGCGCACAGCGCTCGCATTAGCCATGCGCTCCAGCGGTTACTATATAATTCCTCCATCGCCATCCAGTCGATGTAACGCGGAAACCAGCATCCTAGCATCGGTGGATCGAAGTGGCTGATGTGGTTTGCGACGACGATAAATGGCCCGCTTGGGTACGTGCGAGTCCTTCGGAACCGATGGACTCGACACGACCAAGAAAAGATTAAACGCACCAAATACCGGCAACAATAACTGAAGACGCGGCTCCCTGATGCTTTGTTTATCGGCATTCAACCATACCGCCCGGCGGCGCTATCTTAGAAATCGAACTGATCAATATTGTCTTTGTTGAAAACAAAAGGTGGTCCTAACAGGAACTGGCTGCCGTTGATCAGCTTGAGCTTTCCGAGTCTGCCGGCGTCAAGTTCGGTATCACCCGGCTTGAGTTTGCCATCCACAACCGCTCGCATCGCGTAGACGGCGGCATAACCAAGATCGACCGGGTTCCATAAGACCACGGATTTAACGCATCCGGATTTCACAAACGGCTTCATCTGGTTTGGGGTCGAAAGGCCGGTACACGCGACTTTCCCGATCAGATTCGCATGGGTAATGGCATCCGCTGCGCCAGGAAATGCGACACTGGACAAGCCGATGATCCCTTTGACCGTCGAGTGAGCCTTGATGATATCGCCGCAGGCCTGGAAAGCTTTCTGTTGATCCTCTTCCGACGGAAGAATCGCCACAATATTCAGCCCCAAGCCCTGCGCAGAAATGTATTTTTTGATCTCGGCAATCCAGGCGTTTTGGTTCGGCGCGGTCAATGAGCTAGTGACGATTCCGATATCTGCCTGTTTGCCGACCTCGGCCACCATCGAATCGACCAGCGCTTTCGCGATTCCGTCCGGGGTAGCCTGTTGGATAAACCATTCGCGAGCATCCGGCTCTGACTCGGCATCGTATCCAATGACATGGATTCCTGCCTTTAGCGCTTTGCGCAGAACCGGTGAGATCGCGGTCGGATCATTGGAAGCAAACAGGATCCCGTCCACCCCTTTTGAAATATCATTATCGATATATTCAATCTGTTTCTGGATCGCTGCCTCGGTGGGCGCGTCGGTAGTCACCTCGGTTGCCAGACCTTTCTTCGTCAATTCCGCAGCCGCTTCTGCTTGCCCTTTGGTTGTAGCTGCAAAATAGCCGATGCCGATCAACTTAGGTACGTCGGCTAAAACGATCTTTTTACCTTTCAGATCCTTGGCGTTGGTGGGCTGACCGCCATTGTAGCCGTTGTCGGCGCCAAATGCGGGAAGCAGTGCGATTGCGAATAGAGCCGCTAAAGTAATCGGGACGCGAGGCACCCGATGTTCCTTGCAAACGATACGAAGGGAACCCGGCAAGCCGGTCCTTTCGTCTGCCAAAAAATGCGATTTTTGATTGTGATTTAGGGGGCACATGACTGGGAAGTCTAGACGATCTACCGTCGTAACGGGATAGCAAAAGTGACGAAATTCATGCAAAAACTGATGCAAACTCTCGGTTGCTACGCCTGAGCGAAATAGCGTATCGCCGGCTCAATAGATCGACCGTGTTCCCACGTAGGAAATTCGGCCCTGATCTGCGGTTTCAGTTCTGAAACGATTGTATCAATGTCCCGGCCGTCAGCCAGTTTCCTGACCGGCGCTTGCACCTAGCTCCTGGATTCTAGTTCCTTGCTGCTGTCTTCGTTGTGAGATGTCATATCCGAGATCGGCTTCAATCGCGACGACAACAAATCTGGCGCAGTCCATTGTTGAATGCCGAGATAACGTTTTGCCGTTGGCATGTCGGCTCCCACGTGCAATGTCCAGAGCTCGGCCCAGAGCGCGTGTTCATCTCGGGTGATGCGTTGGCCAAGCCGCTGGAATTCGGACCAAGACTTTACCATTGAGTAGAGGCGAAACCGGTTTGGATTTGTCATGTCCTGGTCCAAGCGAGCGTTAAAGGCGCCATTTCGCATAAATACCAGACGCAGTTGCGTCATCACTCGGAAAAAATGGACGTGGTTTTCCGGCGCGACCTCGATCTCCATGGCGGTGGTGATTGGTCCATCGTTTGGCTGCGGTAAATAAGGCAAAGGACCCAAAGTGGGCAACGGGTGCGGGTCCAGATTCATCTGTTCGGAGAAGTCGATAGACAAACGTTTCGCGGCAAGGGCGCTCGCGATTCCCATGATGCTGGCGCAAATCAGCGCCCATTGTATACCGAAAACGGTTGCTAGAGTTCCCCAAAGGATCCCGGCCAACGACACGCCTCCTTGGGACACCATCATGTGCGTGGCGTTCAGCCGGCCTCGGATCCAATCGGGTATGACTCGTTGACCTGCGACCCAAAGCTCGGAAGCGGAAATCGTCCAAGCGGCCCCGGCTATCGCGGCCACTACGAGGAAAATCTGCGGATTCCGTACCACGGCCATTAAGGCGTAGCTCACACCTAAAACCAGACCGGTTAACAGAGTCATCTGGTTTGGTTTCAGCCTTTTTCTGGCAGGTTCGAGAATGACGATAGCGCCTGTTAACGAACCGATTCCCATGCAGGTAAAGACAAACCCCAAATGCAATGAATCAAAATGAAGCTCCTTTAGCCCGACCACGGGAAGCAACGCTGGTGTCGCGCCAATCAAAATTCCGAAGAGAAGATTTCGCAGTAGAATAACCCGGACGCCGGGAGCATACTTCATATAACGGAGGGCGCCGATCACCGAATCCGAGAAGCTTTCCAGTTGGCCCTGGAACGCGCTTTTTTTGCGGGGCCAACTACTTATGGCCAGAAGCACGACAAGAAAGGCGACGGCATTCAAACTGAATACGCCGCTTACGCCGACTAGCGGTACTAATAAACCCCCAAGGGCCGGCCCAATAATTCCCGATAAATTCATCTGAACTCCGCCTAGCGCCGTTGCCGAAGGGAGGTCTTCCTTGCCCACAATCTCCGGGATCGCAGCCGACGACACTGGAGCCTGAAAAGCAAAGCCGATTCCAATCAGGAATACACCGGCAAGGATGATCTCGGGTGTCAAGTGGTTAAGGAAGGCACAGATCGCCAGCAGGCCGGCGCTGACTGCCAACCAACAGCTGAATACCTGCAGTAATCGGCGTCGATCCAATAAATCGCCGAGCGCTCCGGCCGGCAGTGTGAAGAGGAAAAAAGGAAGCGTGCTGGCCGTCGACATCATCGACAGCAAGAGAGCAGATGCTCCCTTCGAGCTCATCGCCCAGGTCGCAGCCGTGTCATGAGCAGTTACACAACAGCCGGACACTACCAGAGCCGTCCAAACTCGCAGGTAGACCGGGTTGCGCAAGGAAGACCAAATAGAAGTGCCAGTCTTCACGATCGGAGAAGACTATGCGCAATGCGCTGAATTTCCGAGACAAATGATCGGAGTGATGAAGTTTTGACCACAACGTGTGAAGCAAAGGGCTCATGCTGCTCGGAGCTGGTCTGGAAGACCAGGTCCCGCTTCGTAAGAGCGAAATCTTCGCAGCTATCAGAATCCAAATTACAATAAGTTCCGTAGGAACTGCACCACTACTCGAATCTTAAACGTCCCCATGTGTACGATCCGCAAAGCTGTTCTTGAGGATATTGGCGCTCTCTCTGATTGCGACATCGAGTTCGGATTTGGTAGCCGGAATGAATTCGTTGAGCGCGCGATCCGGCGAGTTGGCGCTTACGTTCTCGTGCAGGAAGGAAATGTGATTGGGGTCGCGGTCTTGGAGTACACTTTCTTCGAGCACGATTTTATTTCTTTAGTCTAGGTTACCCCTGCCGCGCGCAGAACCGGAGCCGGCGAGACGTTGTTGCAATATCTGGTATCTATTTGCCAAACTCCGAAGCTTTTTTCCTCCACGAACCAGAGCAACCATGCGATGCGAGCGTTATTCGCGAAGGCTGGTTTCTCGCCAAGCGGCATGATCCACAACCTGGATCTGAATGAGATCGTTTACTGCAAGGCGGTCAAGTCTGAGGGCTCTGCAGCGATCGATTTGAAAAAGAAAGCTTAAGCTTAGTAAATCGTGGTTGGTCTTTGCAGATGCTGGGCGGGTTTCCCATAGGGTCTTATGAGTCCTGTAGGCCTAGGACGCCCAGCTCCGTTAGGAGCGTGATTTTTATAGCACGACGGTAGGGTAAAAGGCGACCAGCTCCGTTAGGAGCCGCATAGAAGGTTGTTCCCGACCAGATGCCGCTCCTACGGAGCTGGTCTTTGTTTTGACGGTCAGGCTATAGAGATGTCGCTCCTCCGGAGCTATTTTGATCCAACGCCCAGTATTGGTCATTGCCTTCGCCAATAACCGCTTGCCAGCCCAAAAGTAAGAAGCTATAGCTTACTAAATGAGGCCTCCTGTAACCCAAGCCGATTCTGAAGAGATCATCGTCGCTGCTCGCGCGCTGCGTCGGGGTATTACCGAGCTTTATCGACGGTTGCGCTCTGAACGGATGGCTCACGGTCTAAGTGCGACGAAGCTAAGCATTTTGGGGAGGCTTACTCTAAGTGGGCCTTTGACGGTTACCGCTCTGGCGGCCCAGGAGCGCGTGCAACCGCAGTCGTTGACCCGAACTCTGGCAGATCTTGAAGAGAGTAAATTAATCGTCCGTCGTCAGGATCAGGTCGATCGACGGCAGTCGCTGACCGAGATTACCCAGCTCGGTGAAGACCTGCTCAAGAATGACGCGCGCCGCCAAGCTACCTGGCTGGCTCTTGCCATGTCGTCTGTATTAACGCCGGCCGAGCGAGAACTGCTCCGGGTCGCTGCTCAACTCATGCGCCAATTAGCTGATGCTGAAGTTTCGCGCGTACTCAAGCCGGCTGAAGCCGGCGGATAAGTGACCACTCCAAAAATTGGTCTCCGATCGATTGGAATCCGGTCAACCTAAACGCCTAACCAAAGCAACGGAGTCATGAATGATTCGGCCCTCCCAACTACGACTACGCTGAGAGCGATTGCCGCAGAGCGAGTGAAAAAAATCCCGGCCGAGTGGCTGATCGCCTTTGTAATTGCGCTGGTTCATCTGGCCGTTGCCGGCCGTTACGACATTTTTCGGAACGAGCTCTACTTCATCGTGTGCGGGCGGCATCCAGATTTCGGGTTCGTGGACCAGCCCCCGTTGGTTCCACTGTTAGCAGCCGCTACTCAATTGTTCGGAGACAACCCTTGGCTATTGCGTTTGCCGGCCGCGGCTGCCGCCGCCGGACTGGTGATCCTCACGGCCTGGTTCGCCAGACTCTTAGGAGGCAATTCAACCGCCGCTTTTATCGCCGGTGTGGCCGCCGGAATTGCCCCAGCGCTCGTAGCGTTAACGACTACAACCACGACGGCAACCTTCGAACCAATCGCCTGGACCGCTTTTGCCTATTTTCTCACTCGAGCAGTCGTCCAGGGGGAAAGGCAAGCAGTACTCTGGGCTGGAGTCGTCGCTGGTATTGCGATGCAAGCAAAGTACGGGATAGCGTTTTGGATAGCTCCGCTCGGGATCGGCGTCCTTCTGACGTCGGCCCGCCGAATTCTGGCGTGGCCGGCACTGTGGCTTGGAGCGTTGGTTGCCCTGATTGTAGGTGTACCTAGCCTGATCTGGCAGGGCCTTCACGGGTGGCCTTTTATTGAAGTCCACGCGAACCATTTAGCTGAGGGCGTAAACTTCACGGGAACACCGTTTCGCTTCGAGGTCATTCAGCTCTTTGCGATGAATATTTTGTTAGCCCCGTTATGGATCGCCGGTGTAGTAGCCCCTTTCCTGTGGGCGCCTCTAAAACCGGCTCGGTTTCTATCCGTGGGGTTGCTCGGGGCCACCATGCTGGTCTTCCTGGCGCATGGGAAAGACTATTACCTTTTCCCCGTGTACCCCTCGTTGTTTGCAGTCGGGGCAGTGGTTCTGGCGCAGGTTCGGCCGATGGCAAGAAACCTGTGGCTAGCAGGCGCACTCGTTGTGTCTTTAATCGTTGCTCCCGTTGTTTTACCAATCCTGGATCCACCGGCCTTGGCTGCTTATCTGTCTTTTAGCCATCTTGCTCCGCCGCCTTCTGAAGCTGCCGCTGTCGGAGCTCCACTTACTCAATTGTTCTCGGATGAGCTTGGCTGGCGAGACCTTGAGAAGCAGGTAGCATCCATATACCATTCTTTGCCGGCCGAGGAACGCTCTCGGACTGCGATTCTTGCCGCCGATTACGGTGAAGCCGCTGCATTGGATGTGTATGGCCAGCGGGACGGCCTACCACCCGCGTTATGTGGACAAAATCAGTACTTTCTGTGGGGTGCTCGCGGTTATGATGGGAGCACGATTATTCACGTCAATGGCGATCCTAATCGATGGCGCCGCGGCTGTGACTCAGTCGAGGTCGTTGGACAATTCGGCGTGCCGTATGCAATGCCTTACGAAAACGCGCGTCCGATTTTTATCTGCCGCGGGCTGCGGCGCAATCTAACCGAGATTTGGAGCCGTTTGAAGCGATACCACTAGCCGATACTCATTCTCAACCTCGGGCCTCGTTTCGCACTTCGTCCTGTTTGCCACGGCGAGTAAGCAGTAAGCAGTAAGCAGTAAACAGTAAGCGCTGAGCGGCTTAAGAAGCTGAGGCGCAAGCCATTACTGCTTACCGCTTACTGTTTACTGCTTACTATTGCACATCGATCACCGGACGCGCGTTGCACCCGTATACTGGAATCGCGCAACCATTTGCGAGTTAGCGCGTTTAATAGCTGAACCTATAAAATCCTTAAGATCATTCTCTCCGGTCTCACCAGATATCCA
>JAFAZK010000150.1 GCA_019239825.1 Verrucomicrobiota bacterium | reverse complement strand
GTTTCCAGGTCTCTTAAATTATTCTCGGCCGTGAGGACCTGGATCAAGGTCGCTTTGTTTGTCTCGTAATCGGCTTGGTACGAAGATGCTGTCTGGCGGGCCGTAGGCAGTAGTTGGTCCCGATAGAGTTCGATGTGATGGTGCATCGTCTCGAGCTTTTGTAGCTGCTCGCGAAGCAGGCCGAGGGCTTCGACCTGAGCGCTCTCCAACGCCTCCTGGGCCGCCAGACTGTCGCTCTGCGCCTCCCGTTCTCCTGCGCGATATTTTTTGCCGTTGAACCAGGGAAGATCGATCGAAACGCCCGCGTTAATCTCACTGATCGCCTGGCTTCCGGCATTGTAGTGTTCGGCTTGCAGGCTAACCGATGGATCCGGGATCCAAGCTCGCTTCGCCAATTGCATCTTCTCGGTAGTTTCTATTACCATCGATTGCGCTTGGCGAATTTCGGGCCGGTTCGCCAGCGCTAACCGGCGTAAACGCTCAGTCGTCAGATCGTAGGTTAGGTCGTTGCTGAAGACAGGACGACCCAGCGGAGAAAATGGGTCTTGATTCATCAACACCTTCAGTTTGGATTGTTCATCGGAGAGCTTTTCTTGGAGATCGCGGCGGGCCTCGATGATTTTCTGTCGTTCGACTTGGGTACTCAGGTAGTCAGCTTGCGATTGAGTGCCGACTTCGAATTTCGCTTTGGTCGCGTTTAAGGTTTGTGCCAGCGTCGACTCTTCCTGGCCGTTCAAATCCAAGAGCGAATAGAAGTTAGCTAGACGGAAATAGCTGGCTTTGGTCTTGGCAATAATATCCAGTTGTTGGCGGCGGAAATCTTCAAAGCTGGCGATTGCTTCTGCTGCCGCGATTCGTTCTTTACTCCGATTCTTACCGGAAACCGGAATCATCTGCTCGACAGTCAGCGCTTGGTCAATGAATCCGTTAGGGGAGATACTGACAAACCGGCCGAGCAATGAGTTGAAGCTGAGCTTGGGATCCTCCCAGGCGGAGGCTTGCGTTATTCGTTCGCGGGCCGACTGCCATTTAGCACGCGCAGTTTTGATTGCTGGGTTGTGTGCCAGAGCAACCTCTACAGCGGTATTTAATGTCAGTTGCCCTGCTGAGGTCTTTCTAGCACTACTGGTCGAGTCTTGTGCCAGAACCGTTACGACGCGCCCGCTCAGCATCGTACTGGCCAACAGAATAGGAGCGGTTAGCGATGTTAGTTGATTAGAAAAGGGGCGGTAATTCATGATTTGAGGGCTGATTGGCGCGAGGAAAGGCGACAGGAGAACCCGTCGTGACGGCGCGAGAATTCGGCCTAGGTCGCTGGCTAGTTTTTCAGCGGCGAAAGCCGGGAATCAGCTCTCAAAGAAGAAGAATGCACTCGCGCGTTAATACCTCGCGCGGGGGCGGCCAGAGATCACGAACCAACTGAAAAGCTGGTGCTGGTTCCGGATTGCTGGAAACAACGGGAATCGAAAATATTACGGCCGGCAGTAAAAGCGCCGGTTGAGAAAATGGACTCGATGTAGTCGAAGACATCGGCAACAGCTTGGCCGCGGCGAGATGACAAGCCGGGGTATCGCCGCAACAGGAATGGCAAACTTTGGACGCATGCTCACAGGCTTTCTGGCGACTCGAACGCATCTCGATCGCTCGGCTGCTGAGAGTCAGCGCCGTTACAAGCAACAGAGCCAGCCAGACTCGCAGGTTGGTCCGCGATTTTTCCATCGGTTAGTTAACGATTCTAGCGTGTAAATGACGGTTGGCAACGTGGGAAATCTCACGCAAAGCCGCCAAGACGGAAAGGCAAGAGGAATCAGAACAGCCGCTAAAAAGCACAAAAGGCGCAAAAAAGGGCGAGGTCTACGCATCGGCTAAGGCGGGCGGGAGTAGCGCGAGCATTGGGCGAACCGTTGCGATACGTTGGATTTGATACGCTTACTTTTTTTGCGTTTTTTGCGGCTATTCCTGTCTTCGTGGTATCTCAGCAGCTTGCATTGATTGCACCGGCTTAAATGCGGTTACGTCCGCCGACGCGATATAATCATCGAGTTTACCTTCGCGGAAGTCGGCTTGGATAAACTCGCGGCTGCTTTGGCGGGCTCGGATTTGAATGTTTTCGAATCCAGCCTCGGCCATCCAGGCTTCGAGCTGACTGGCCAACTCCGCGCCGGCTAAGCAACCGGTATAAGCAGCGAGGTCATCCTTCAGATGGTCAGGGAGATTTTGTAGAGCGACCATATCTGCCACAGCCAAGCGGCCGCCCGATTTTAAGACGCGATATGCTTCTTTGTAGACCTGTAGCTTGCTGGGTGAAAGATTGATCACGCAGTTCGAGATCACCGCGTCCACCGTGTTATCACCGGCGGGTAAGTGTTCGATCTCGCCCAGCCGGAATTCCACGTTCTGATAGTTTCCTGTGGTCGCGTTCTTTCTAGCTTTGGAGATCATTTCTGGAGTCATATCAACGCCGATAACTTTTCCGGTAGGACCAACGATCTTTGAGGCCAGGAAGCAGTCGACTCCTCCGCCGCTCCCTAAATCGAGCACGACTTCGCCAATCTTAAGCTTGGCAAAGGAGATCGGATTTCCGCAGCCTAAACCCATCTCAGCGTCTTGAGGTAATGAAGCGAGGTCTTCTTTCGAGTAACCAATTTGCTCCGAAACGCTGCAACCACACGAGGTGTCGGTTTCGCAACAGCCGGCGTCCTGTTCTGCGACTTTCGCGTAGTGCTCTCGAACGGTGTCTCTGATGTCGATGTTTGGTTCACTCATATTTGATCATCTTAATCATGAAGACCGGAGAAGGTTGCCGAGGTCGCAGAGAATTTGCCCAGCGCGGCTGGGCGGATTCGTCACGCAAGCTCTAAATACACCTCTCGGCCGACACTTTCAGGGCGCCTCTTGTTCGATTCCTACCCAGGGCTGAAGCCTGGGCTATTATCCTTTACCGCTTCGCGGTAAACTGGATCCCGGCGCCATACGCTTCGAATACACGCGAGATCTCGTCGCGAACCTTTCGAAAAACCTGCAAGATTTCGCCCTCGCTCCCTTGTGCTTTGGCAGGGTCTTCAAAGCCCCAATGGTATCGAGCGACCATTCCAGGAAAGATCGGGCAAGCTTCATCGGCATTTCCGCAGACGGTAATAACCGTATGAATCTTCCGATCCAGAAATTCGTTCAGATGTTTTGAACGATTGTTGGAGATATCGATTCCGATTTCACTCATTACCTGGATCGCCTTTGGGTGAACGAGTTGAGCGGGATTTGAACCAGCGCTTTGCACTTCGACCATATCGCCGGCGACTCGTCTTAGAATGCCTTCCGCCATCTGGCTGAGACATGAATTGCCAGTACAGAGGACCAAGATGAAGGGTTTTTCCATAGAACGATGCAGCTTACCTCCTTCCTCCCTTCACAGCCACCAGGGACAACCGCGTCGAGTCGGAACGCGGTTGTCCCCTTTCTATCGAGGCAAGTCTTAGCTTCTGAGTTCGAAGTTTTACGTTTTAGGTTCTAGGTTAGGCCTTCCGCCTGGGGACCACTCTCTCTGGCGCCGCGGCATCGGCGATTCACCATTGAACTTAGAACGTTGAACCTCGAACGTACTTACCGCCGCTTAACGTTATCTGCAGCGGTCGCCAGCCGAATGGACAAATCAAAGAAACCGTCGGGTAAACCATCGAAAAGCCCGTCGGCCATGAAGGAGTTGACAGTGGCTACGGCACCACCGAGCTGAGTCGAAGTAGGGCGTACGATCGAGCAGGCAGGCAGGCCTGCCGTTTCAAGGAAGGCGCATGGCTCCGGTAGAATCTTGTTGGTTTGCGTTAGCTCAAGCTCCAAATGCAGGCGGGCTAGCGTCGCCGGGTCATTTAGATCAGGAAATGTTAACTTAGTTTTGGGGTCGATCACCCCAGCCAACGGTTGCGCCACCGCATTGCCGGCTTTGTCGTGCCAGAGTGAGAAGTGATTGATCTCAACACCGCCGATGCTCAGCAAGATACGTATCACTTCCTCGCTGGTAGCCTTTAGCACTAGCGTTGGATAGAGGCTCGACCCTCCTTGCTCAATATACGCGAAATGAAATCCTGCGGTGTTAGCAATGGCTTGGATGCGTTGAGCCGGGGAACCCGCCGGAATCGGTGGCGCCGGCACGACGACGGTAGGAGGCGTATCGTTGTCGTTCAACGGGATGGCCGGCTCATTCGAGATGGTAAAGGGCCCTTTGAAGCCGGTACCTAAATCCGGGTTCAGTCCGCTCCGGTACCGGGTATACCAACTAAGATCTACGTTCAGGCTGAGCAGGTTTGTCAACCTTTTGCCGATTTTGGTCTTGTCGACACCTGTTGCGGTGCTGCCCTGCAAAATTCGATATGGATCCAGGTCAACTGACTCTGCACCATGCGCTCGTAAATAAGCATCGAGGAAAGCGGCGTGACTCAATTCGTCATCATTGTTATCCGTAATGTACTGCGGCATGTCGCCGTCAAGATTTTGTAGTGCCAATTTGTAAGGAGGATTTCCTACGTTAGTAGGACCGTCGTTGGGCGCGGTGGCCCCGCCGAGTTCATTGTATTGGGTCCAAAGATCGCTCTCCACGAGTTCGGCCCACAATGCGAACCGAAGGAGATCGGCATCGCCTTTGCTAAGTTTCGTTGATGAGTTCGTTTCCTGCGCTTTGAGTAATGTGCTGGCGGGTAGGAGGGTCGCGCCAACGACGCCCAGGCCTTTAAGAAAAGAGCGCCGAGGCACCACTTTCGATTCTTTGGTGTGAAGGGAGGTAAAAGCGGACTGTGTCTCTGTACGATCCGCGCCAGATTCTTCTGCTTTCATAGGTTGGTTTGTGTCCTTACTTGGCCGATCTGGTTTAGCCCGCTAATCCGGGCTAAAACGATGCCGGCGTACCTATGCCTACTGGAAGAAAAGAAGGTTTATTCCTCCTGTGCGGTGAACGAAAACATTTAAATATTTGTTGGGAATAATTCCGCTGGTTTGAGAACTATAGATATACGCAAAGCGGTTATAGGGTTAGTTCACGGCTTTATCCCTGGGCTGCCGAGGTGATATCTGCCCTGAAAGCGGAGTCCGAGGGCTGGTCTTTATAAAGATGTTGCTCCTACGGAGCTGATTTCTTTTGCAACCTTTTGTAGGCAAGGCAGTCTTCATAGTTAGGTGGACACGATCGAATTACCGTCCGGTCTTGAAAAGGTGACGAAGCAACTCCGTCGCGAGATCTTCGGTTATATCCGAAAAAAGATTGGTGACCATTCGTCGGCTGACGATTTAACCCAAGACACTTTCCTTAGGGTGGAAAGGGCGCTCGCCAAAGGGGGCGAGCCGGAGCATTTCCGCGGATGGATATTTCAGATTGCTCGGAATGCGATTATCGATTGGACCAAGCAGAGACGGCGATTTGTTGAGCTGGAAGGGGAAGAAAAGATTGCCGAGAGTGTGAATCTGGAAGCGGCTGACTCAACCGATAGCGAATTTCGCCAGGCACTTTTCGCCTACGCGGCAAAGGTGATTGAAGGGATGCCTGCTGAAGACCGGGAAGCGTTAACTTTAACTGAGTTAGACGGTTTCAGCCGGGAAGAACTAGCGAACCATTTGGGGATTTCGATCTCGGCCGCCAAATCTCGAGTCGTTCGGGCTCGAGCTAAGCTGAGGAAGGCAGTTGAAGACTGTTGCCGGTTGATAACCGATCCGTATGGGAAAGTCATCGGTTGGCAAAGACGAGGAACCGATTGTTGCGCAAGCCGGCGGAGCGAAAGGCTAAAAATAAGATCCTGAATTATGACAGAAGAATTTTTTTACAGAAGATAACGAAGGTAACGAAGGGTGCCACGATACAGCGGCGGTATCCGAACTGGCTAGAATATCCGTTCTGCTTTTCTTCGTTGCTTTGGATATCTTCTGTAAAAAATTCTTCTGTGGACATGGAGTGTGGTTTATTCGTGGAGCGCGGTCATGATGGGCTCGCCGATGGAGTAGCCAATAAACTCCGCTTCGAACCCGGCTCGTTCAGGTGAGCAACACATTAGGCCAACTTGAGCAGGACCGGTGTCGGGGAAATAGGCGAGCCGCAGCATGCGAAAGGAGACTCCATCTTCGGAGTACTGAATCCGGATCGCAGCGCTAATCTTGGTGAGCCGAAACCAGACCGGTCCGAGCGAAGGCGCCGGAAGCACCGACCAATCCGAAAACTCACGGGTGACCACGGCTGAGAGATGAGGTATGCCGTCGGTGTACTCCACACCTGTCTTGATCCAGTTGGCCGCGTCCAATCTGATCATGATCCCAGCCTGGTCGTATAACGCTTCGTATTTCGCCTCGATTTTGACTTGGATGGTAAAATCGCCGGTTCTGTCTTCATAGTAGAAGTGACCGTTATCGCGAATGAATCCGTAGTGGGTCACACGCCAAAAATCCGTGTTTGCTCCCGTGACAACACGCAAGCGGTCTTGGTTGGTTTGCCAGTTTGGAGGTTCATTGAGCCAATGCATAGGGGAGGAGTTCATGGAGTGGTGGAGTGGTGGAGTGGTGGAGTGGTGGAGTGGTGGGAAACGACTAGAGGGAATACTAAAAAGCAAGTTGCTGGCTCGTTTTACAGGAGATTTCGCGAGTTTAGTTTCAGAGCAGCCTGCCATGTGAAGGCAGAAAATGCGGAAGAT
>JAFAZK010000160.1 GCA_019239825.1 Verrucomicrobiota bacterium | reverse complement strand
CTTGGTCACAGATGTACTCCAACAGGCACTAACGCCCACCAGTACGATCGTGAGCAAGATAAAGCGGGTCAGCCTCTTCATTAAAGAGCTTAACCAATCATGAAACGCGGCGCCAGCAACACGTTCGCAGAAAGTGAGTAAATGGTCCTGTCTTTTGGATTAAGTGTATTTGCCACACTTACCTCCGTCGTCCGGCCTGCCATCATCAGATTCGCACGAGTCTATCGATCCGAAATGAAACCGATAGCGTTTCTTGTGGGATCGGCGCCAATTGCGAGTTATCTTGCACCCACCCCAGGATCCAACCCGCCCTTAGGGCCCTGGAGTTGTCCGACACCAAACACCCCCGGAAAGCGAAAGCCATGAGCGGAGCTTCGGTCAACATCAGAGATTTGGTGAAGACCTATCTGGACAATCGGGGAAAGCCGACTTTCACGGCGGTCAAGAGTATCAGCCTGGACATCGACCCTGGCGAATTCATGGTCCTTGTGGGTCCTTCCGGCTGCGGAAAATCAACGACTTTAAGGATGATTGCCGGCCTCGAGAGAGTGACGAGCGGTACGATTTCGATCGATGGAAGGGTCGTCAACCACCTGGAGCCTAAGGATCGGGGGGTCGCGATGGTCTTCCAGAGCTACGCGTTGTATCCCCATTTCACAGTTTTTAAGAACATGGCGTACGCGCTGACCCTGGCGAAAAAGACAAAAGAGATTATCTCCGAGATTGTCGGCCGAACCGCCAAGGCGCTCCAGTTAAACCATTTGATGGGGCGCAAACCGCAGGCTCTTTCCGGTGGTCAACGCCAACGGGTCGCTTTAGGGCGCGCCATTGTCCGCGACCCAAAAGTATTCCTCTTTGATGAGCCGTTGTCGAATCTAGACGCCAAAATGCGTGTGCAGATGCGTTCCGAAATCAACCAGTTACACGGTGACCTAGGCGCGACGATGATCTACGTCACCCATGACCAAGTCGAAGCCATGACCATGGGTGATCGCATCTGCGTGATGCGGGACGGGAAGATTATGCAGGTAGCAGATCCGTTGAACCTCTATCTCTGCCCTGACAATCTCTTTGTGGCCGGTTTTATCGGTAGTCCGCCGATGAACCTGTTGAAAGGTAAGGTACGGCGGCGCGACGGACATCTTTACTTCATCGAGAACGGAGAAAGGGATATTTTAGCGGTACCCCTTGAGGACTCTCTCCATGAGCTGGCGGGCCGGTATATCGACAGGGAAATCGTCTTCGGCATTCGGCCTGAGAACATTACGAACAGGCCAAAAGCACGGGCGGGAGCACCGATCCAGATGACAGTGCAAGTCGCCGAGCCGATGGGCGGGGAGTCCCTGATCTCCCTCAGATCAGGGACCGGTAACTTAGTTGCCCGGATCCGGGGCGAACATCTTTTCCGCTTGAATGAAACGGTCACTATCCAGATCAACATGGAGAAGGTGATCTTATTTGACCCGAATACTGAAGAGGCCATTCGGCAGGCGAATTAGAGTGTGCGTGTACATCTCTTAACTCAGCGACCTCCGTTTCCTCTTGTTTAAAATTGGGATTTGTCTTCGGCCTTGATGTCCTTCTGGCCGACGGCACGCGATCATTGCGGATCGTCGGAGCTATAGAATTGACTCGGATCGACTAGCATCATTGCCCTCAGCTGCATCAAGGGTCCGACGGGAATGTACTGGTTATCCATTATACTCTAAAGCCGTCAAGCCGGCGAGAATCGATGTGCATATGGCGCTGGCGCAAGTAAAGTATCTGCCGAAAATAATCGCTGTGCCGGAGTAAGTCTTCCTTCACCCGGCTTTATTATAGCGAAAGATTCACTTCCATAGGTCAGCTAGCTGCGAAGCGGAGAAAATATGGAGCCCCCAGAAGATCAAATCATCGACATCCCCAAGGAACGTTTAAAATTTTTTGGTGGACCAGGCAAAATGCTGCTGCCGGGTCCGGCGACCGTAGCCGCCTTGATTACGAAAATCCCGGAGCACAAACTCGTTACCACGAATCAGCTTTGCCAGGAGCTCACCGACCAATTCAAAGTACGTGGAACCTGCCCAGTTACCACCCAACTGGCTCTTCAGGCGGTTGCTAATGACGGCACTCGGCAAGTCCCCTATTGGCGGGTCATAAAAGGAACCGGAGGGTTGTTTAGCCGGTTCCCCGGTGGCGTAGAAGCACAGGCGGATCTTTTGAAAAAGGAAGGCTTTGCCGTCGATCGAAAAGGCAAAATGCCGAAGGTAAAAGATTTCCAACAGAGCCTCGTGAGCTTCCGCTAGACGGGGCTTCTCTTTACCGTAACAGGAAAACTGTCGGCCACGTCGCGGGGCTTCAGCGCCTGGGCGAGCTTGCAATCACCCTCAACAAAGACTCTCATACTATCGCGGAAGATAGAAAGTGCCTGCCGATAGGCGGGTTCAACTACTTTGATCTGGGTAACCAACGTTCGAGAGTTCAGACACTGCGCTCTTCGGGCGATGATAGCGGATTGCTCACTGATGCGCGCCAAGTTTCCGCTGACTTTCATGCCAGAAACAACTTGTCTCATATCCGTAGCCACCGGATGAAAAGGAACTAATAAACTGAGCCCTTCCTCATCGACCTTTTTTCCGAACGTCTTCTTTACTATTTGGGGGCCTTAGCCTGCGGTGAGTTAACTCTACGCAGATTGTCGGAGGCAGGTCCATTCTTGTCCGAGTTGCCGCGTCTATTGCTAAGCAAGCTCAACTACTCTTTTTTCGGTAGTTAGCCACTATCGAGTCAGCGTGCTGTGATAGTTACCTGTTTCTCTCAAACGCTTAGATAAATTCCGAAGCCTCGCTTGCCAGGCCGTCTTTTGGTAGGGCGAGGCTCCCTTATGGCCATATCATGTCAACGAAGCCGCAAAAGTGTACTCGATCCGACCCTTTGCTATGCCAAAACCCGTGCCGAGCCGCGGGTATCAGCGTGACTGCGGATAATCGCCCAACCGCATAATCCACGCTGCCATACTCTCACCAAGACCATTGCTGTGACGCTCAGACTCACGGCTCGGCGCGTCTATTGGCCTAACAAGATCAGGTGGCGTCATCGCGGTGGATTTCTTCGCAAACACGATAGAAACGTTCGGGAGCCTCGCCCTACCAAAAGAGAGTCCCCACCAAAAGAGTGCTTCGCGTCTATCTAGCAGTCCCCATCAGCGCCTTGCGCCGGGACGAGGCTGCAGATGAACATCCGCTCGCTGGGCCATTTCGTTCATACGCAGATCCGCAACCACCAATTTCTGGCCTCGGAGTTTGTGCGCTTGCTGACTGGATTCGCCGCGAATCGCGCGCTAACCGGACGAGAGCTAGGCCCAGCAACTGCTTAGGGCTAGCGAGTCCGACCGGATAGGGTCTGAGATGTGCGCTGACCTTTCACACCTGTAATGCTCCCGCAAGCCTGGTGTCACTCCGGGGTGCTCTATTTCAACCGTGATCTTTTAGCTAAGTATCTCGCCCTCATTCTAACTGTGGTCTTAAGCCGCCAAGAGCATGCGATCCATCGAACATTTACACCCTATTGCAAAACCCCCCATCGGGTTTAAACCCATAACCGTGCCAGTTGGACTTGAGGAGAAAGTCGAAGGCCAATACATGTTAGACCGATTTTCGAGAGATCAGGAAAAAGGTGGCCCTGACCGTCAATTCAAGATTGTGCTTATGCCGAATGGTGTTGCTGCCGAAGTCTGGCTACACGAGAAGCACTGTCTTGGAGTCTAAAACGAAAAGCCGGCACATCGGGCGAGGGGCACCTCAGTGTCCTGTCCCATAAGTAACCTGGCTTTCCTTACGATCAAAATGGGCCGCCGATCCGGCCGCGGCCGGACGCGAGGAGCGGAGCATATCTGAATCGATACGTGATCGATCCCGCAGGCGCGGGACGGCCGCCGGCCCATTTTGATGGCAACCCTGCGGGCGGTGGCCGGGCGAAAGCCATGCTGTTTATGGGGCAGGACACTAGCCCTGGTTGCAAATTCGCCCGGTCCGGCGCGATCTGGTAAAGTGGTCATCCGGGCGTTCCGAAACTGGGACAGTTGAGTTCCGATTTCGAAACTTTTTCTGCCCGCTCAACCTTGAAAACGTCAATCGGGAAAGACCTATTGACCCTCCGTTCCCCTGGGAGAACCGCGACAAAACAGACTGCGAACAGATTTGGGCATCCAGCCTGCTTAATGGGTGATGAGAGACCAACTCGGATGCCCGTAGCCCAAAAGGACAAATCCCCAGATGAATCAATTCGAACCTCCAATTTCGCCGTTTCGCCATTGGCTTGAGTCAATTGCGTTCGTCGAACCCGCGTACCTTACCAGACCGTGAAATACGCCATCCACTTTGCCGACGGATCCAAAATGGGCTGTTTGACATTAGACGGCGCCATCCGGGTGATTGCCCACCGCTATCGAGCGAGACGCAACGAACTAATCACAGACACAACTGACACGAAAGTATCGGTGTGGCTGCATCACCGAGAAATTCCCATTGCAGAAGTTTTGGTTTCGAGCGTGATGACTGAGACGACCCGTTGAAGACCTGCAGCGGGTGCACGCCAAAGCGGAGCGCCCTTGAATCAAACGGAGGCTGTCGGCGGGGGAGTCTCGATCCGGCAGTGCAGTTGTTGTCGTCGCACTAAAAAGCCTCCCGGCCAGTCAAAACTCCTTCTATGGAGTTCCTTGATCGATTGTCAGTTATCCAGAGTGAAGCCGACCTTCACTGTCACCTGCCAATGTCCAACTTTGTTATTCTCCAGGTGGCCGCGCACCTCGACGACTTCAAACCATTTCATATTGCGTATTGTTTTGCCGGCCCGGCTAATTGCGTTGTTCACGGCGTCCTCGATGCCGCTTGAAGAGGAACCGACGAGTTCGATCTTTTTGTAAATGTGGTCACTCATGAGGGATACCAAATACTTTCGCATGCCGAGACGAAGCCAGATGCTCCTTCGACAAAATCTGTTGTCCTCACCTGCATCCACTGATCTCTTCCTCAATTCACCATAAGAAAAGACCGAAAGAAGTCTGCTTGTGATCTTTCGGTACTGTGCGAAGCCAATTGGGCAGCAACGCGGTAGGATGTAACGTTGCCAGGACAAAAAAGGTCCTGATCATCAATGAGAGAGGCCAACCACAATCACAGTCATCAGGCGGTTCCTTCGGACGTGACCCTTCGCGTCAAGTCGCTCGAATCCTCGGCTGGCGGCTCTAGAGCACCTGGTCATGGCCAAGGGCCTGGCCGATTGGGCTGACTTGATCGCCCGTAAAGAAGCCTGGGCGGACGTTTACCGGTCCACTCCCCATGGCATGCCAGTAAAGCTGTCCGCTAATTGAACGGGGTGGTGAGCAAGAGTCACAGTTTTAACGGCGCGCTGCCTATCCCCTTTTTTACGGAAGATCACAAAGGACACCAAGACAGAGTTCTTGAATAGGAGCTAACGGGGGATACATAGAGACACTTTCGTGGGGAGCCTGCGAACCCTTTTATATCTATTCCCTCCATGTCCTTTTTGTTAGGTCCGTCTGTCTTTGTTTTCTTTGGGGTTTTCTGTAAAAACGGGTTCCGTGCTTTGGTTCATCGGAGCGTCAGGCCGTAGTTGCGCAGTTTGTTGCACTCTAGAGCGCCAAGAGAGAATGTGTTTAGCTACGTCTCCTGCTTGGACGCGCAGTTCCGGTACGGCAATCGATTCGTAAAGAGATCCCATCCGCGGGCTACCCAGCGTGTAGAGGTTATGGATCGGTTCACCAGCTTGGTTGAGTACTCGTCCTTCTTGGTCGGTATATGCTCCCATTCGCAGCGGATCAGGTGCGAGAAGGTCGCCTTCCAATAAATGGTGGACCAACGGATCGTCGAGCTTGCGATAATCCGGCTGGGGGCCCGTGCAGCTGAGAATTTGCCTTACTACAATAGTCCTTTTTTCTTGCGTTCCGCGGGGTCGATAGGTCACCTCGACCTGGTCTTCTACCGGACGAAATTCCAGAATGTTTCCACGGTGACAAATGAGTCGGTTCTCGGCCTCAAGCTGCTCTTTTACGGCCAGTATTTGCGGAGCGCAGCGGTGCCGATGAACGTCCCAGAAACTGCGCAGGTGCCGCAAAAATCGCTTTTGTTCGAAATAACCGAGGTTCTGCCAGAGGACCTGATTAAACGGCCGAATCGAATCGATGACTGGGCGCCAGTCGATTCCCTCAGCAGCTGCTATCCGGACCTGACGCCGGACTCGGCGCAAAAGTTCGGTGGCGGTCTTCGGTAAGTGATCAAAATCGAAAAATGGCGGATAAGTCGCGACGGCGCCGTGTGGTTGAGGGAAAATGCGACCGGACACAATTGACCTGTCCCTATCTTACGTTCTCGGTCTTGGAGTGATTCGATCCACCTCCCGCGGCGAAACGCATTTCCATCGAAGAGAAAATTTCGACTGGTAGCAGACGTTCTGGTACATCTGTTATGCGAATCTCAGAGAATGAGCAAGTTTGCCGACTACATTCGGGGTGTGCGTGTCCAACCCGCAACACCAATGATGCCTTTGACGCATGTATGCCAGGAATCTTCCTTTAGGGAAGTACTTGCGACCAAGCAACTCAAGCCTTCGTTGTGCCAAGTTTTCGCGGAAGAACTTCTACACTTTTTCTACGGCAAGCCGGCGTACACACCTAAGACAGATGGAGTGGCAGTCGATGCTTCCGGGCTAGCCCCAGTTTGCCTTGTTTGCAAACCGCATCTGGTTCCCAATGCAAAACGCATCGCGCCATTTGACACAGCTGCTTTCGCCTCGGGACGCTACGCAGATTATTTGCAGTCAAAAATAAAAATCGACGATTTCTTGCTAGACGGGTCTCCCGATATCCCGGGACGTGTCGTCGCACATTTTTTTTCCGCCAATGGGGAATATTTCAGAGGCAAACCCTCTGCTCTCCAAATACCACGGCTGCAGTTTGAGGCCCAAGCCTATTACAATTTAATTACCGATAACGGTAAAACGAGTAGCGATCATCGTAGGTCGGCAATCGAAATTCAGACGGATCTGCCGGTATCTATCGAGCGGGATTCTGTCCTCTTAGTGGTGCTTCCAGAGGTATTTCTTGATGATCCTGACGTTCGTACCAGAGTATTCCAAGATTGGTCGGCCGAGGTAGTCCCTTATCCTACGTACCACTGCGACCCAGAACAGTATCAAGATGCAGTTGCTTACGTGGTTTGGAAATTTCTTCAACAAAAACACTTCATTTAACGCACGCCTCCATTACGCTCAATGCGCTTTATTGGTGTCCTTAACCCCACCAGTATAACTCCGAGTTTCGTCGTTCCACTCTTCCAGGAGTCAGGCTCGGACGTGTTTTATATACAACGCTTTGGTGCAGGAGAGAGAATTAAAAGTTTCGAGCGCTTTCACTTGTCAGAACAAGCGAAAGCTAAGATTCTATGGCTCGACCCCGACAAGCGTCGTCAAGTCGTGGGAGTCCTCCGATTCTATGCTTTCCTCTTCAAAAGCGATGATTTTATTGTTGGTAACAACTGGGAGTTGAAGAAACTTCTTATTGAGCGACTGAACGAGGTTAACGGAAACGAGCATCCATTTATTCTAACCTCAATCGCTAAATTTATCGGGGACGTCTCTTTAAGGGCTTCTGCCGAGGCCCGTGCACGCGTTCTCCTCAATAACGAAAACCCCTCAGCAAGAGAAAGGTGGCAGAATATTTTTGCAAGTACTGACAATCCTTTGGATATCCCGCCTACAAAACAGGGGCTCGGCACTGAGGCCGAATGCGAGTTTCCTGAGGCTGGTTCTCCATCGGGCAGCGATTCAACCCGAGTCAGAGTTATGGCGGATATACCAAACAAAAACTACCTAGCAAACGACATCGAAATCAAAGGTTCTATCAAGTTCAACAATGAATTAGGCTTCGACGGGATAATCGAGGGCGCGATTGTATCGGACGACGGCATTCTCACGGTGGGAAAGAGTGCCAGTGTTAAGGGCGAGGTGAGGGCCAAATCGGTACTCGTGATGGGCAGAGTTATCGGTAATATCACGGTCCAGGAACGTTGCGAGCTCCGATCAAACTCTCAATTGATTGGCGACCTCAGAGCTGCTCGTTTGATTCTAGAAGAAGGTGCCACTTTTGTCGGTCAGTCTGTAGTCAGTCCGAACAGGGTTGACACTGAAACAGTTTGAGCCGCAGGAAAGTGCGCATTTCTCGCACCGTTAACCTGCTCTATCTATCCCAGCTTTCCTGATTTTAATCACCGCTGGTACCCACACAGGCCTTGCTGCAGGGTATGCCAGTACGAAGCCTTACGGCTACCTGAACGCCTTACATTCAAGCCAGGTCGCCGGTTCTCCGTCGTAACCCCTGCCTGGACTCTGGGATATTTCGAATCCAGCCCAAGATGCAGCTTCCTCAAAAGTTCGCCCCAACATTTCTGACGAGGGATAGTTGAAATAGCGTCCGAATTGGTCACGTCCTTCGCCTTTCCCTTCCTTGAAACTGGCAAACAACACTCCCGGCGAGCGCAACGCGTGGTGAATCCGGCTAAGCACATCCGGCAAATGTCCGATCGGTACATGCAAAAGACAGGCTTGGGCCCAGACACCGTCGAACCGAGCTTCTTGTTGGAGATCGCTGAATTCGAGCACGGTGACAGTCCGATTCAAGCGTCGGGCCGCTTGGCGGGCAACCTCCTCAGATCCGTCGGTCGGTGTCACGTCGTATCCGAGACGGATCATCTCGGCAGTATCCCGTCCAGACCCGCAACCCAGCTCTAAAATGGATGCGCCGGGCGGTAAAAAGCTGAGAAACTCGGCGAGATGAGTCGAAGGAAAGGAGCCAGTTCGGCGACAGTATTCTTCGGCCTCCACTTCATAGAAGCGTAACGTCGCCGGGTCGGTTGACTGGCTCATAGTAATCCCATCGGAGCAAAAATGCGCTCTGCTTACAAGAGCAAATGGACGCGTATAAATCACGCGTTTTTATTTGAGGAAAGCCATCGTAAGGAACAGGCCAGTTTGCAGTTAAGAAAGCCATCGTAAGGGAAAGCCTTCCTAAGGGACAGGTTAGTTTATAATTGAGCGTTTTCAGGGGACCGGCTTGTAGTCCGCCGGACTATTGACCTGTCCCCACTTCAGCGGACTCGAACAGTTGACATGTCCCTGGTGCAAGTCCCTTCTGTCCTCTGTTCGATTCTTTCGACCTGTCCCTAGGGTGGCAGAACTGTTTTCTTCGGATCAGGTTCCAAGTGGCCTTTTTGCGGGATCGCATTCGCTCTAGGCTGAAGCTGTCCGAGTCGAGAATGCGTGATTCTTTCGGTTCGACCGACGGTTCGCGATTCCGTTTCTCGGAAAAAAGAGAGGAAATCTTTTTTTAGCGCGCGACCGTGTTCGCCTGGTACCTGGAGCGGGCAGAATGCGCGCGGTCTTGCTCGATAGGCCAGTCTCGGAAGCTGGCAAGAGGAATCTGATTTCTGGAGTATCCCACTGCGGTTTAGGTAGACAGCTTGTTTTTCGTAGTCGGCTTTTGGATCCGGAGGCTTTCCTCTCTTGGACTGGTACCCTGGTGGTTGACATACGAACGGATTTAACCAACCTTCGCGATGCGAAGCGCTAGCGCCTTCGCGATGGCTGCTGCTTTAGACATGTATATTCTGGAGCGACTCAAGGCTCATAAAGAAAGTGGTAGTGAGCGTTCAGCCTTATCGCTAGAGCGAGCCGTTATTAAGAGTGTTGACCTTCTCTCTATGGTTCTGCTGTTGGTCGGGGTTATCTGGGGGATTGTTCAGCGTATCCATTTGCCGGCGGTGCCCCTAGCAACGCTTGACACCTGGGGTTATTTGAACCCTGCGTTGTCCTGGTTGTCCGGCCAGGGGTTTCAACAGACGTATGGACGTGACTGGTTCTATCCCGCGATCCTTTTCGTAACGCTTAAGACAGGAGGCGATTTCATTTGGATTCTTCGCCTACAACAGTGCCTTAGCCTACTTGCTGCGCCGTTGTTATGGGTTGGCGTCCGGCTGTGGCTTTCAATATTTCCCCGGCGATCAGTTCTCTGTCATAGTGTTGGCGTTTTACTTGGTGCGATCGCCGCGTTCGTTTACGCGGTGGGAACTACTCAGATTCAGCTGGAGCTCGCGATCGGGCCGGAGGGTGTTCTCGCTTTTTTTCTTATGGCCTGTCTCGTTAGCGCTTTGGCTTATTTCAGAGCGCGGTGGGTTACGCTTCGGACTGGCTTCGCGATCGTGTTTGGCTCTGTAGTGCTCGTTTCGGGCTATGCTGTTATCCTTCTGAAGCCTAGCTGCGCCTTGGCTTTTATACCGGTTTTTTTCCTCGTAATGGCAGGTATATTCGGCGCTGGGCGTCGCTATTTACGCTTGGCGCCGGCAGTGGTTGGTGTGCTTCTGTTGGCGGTTTTTTCGGCGGTACCCTACCTTGTTCCGTTCAAACGAGATCTGTCTTCCAGAACCTTCTTACCCTTCATTTTGGTGTCGATACATGCGGCCCAGATTGTTGAAAACGCAGAGCGACATCATCTGTTGGCCAGCGGAGAGGAAGGATTGGATAACGTGGAAAGGCGGTTCTATCAAGACCTAGCGCGGGCTTACAATGAGGCGCGGCTTAAGCCATTTTTAACGAAGACCTTGGGCTTTAACTACGACTACATTTTGTATGGGAGCCAGTTTTTTTCTACCTTACAGTCCGAGGAGAGGCTGACTGCTGACCAATTGATCAGGCTGTGTTACAGCGAGTATTTCCGGGCTTGGCGTGAGTCGCCGGATCTAATGGCCGGAAAGGTCGCCAAGCAGTTCCGTCTGTTTCTGACTGCGCCCCGTCAAGATCTTGCAGCTTATACGCTCACTAAGAGACGGTTTATCGATTCGGCTCCCTATTTTGCTTCAGCCGAGTGGCTGACGGCGGAAGGGAAAAAGCTTGGATACATTAATCAACCTTTTTATACCCGTTACCTGGCCCAGCTGGACAAGGTTTATGCAGAAGGTTTGCAAATACATCAGGTGAACGTGCAGCAGCGCTATCTGGCGGTGCTATTTGCGAAGGGTTCCTTTTGGATTCAGTTGGCTTTCTTTGTTGCATTTTTCTGCGTTTTGCTCAGTAGACGGTTCGTCGACATGCGCCGCTGGGGATGGGCCTGCGCGTCGGTCGCCGCGATCCTATATGGAAACGTACTGACGGTTAGCATTGTGCACACGCTGGATTATGACCGGTATCGGACCAGTTACGCTTCTGCGTTGCTGCTTATTTTGGTCATCATGACGGTATTTGTGATTGGGTGCAGTGAGCGGCTTTTCCGGACGCTGGTTTCGCGTTCTGTACCGGCGTAAAAAAATTGCTCCGTGCGCTTGGAATACGGGCAAGTCAGTTTGCCGCCGCCGGTGATTTCAATCGAAGCACGACATCCTGATCGATGAGATGGATATCGTAATAGGGCGTCTCTTTGACCAGATTGTTCGGACTCAACTGTTGCACTAGTCTTTCCCTGTCGTCTTGCCGCGAGTACTTGTCCAAGGTAACACCCCGGTATTGCAGGACGGTATTCCCGAATCCGCCACTGGCGTCGCTTCTCAAATCAATTGCGACCAGCCTACCCAAGAAGGGGTATTTTTTCAGATAGGTCCGGCGGACGGTCGGAGCAAACCCGACATCGCCAATGATAGTAAGGTGAGATTTTGGGCTGGTATGTGATATTTGGAGAATGTCATCGCTGATTAAATCTGCGATGTGAGCTTCGTAATATTTCTGAGTTTTAGTCGCGTTCGCATAGGTAGCGCTGAATATCGCTAGCGGGAGAACCGCCAATGCTGTGAGACAGCAGACGAAACGGTTGCTCACCTTCATTTTCCGGGCAACGGAGATCAAAAAACAGGCGGACGCGAAAAATAAGACGCTGACTCCAACGCTAGTGCGTGCGCCTGTAGCCGGCACCTTAAGTACAATGAGTATTCCAGGAGCAGCGAAGACAAATCCGACCAGCAAGGCAAAGAATAAACCGAGGCTTAGAACCCCGGATTTTAGAGATAGGCGCCAACAACGGATCACATAGGCAACACCGACGCCAAATGCGTAAAGGAGCGCCAGGGCCGGCACCACCAACAAAGGCCAGCGCAAGCTGCCGGACGCTGCGGCTGGGACCAACGACCAAAAGGCGATGGTGTTGTTCCAAGCGTCAACAATGGCCGTGCTTCCGCCGATCAAGGGAGCATGTTCAACAGCGTATTCCCCTTTGATATGCGCAGATACCAAAAACTTGTAGCTGAGTAGAGCCACCAGGATCTGGCTCAGTCGTATAAGAAGCAACCTGGCCAGCCTACCAGGAGCGATCTGATCTCGCTGACCATAGACGATTTCAAATAGGACCAACACCCAGAACGCGTTGGTGCAGGGTTGATAAAAACAAAGGCTGCCAAACAGCAATAGCGTACCGGCCAGAACAGCCAGCACAGGCCGCTGGCCAAGCGGATTGAATAGGGTAACAGCGCTGACGGCTAGTAGGAGCGCCACCATCATAGGCAGAATGTCGAATTTAAACGATACGTTGGCCAAGAAAAATGGATTCGCACCGAGCAACAAGGAGGCGATGCCCATGGTCAGCGGCGGCCCGCCCTCGAGGCGCTTCCCGATGAACGTGGCTGTCAGCCCGAGTAAGAAAAAAGCGAAAAATTGCGGGAGAGGTGAACAATCAGTGAAGGGTGCACCCTGGTCGATTAATCTCATTAACCAGTCCGCCCACGGCCGGCCATCGTTCACCCAGTTAAAATACCCCAGGACGGATCGGCCCCAATCATCTACGTGGTAGCGATCCGCAATGAGCAATGGAAACAGGACCCCGAGGTGAAGCAAAAAAACCCATGCGATTGTTCGCTGATCTTGCTTGGTCAGGTGCCAGCTCGACGCACGCATTCAGCAGAACCCGATGTCAATTCTGGACAACGGCCGGTTGCCCCTCGGCGAACTTCGCCCGCCGAATTGCACTCTTGAGTCTATTTGAGCCGTGACTTTCGGAGCCATTATTAGTGGACGAATGTCAGGACCCCATAGCTGCCAGTAGTGTCGCCATCGCCTAATCTAAGAACGCAGTTGCTCGTAAATGTCAAACATCTGGCGAAAACCCGACAGCGCCTTATCACCCGACCAGCCCTCCTTCTTTTTCCTAGTGTTATCGAGTTTCAAGTCGCTACCCATTGAATGCCCGCCTGTTTCGCGCGGTGCTTCTCGACAAAGTATTTCATCGTGCGAAAGAGAATGGAATCGAGGTCATACTTCGATCTCCAGCCAACCAGCTTCTGGGCTTTTGTCACATCGGGGATGCGGCGGTCGCAGTCCTCATACCCCTTGCCGTAAAACTCCTCGCTCGATACAGAGACGATCTCAGGGTAGGGATCGCCGGGCTGACGAAAATATTTGTCGAAAGTCGCGCACATCCTGTTGGCCAGTTCCTTAATCGTCACTTCATTCTCAGGGGTCCCGATATTGAAGATCTGCCGGTCGCAAACGCCATCGGGGTTTTCTATGACGCGGACGATACAATCCACTGCATCATCAATGTAGGTGTAGGCACGATAGTTAAGTCCACCATCCACAAGCTTTATGGGCGTACCGTAGAGAAACGCATTCATAAAATGGCTGAAGACACGAGGATTACCCGTGTGCTCGCTGGGAAGGTAATCGATGCGAGGTCCAATGAAATTAAAGGGGCGGATGATCGTGTAGTTCAATCCCTCTTCGAGACCATAGGCGTGCAGAACGCGCTCGAGAAGCTGCTTTGCGCAAGCGTAGATCCAGCGGTGACTCTTGACCGGCCCCATGATGAGGGGTGAATCATCTTCCATAAACGGCGTGGGATACTTCGAAGAATCCTTGCCGAAGGCTCGAGCGGCTGTAATGCCGTAGACCTCACATGTGGAGAACTGGACGATGCGCTTTCTATGCTTCACGCAAAATTCAGCAATCTTGAGGTTCTCAGTGAAGTTCAGCTTGAATACATCAATCGGATTGCTGACATATAAGCTGGGATTAGCCATCGCCACCAGATCGATGATCAGGTCGTGATCAACCGTCAGACGTTCCAGTTCTTTCTCGTTTCCACGTATATCGAAATTGATGAAGCGGATCTCTTCGAACTTCCCGGTTTCATCCAGCTTCTCGCGCTGGATATCCAGCGCCGTGATTTCATGTTTACCGTCGTTGACCAGACGCTCGGTAAGATTCGCACCAATGAACCCACCGGCACCCAGTAGAAGGATCTTCATGAAAAAACTCCTCGTTTACGATTGTAGGAACGTTCGCGTCCACCGATACGATTGTAAGACCCAGCGTCAATCGATTTTTTCTC
>JAFAZK010000064.1 GCA_019239825.1 Verrucomicrobiota bacterium | reverse complement strand
ACTTCGGGAATGCGTTTACTCCGGCCAAGGGCGCCACGGTCATGTCTCAAGAGAGGGATGCCCGATCTGCGTTTCTATCGAAGGTCACAAAGCGCGCAAAGACAGAATTCTTAATTTGCCGCCTAGCTATCGCCGCGAATCTTTCTTGCGCGAAATAAATACCTTGCTCCGTGGCGGCCTTAGCGGCCGCTGCGCGAGGCTCAGCCGTTCGCTGTCTACGGTTTGGCGGCTGAACCAACTCTATCAGTATTTCGCATCCTGCATCATTCTTCGTCCAACCGCTTCCAGATCGTTCGGCAAGAGCTGAACGCTGTTAAGCATCTGTACTAGGAACTGGTCAATGGGCGCTTTGCGGCGTGGTCCGGCTGTTTTGTCAGTGTGTTCTTCGCAACCCTTACAAAGAAAGATCGGTTGTAGAACTTTTTCCGGTTCGGCCCTGGGAACATCCAGAATTGCGACTCCTTGCGTGTGGTCGTGGATCACCCCTCCGCAACCGTCGCAAGTTATTTCCGGGCTAGGATTACCGGTCTTATCTAACTGAAATACGATTGCCATGACCAAGAGGTTACGTCTTCGGACTTCATCGGCAACCATCTATCTAGCTCTCTACTGACATAGGTCTGTCAGTGGACACGTCTAGTTCAATTCGTGAGCTCGAGTTTTACGAAGCACTAGTGTTGGTTGCTGGCAAGGGGCATGCAATCGGTCGCTAAACCGACTGTCGGTTCTGCAGACCCTTGCACCGGACCATCTGACATTTGAGGTCGCCGCGTCCTAACAGCTCGCGACCTGTGAGGTAGGCAACAGGTGTCGTGAAATCCTTGTTGACGACTGATGATGCTTAGACATCATTTGTCGTTAGTGAAAACACTTCTTCATATTGATTGTAGCCCGCTGGGCGATGCTTCGATTTCGCGGAACCTCTCCGGCGAGTTCGTTAGACGCTGGACCCAGGCGAATCCGAGCGGAACGGTAATCCGACGAGATCTTAATGCTGGGCATATCTCGGCGATTGATGGGGCATGGGTGGCCGCCGTATTTACCCCTGAGGAGGTCCGCAACTCGTCTCAACGAGAGATAGTGAGTACATCGGATCGCTTGATCGAAGAGCTCAATGTTGCAGACGAATACGTCTTCGGCCTACCGATGCACAACTTCGGGATTCCGGCAGTATTAAAGCTGTGGTTGGATCAGATCATTCGCGTCGGAAAGACCTTTGCCATTGTGAACGGCGCGCCGGTGGGGCTGTTGAAGAATAAGCAAGCGCAGTTTCTGATTGCGGCGGGCGGCACGTACGACCCCGGCACTCCGTTAGCATCGTTCAACTTTGTTGAGCCGTACCTCCGGGCGATCTTTGGCTTCATCGGAGTATCGGACACGAAATTCTTAACCGCCGGCGGCGCCGCAGCGTTGAGGTATGGAAACATCGACCGCGACAGCTTTCTGAAACCTCACCTCGACAAAATCGAGGGTTGGTTTAAAGCCGCAGCCTAAGAGGCAAAGGGCACAAGGCAGACAGAAAAATCTCACGCAAAGACGCAAAGGCGCAAAGGTTAAGACAGGGGCAAATTCGCGCAAAGTACGAACACACTCGGCGAGGTAATAGTTCTTGAGCATGCCATTCTAAGCGGTTCGGCATATCTTCGCTGGCCACCCGATCGATGGTTCAAAAATGGAAGACGCTCGGAACTGGTTGGTCTTAACCTTTGCGCCTTTGCGTCTTTGCGTGAGATTTTCTGGGCTCCGTTGAATCCTGCCATACTTGTTACTCACGCTATGGGCGCGTCTCACATACGGTTCGGACGACAAAAATTAGGAGACGACAATGAAGATAGCAGATTCAACAATCTTAGTGACTGGAGCCAATCGCGGCATCGGAAAGGCGCTGGTCGAGGAGGCTTTGAGCAGAGGCGCTAAACGGGTTTATGCGGGGGCGCGCCAACCCTTCGCCCATGCTGACCGCCGGGTTACTCCGCTAATCCTGGACATCACCGATGGGGCGCAGATTCGGACGGCAGCCGGGAAAGTGGACGCTCTCGATATCCTCATAAATAACGCGGGTATTTCTGTCCAAAACGACCTGAGCGACCGCGCCGCGCTCGAACGACTCCTGGCCGTCAATCTCTTTGGCACGTATGACGTGACCCAGGCCTTCCTGCCGGTCTTGACTGCTTCTCGAAGCGCCATCGTCAACATTCTATCCCTAGCGTCGATTGCGGCAGTGCCGTTCGATCCCCTCTATTCGATTTCAAAGGCGGCCGCATTCTCTCTCTCGCAATCGTTGCGCGCTCTTTTGGCCGGACGGGGAGCGAGCGTCCACATCGTCTTGCCCGGTCCCATCGATACCGACATGACACGAAACCTGGACATTCCGAAGGCTTCAGCGGAGTCCACCGCGCGAGCAATTTTTTGCGGAGTGGAGAAAGACGAGGAGGAAATCTTCCCAGATCCAATGTCGGAGACGATCGCGGAGGGCTGGCGCAAGAGTGCCGTCAAGGAGCTTCAACGCCAGTTCGCCGCCTACGTCGACCAAACGCCCGTCAAATCATAGGCGAATAGAAAATCTTAAACCCACGCTTACAGACAGAAAAATCTCACGCAAAGCCGCAAAGGCGCAAAGGTGAGACAGGAGACAAAGTAGCCGCAAAAAGGCACAAGAGGCACAAAAAAACGGGAAAAGACTTAACCGTAGATGAACGCAGATTGGAATGATCCAGGTCTCACATCGCATTCTTTTTAGGTTCGATCAGTACAAACTGGGCGAAACACATTCGTAGTGGCAAACTAGGTTTCACGGGCATCATCGTGACCGGAGCCCAGAATCAAATCTGCGTCCATCTGCGGTCGTTGTCTTTTGTGCGCCTTCGCCTTTTGCGGCTATTTCTTCTTAAACCTGCTGTAGTTTCCAGCCGCCCTTTCGAAAGACCAGCGCGCTAGCAATTGCTAACGTAGAGAAGGCGGCCGGAATCGCGATGAAAACGCCGGTGGCGCCGATGTTCCAATAGTCGGCTAAGAGCCAGGCCAGCGGAATGGCAAACAGCCAGAGACAACTGAAGTTTAGCCAGGTAGGGGTCCAGGCGTCTCCCGCGCCGTTGAAAGCTGAAGTGAGGCACATGCCGACGGCATAGAATGGAAAACCTAACCCGATGATCCAGATCCCTTGCGCGCCGTAGGCTAAAGTCAGTGGATCGCTACCGAAAAAATTGGCGATCGGCCTAGCAAACAAGATGAACAAAAGTCCGACCGTACCCAAAAAGAAGACATTATATCGAACTGCGATCCAAGCAGCGGATTCCGCTCGCTCCGGTTTAGCCGCGCCTAGGTTTTGGCCGACTAAGGTGGCGCCGGCATTAGATAACCCCCAGGCTGGCAAGAGGGCAAAAATCACAACTCGCATCGCGATCGTGTACCCGGCCAGCGCGGCACTTCCTGACTGCGAAATGATTCTGACGAAACCGATCCAGCTGGCCGTGGTGACTAGGTTTTGCAGTGTGCCGTTACCGGCCAGCCTCAACATCTGGCCCAGGGCGTCGAGCTCAAAATGGAAATGCCGCAGCCGAATACGCACGCGACTATCGCGTGCAACCAACTGAAATAACTGGAAGAGAACACCGCAACCTCGGCCAATGGTAGTAGCTACCGCCGCTCCGGTTACGCCAAGCTTAGGAAAAGGTCCTAAGCCGAAGACCAAACAGGGACCAAGCAAAATGTTAATCGCGTTGGCGAACCAGAGCGTGCGCATCGCGATGGCGGCGTCGCCGGCTCCGCGGAAAATCGCATTAATCGCGAAGATCAATATCGCGGTCGCATTTCCGCCGAGCATTATAGTGGTAAAGGGGGTGCCTATCTCAACGACATGGTCGTTTCCGCCCATGAGCCGGAGAATGTCTTTCGCGAAAAATCCGCCGAACATCCCAATGACCGCGGAGATGCAGAGAGCAACGACGATCAGTTGGACAGCGGCACTGGCTGCGCGATCAGGATCCTTCTCGCCGATACGTCGGGCCACGATGGCCGTTCCCGCCATAGACAGGCCGACAGCGACGGCGTAGACAATATACATCATCGACTCGGTGATTCCGACAACGGCAACCGCGTCACTTCCGAGATGTGACACCCAGAAAACATCTGCTAACGCGAAGATGGATTCCATCACCATCTCAAGCACCATCGGTATCGCCAAAAGAATCACGGCGCGGTTGAGCGTCTCGGTGGTGTAATCCCGATTCTCGCCTCGAATCGCAGAGATAACTACCTGCCACAAGGAGACCGCTGTCGACCGGTCTGTGGTGTCCTGAGGCGTATCCGACATAGGGCGGAGACCCTAGCGACTATGGCGGAGACCGTCAAATTGGCGGGGGACGAGCGGTCTCGTGGGGCCGTCGGCCTTTGCCGCGAAGCGGCTATACAGAACGGCCCAGGGCTTCAGCCCTGGGTTCTGCGTAGCGCGAAATTTGGCCTGAAAGTGGCGGCCGAGGTGAGTTCTTAGGCTCTTACGTGTGTCATTCCAAGCAACGCGCTTAACGTCGGGTGCCACTTTCAGGTCACTTTACTGACCGCTGACCCAGGGCTGAAGCCCTGGGCTATTCTGTGTACCCGCTTCGCGGCAAAATCCCACAGCTAGTAAACCGCGTGGACTTCGGTGAGTTCAATCGAGCCGCTACCATCGTTCAGTCCCTCCGGGATGGGAAAAGAGGTCAGCCAACGTGATCGATCCCTTTTGTCGCTAAGGCGGTTACAATTCTCGCTCATCCCTACTGGGAATCAGCTCGCGGAATAATTCATCTGCTCGAGATCGGCAATCAGGCCCGGCCCAGTCGGATGCCAACCAAGCCGTTTCTGGGTTAGAGCGCTTGAGGCTGGCGAGTCGCGACCGACAAACATGGCGAGCCATCCGAAGTGGGCTGGAGCTTCTTCCTGAGTGATGGAGACGGCAGGAACTTTTAACCCCTTGCCGATGACTTCTGCGATATCGCGGAGCCGTACCCCTTCTTCAGCAACCGCGTGGTATTTGGCTCCTGGGTCGTTCTTTTCCAACGCCAGCCTGTAAAGACGGGCTGTATCCTGTACGTGTGCAGCCGGCCAGCGGTTCAGTCCATCGCCGACATACGGCGAGACGCCTTTCTCCCGCGCTGCAATGATGGCATACGTGACCAGACCTTGTTTAACTGGATCGTGAACTTGCGGAAGTCGCACCACCGAAACGTTAACCCCACGGTCCGCCAGTGAAGTGGCGGCCTCTTCCGAGGCTGCCCGTGGAATTGCCGATGAGTTGAAGATCGGATTGTCTTCGGATGCAGGCTGATCCGGCACGGTATTCGCTAGGCCGGTTCCTGAGGTGACTATGAATGGTCGATCGGAGCCAGCCAGCACGGAGCCGATAGCCTCGATCGCCTGACGGTCTAGCTCACAATTGGCGACGAATTTTGAAAAGTCATTGCCAAACGCGTCATGCTTGAAGGCGAGATGAATCACGCCGTCTGAAGCCGCCGCTCCGCTGCGCAGACTATCGAGATCCCCAAGCGAACCACGATGCACTTCAGCGCCCGCGGCGGTCAGGGATTTGGCGCCAGCATCGGATCGGCTGAGACCGAGAACTTGATGTCCGGTTTTGAGTAATTCCTGAACGACAACAGAACCGATAAAGCCGGTGGCGCCAGTGACAAAAACACGCATAAAAAAACTCCAGGTTAATTGTTCGAGCGGCTATTTAGGCGTACTTTTTATTCCGGTAAAGTAGTGTCTTTATACTGGTATAATAACTAACGGGATAAGTATGCCTGAAACAAATGGTGATCAGCTTGGAGCCTATCTGAAGGATCGGCGCGCAAAACTGGATCCGGCGGCGCTCGGTTTTTCGATGACACGCCGGCGAACGCCTGGTCTGCGCCGGGAAGAAGTAGCTCAGCGAGCCAATGTCAGCGCCACCTGGTATACGTGGCTTGAACAAGGTCGCGGCGGTTCACCCTCGATGGATGTACTTGATCGTATTGCCCGCGCTTTGATGCTGACCAACGTTGAGCGCGAACACCTATTCTTCATCGCTTTGGGCCATTCCCCCGAAGTTCGCTATCAGGCAAAGGAAGGGATTTCGCCTCGCATCCAGCGCGTCCTTGACGCACTCGAGTTCAGTCCGGCGTTCGTGAAGACCGTCACCTGGGACCTGGTCGCCTGGAACCGCGCTGCAGCGGCATTTTTTGGCTATGACGCGCTGGGCCCGGAGCAACGCAATATCTTGCGCCGGTTCTTCTTTGACCCTCAGGTGCGTACGGGATTCGATTGGGAAACCGCTGCGCGGTATGCAGTGGCGGCCTTTCGCGCGGATACAGTACGAGCCGGCGCCGCTGCGGACGTTCGGTCATTGGTCGATGAACTCTGTCGCTTAAGCCCCGAATTTGAAAAGTTGTGGCGTGAAAACGACGTGCGTACCCATGGCGATGGGACGAAGCATTTTCGCCATCCGGTTGTCGGGGTGATCGACGTAGAATTTTCGAGTTTTTCGATCGATGGACGCCCTGATCTGAACTTGGTGGTCTATAACCCGGTTACACCGAAAGACGTGAACAAGATCCGCAAGCTAATAGCTTCTACTCGGTAGGGATGAGCTTCTGTTCATCCGGTACAGCGGCCGCGTCGTCGCAAGCGTGACATTCGCGAACAGGGTCCACGCCCAAGTAACCTATCATGTGGTCGACGAGGCTTCTGTGTCGCCGGAAATTTCGCTTCCGATGAAAGGCCGTTGCGTGACCCAGGCGAGGTTTGCCAGCAGTATGACGCTCGTTACTGGTATAACCTTCGCAAGCTCGTTACGCTTGAAAGAAATCTCTGAAATGCTGGAGGACAAGGTCAGGCTGTTCTTCCGGCAGCAGATGCCCGCAGGGGAGCGTTGTCCCTGTTACTCTGTTAGCCGCTTTTCCTTTCCAGGTGTCGAGCACATTCCAAAGCTTACCGACCGTAGCTTCGGCGCCCCATAGGATTAGTAAAGGCGCTTGGATCTTCCGACCAGCGGCATCGTCAGCTTTATCCACCTCCAAATCGATTCCAGCGGCCGCCCGATAGTCTTCACACGCCGCGCGAATGGTGCCATGACAGCAATAACAGCGGATGTACTCGTCCATCGCTTCGGGTGTGACCGCCCCCGGTATCTTGCTCTGTACCGCCAAATGATCGCGGAGGTAGTAAACCGGGTCCAACGAGATCAAGTGCTCCGGCATCGGCGAGGGTTGAATCTGCAGGAACCACCAAACATATTTGGTGGCGAACTCCTTATTGGTATCGTTGTACATGGTCAAGGTCGGCGCAATATCTAGCACGGACGCTTTCTTAACCGCATCCGGATGGTCTAGGCAAAGTCGGTGGACGACTCGCCCGCCGCGATCATGACCGGCAACCATGAATCGCTTGTGTCCGAAGTGCGCCATGACTTCAATCTGGTCCTGTGCCATAGCGCGAAAAGAGTAGTTAGCATGGTCCGGGCTATAACCCGGCTTGCTGGAGTCACCGTAGCCTCGAAGATCCGG
>JAFAZK010000046.1 GCA_019239825.1 Verrucomicrobiota bacterium | reverse complement strand
CTAGGCCCTGAAGGGCAATAGAATTTACCCCGGGGATATCAACCCTAGGTTAGCTTTTCAGGGTACGTCCTTCCTAATATCGAAACCCAGGGTTGGAACCCTGGGCTCAGTCCTCATGTCCCTTCGGAGCGAGAGCCAGATGGCTCTATTTGCTTAAGCCCGCTGTGGTCTGCCGGTCTTACCACCAAGGATTCCACGGTCCCCAGTAAGGACCCCAATACGTCTGGTCGTACAGAGTGGCGTCCTCGTTGATTTGGGCCGCTTGGAGCTGATTCTCCGCGATCGATTGTTTGACACCTAGCTCCTTATACCTTTGGTACTCCGCTTCGCCTCCGATATAGACCAGGTGCTGCTTCTTATCGGCGTAGGCATACAGAATCTTACCGTGCCGTTCCCTGCGCTCGACAGTATAAGGAGCCATACGGGCAAACATCGCTTCCTGTTTCGGCGTTGAGGGCGTTCGGGTCTTGAATCCAGCGGCGGATAGCAGCGATTCTTGACTTGAGGCGTCCCAGCTGGCACAGCCGTTAAACAGAGCCAGCAAGAGAAGGACAAAAACAGGAGCGGTGATCAATTTGGTCTTGTTCATAAAACTCGAATTTCGGGGAACAATGGCTTACTCAGCACATCGAGCAGCGACTCGGATTGTAGCACATGATGGAAAAATGTAGCAATGATCGACTGGAGTTTTCTTTATCTTTGCAGTGAGTGGGTGGTCCGGCTAACTATGCTGCTTTATGTGCCGCAGCGGCGGAGCGCCTCCGCCGCCCGCACCTGGTTGCTGTTCATTTTCTTGCTCCCCTGGCCCGGCCTGGCCATCTACGCCATGGTCGGACGAATCCGGGTTCCGGCTTTCCGGCGGAAGCTGCAGGAACAAGCCTCCGGGCAAATAAAAAAAGCCCAGGCCCAGATTGGCGCTCAGATAGTTGCTCAGCCCGATCTTCCAGCGCAACTACAAATCATTCCCCAACAAGCCAAGCGCCTGGGGACGTTCGAACCATTTGCCGGAAACGCGTTCGAGTTTCTCCGCGACTACGAAAAGAGCATCGATCGTCTGATAGAAGACATCGATACCGCCAAGCGACATGTCCATCTCTTGACCTATATCTACCGAACCGACCGGATCGGAAGAAAAGTTGCCGACGCCCTCAAACGAGCGGCTAAACGCGGGCTGGTTTGCCGGGTCTTGTTAGATGCAGTTGGATCGCGTGTCGCCCTGAACCAGTTCGGGCCCGAACTTCAGAAATCCGGAGTTGAAGTGAGATCGATGTTGCCGGTCGGTTTATTTCGCCGAAAGGGCGAACGTTTTGATTTGCGAAACCATCGCAAAATCAGCGTGATCGACGGAACCATCGGTTACCTCGGGTCACAGAACATCGCGGACCCGACCTTTGTTAGGAATTTCCCAAACGAAGAGCTCGTGGTGCGGCTCACTGGCCCAGTCGTCTCGCAACTCCAAGCGACCTTTCTAGGGGATCACTATTTGGAGACGGAAGAAGTGTTGGATCGGGCAGAACTATTCCCCGATCTCAAGCCGACCGGAGATAGTGCTGCGCAATTGCTACCCAGCGGACCTGGCTACGGCCAGGAGAATGGCCGGGAACTGATTATTTCGATGCTATACGAGGCTCGCCGGCGGGTAGTGATTACAACTCCTTACTTCATTCCGGACGAGCCGTTTCTTAATGCCATCTGTGCCGCCGGCCGGCGTGAGAATGTACAGGTACATATGGTTGTTTCTAAGCACGCAAATCAATTGATCTCTCAGTTAGCTCAACGTTCCTACTACGACGATTTGCTGGAGGCCGGAATTCAGATTCATCTTTATCGGCCGCATTTTCTGCACGCGAAGCTATTGACGATCGACGACCACGTCGCGCTGACTGGATCAACGAATATGGACATTCGTTCGTTTGCATTAAACGCGGAAATCAATCTGCTGATTTACGATCGTCAGGTGGTCGAGCAACTGAAGGTGGTACAAGAAGATTACTTTAGAAACAGTGATCTACTTACCCGCGAACAATGGAGTAAACGTTCGGTGTTCGAAAAAGTGGCGCACAACACCGCTCGTCTGATGGACTCATTTCTCTAATAAGTCGGCGAAACGGGTCGAGCGCGAGAGGCTGATCACGCGTGTAGACTTGATGCGAGAGTAACCGTAATCAGTAGGTTAGTAATCATTAAATGTCATGTTCCGGATTAGTCCGAAGGACCTCTTGAACTGATTACTGACACACTGACTACTGGTTACTTTTCCATCCCATGCACTTCACTTGCGGGACTTTCTATGCCTAATTGAGCAGATGGACTCAACCCAACCACCTGAAGGCGAGCCGATGATTCGCGCGATTGCCATGCCGGCCGACGCCAATCCTTCCGGCGACATATTCGGCGGCTGGTTGATGTCGCAAATGGATTTGGCTGGAGCCAATGCGGCCGGCCGCCGTTCATGCGGCCGTTGTGTAACCGTGGCGGTTGACGGCATGGTATTCCATGAACCCGTATTTGTTGGGGATGAAGTCAGCCTTTACTGTAAGGTGACTCGGGTGGGCAAAACATCGATGACGATCCGGGTCGAGGCGTGGCGTCGTAGCCGCACCTGCGATACTCGCAACAAAGTCACCGAGGCCATCTTTACCTACGTCGCCGTTGACGAGAACCGGAAACCCAGGCCGGTGGATTTTCCTGTGAGAAGTGAGACGTGAGAAGTGAGACGTGGAAAAGGGAGCTTAGGAGGGGTATGAGGTGATACGGCCAAACGGCGACGATGGTGCGGAAACGCTTAGCGGCCACAGCGAACACATAAGTCCCGTGGGTCCCCTAGGTCCTATCCAAGGCATCTCACAAAACGCAATCCGTCGTAACCGCTCCTTTCTTCCTGCGCCCACGCCACCTCTCACCAAACACGTCACTTCTCAAGTTGCGCCGCTCGGTGACTCAAATACGCGTTCCTCACCGCAATATACGGATCAACCGCTGCCTCCTTCATTTGTTCATAAGTACGAACCCCGCTCGGGGCCCGGACGACGAATCTGGAGGCTGAAATTGAGTAGCCGACTACGTTGCTGAAGAGCCTGTGGCTGCTAAAGATCAAGTACCAGTTGAGCGGATTGATGGCGAAGTCGCCGGCGTAGCCCGTCAAATCGCGGACAGTGGATGGTCCGATCAGTGGGACAACCAAGTATGGACCGTTCGAAACACCCCAGTGTGCGAGCGTTAGCCCAAAGTCTTCGGGTGGGACATCGGCTAGGGAAGAAACATGATCGGAGACGCGAAACAGACCACCAACACCGACCGTACTATTTACAAGGAACTTGCCGGCTTCTTGTCCCGAACGAACAATCCGACCTTGCAGCATATCGTTCCCGAACCGGATAGGAAAGTCGAGGTTATCGAAAAAGTTCGACAGGCCCGTGCGGACTTTCTGCGGCACAATGCGTTCGTATCCGTGCGCTAACGGCTTAACCGCGTGGATCGTAAACGTGTCGTTCAACCGGAATGTGGTGTGATTAAGACGCTCCCAAGGATCGTTGACTTTCTCAACCGGTTCGTTGGCGAGTTCATCCGCTGAAGTTGCCGGCGGATTCGTAGGCTTTTGAGACGAATTCGCAGCTTTCTTTGCTCCCGTGGCTGCGGAACTACGAGGCGGATTAGGTTGGTTGCTTTGATCTGCAAAACCAGAAACGCAAGTTAGAACCAGTAGCAGGATGGGAATATAGTAGTTCACGAGTTGGGATTGATTGGTTCAGCAAGTTTAGCTTCAAGGGTTTTAATGACTGCTGCCGCTCCGCCACGCCTCACCAAGTCATCGAACTGGGCTCGATAGTTCGCGACGAAGCTCACACCTTCGATCAGGACATCGTAGATACGCCAGCCGCCAGAAAGATTGATTAAGCGATAGACCACCGCGTAGGGTCCGCCGTTAGGCGCAGTGACCCGGGTTGGGATCTCGCATCGGTCGGGCGACAGGCTAACGGTTTTACCATAAGTAACGGTGGGCCTTTGCGTCCCCACAACGCGAGCGGCATAGATCCGGATCACCAACCGGGTGAAAAGATCGGTAACTTTTTGCTGGTCGCCAGCTGTAAATTGTCTCCAGCCCGGCCCGATTGCTTGGCGGGTCACGAGATCGAACGCGAAATCTCTTTCCAACAATGGTCGTACTCGTTCCGCCAGTGTTTCATTGCTCTGACCGGAGTAAGCCAGGGCAAGGACTTGGTCCACCTGGTTACGGAGCTGACCCACCGGATCAGACGCGGCAGCGAATGACACATGACAAATTACAAATGACAGATTTATGACCGCAACCGTCAGCAGCTTCTGGCTCTCATAAATGCGGTGGCCGATCTGGCCCATAAAGCCCTTTATCCGTCGGTTGACTATCGCTCGGGAAGACACTTTTGAATTTGTCATCTGTTATTTGTCATTTGTCATTTCTGCGCCGGTGAAGGCGAAGAAGAAGGCGCCGGAGATACGTTGCCGAAGGCGAATCGGCTGATAATCGATTCCAGGTCAACGGCCGATTCCGTATCCGTGATCGTGCTGCCCGGACCCAGATTCTGCGAAGATGAACCCGGGGAGAGCGCTACGAATTTGTCGCCAATTAAGCCGCTGGTTCGGATCGACGCGATGGTGTCATTCGGAAGCTGGACCTCTTTGTTCACTTCCAAACGAACAACCGCAGCGTACTGCGGATCGAGATTGATGTTATCGACACGACCGACGGGAACCCCGGCCAGAAAAACCTGGCTTCCCGGTTTCAGGCCGCCGGCATTCGAGAATCTGGCATTGACGGCATAGGTGGAGCCGGCCAAGGGAATCCGAGCACCCGCCTGAATGGCAAACCAGGCAACTGCCACCAACCCTAGAAGCACGAAAACACCGGCGGAAAGTTCAACTGAAGACTGTTTCATAACCGCTTACAAAACGGATTAGCCGCAAAAGAACGCCAAGAACGCAAAGAAAAACCAACCGCAGATAAACGCAGATTGACGCAGATGGAGACGGCTTCAAAGAGGTTCATACCTACGGTTCCGCTGCTAATTTCTGAGAGGCTGTCTTTTACGTGGAGCAATTTGTGCGACATTTTTATGAACATCCCATTTGCCCAGACTGCGGCGATCTCAAGAACTGAACTAAGCAAGTGCATCTCATCTGCCTGTATCTGCGTTCATCTGCGGTTGGAATCCGGGTTATTCGTGTCCATTCGCGGTTCTATTCGTGTCCATTCGCGGTCTCTGCTTACGAAACTTCGCACCACGGAATCGTCTGAGGCCATAAACTCTGCCGGCGTTCCGGCAAACTGGATCCTGCCGTTTTCTAGCAAGGCCAGCCGGTCGCCTGCAGCCAGCGCCGGCGCGACGTCGTGGGTAACTACCAGCGCGGTAAAATCGAATTGTTCCCGGTACTCTTTGATCATCGAAAAGACCGCGTTGCTGGCCAATGGATCTAAGCCTGCGGTCGGTTCATCAAAGAGCACCATCGCAGGACGAGTAACTAAAACACGAGACAATGCTAGACGCTTTTGCATGCCGCCGGAAAGTTGGGCTGGGAAATAATTTGCGAATCTCTCCAAGCCCAGATTTTGGAGAGCTGACATTACGGCTTCTTTAATTTCGCTGACCCGGAGCCGAGTCGTTTGTTCCAAGGGAAGAGCAACATTTTCGAAAGCAGTCAATGAATCGAAAAGCGCGTTAGCTTGGAATAGATAACCACACTGTTTCCGGAAATCTTGTCCGGTCTGCCCCTCAAACCGGATTTCGCCAGCATCAGGCTTCAACAATCCAGCTAAGCATTTGAGCAAAACTGATTTGCCGGCTCCGCTGCGTCCCAGCAAACAGACGATACTGCCGCGGGGTACGACTAGGTCAACTCCGCAAAGCACAGCGTGTTGCTCGAATTGTTTGTGCAATCCTGTTACCGAAAGCAGAGGCGCGATCATACCAGAAACGAAGTGATCACGTAGTCCGCAGCCAACGTGGCAATGCTGGAAAACACAACGGCTCGAGTGGTGGAAATGCTGACTGCGCGGGAACCCGATGCACCGGTTCTGCGATGAGCGGTGAACCCGCTATGACAGCAGATCGCGATGGTGATGATACCAAACACCAGTGCTTTAAGAAGACATTCACGTACGTCTACAAATCTCACCGCGCTTTGCACGTTCGACCAATAAACACCGCTATCGAGTCCCAACAAGCAGCACCCGGAGAGATAACCGCCAAAAGTGCCGACCAAAACAAAACCGGTGGTAAGAATGGGGAAAACCAGGAGAGCGGCCAAGAGCCGCGGAGTAATCAAATACCCCAGCGGATCAATGGTCATGGTGGTCAGCGCATCAATCTGTTCGCTGTACCGATAAATCCCGATCTCCGCGGCAATGGCAGAACCAGCCTGACCCACGATCATTAGGGTGGCAAGAACTGGCGCCAGTTCCCGGGTCAGGGTGAGTGAAACAAAGGTTCCGAGCAAGCCGGCCGACCCAAACCGAGCCAGCACATAATATCCCTGGAGACCTAAAACTAATCCGGAAAACAGCGAAACCACGATGATCACGAGCAGACAACGTACACCTTGCTGATGGATGGCCCGAGCGACCCCTTTTCGGAGTTGCCGGGCATGGCCGACCGCGGCGAAAGCGCGCACCACGAATTCGGCAAAATCACCGAGACCGGCAACGACGGCCAGACTTCTACGGCCAACCGTCCGCAGCAAATGTGTTATCACGGCGTCTTCCTTCGCTTCGAGAGGCGCCAATGGCAAGTGTCTGAAGATGTTTGGCGTTTGGCGGATGGGCGAGTCATCCTGGAGCCCTGCCTTCCCGCGGCCGCGGGACGAGGCTGAACGGGTCGCGGACAAGGCGATACGGCCGTTGGCGAATGCGGGTCCCTAGGGACGGTATGAATGAATCAGTCTAAGCGGAGGCTTCGGCGGTCGCCTTTTTGAAAGTCGATTCAAGAATGTCCACGGCTTTTTCTATACCGTTCTCTTTCGCAAGAATTTGCTTAATAGCCTGAGCTTTTTGGTAATAGATCGGATTTGTCAGTACCTCGTCGACCAGTGACGCCAGACTTTGGGTTGTCAGCTCTTTCAGCGGTACAAACTTACCTACGTTTGTATATTCAATTCTGACGGCAATTCCGGGCTGGTCACTAGAAACGGGGACGGCAACCATGGGGACGCCTTGGGCGAGGGATTCCAGAGTCGAATTGAGGCCTGCGTGAGTGATGAAAAGTGCCGATCTTTTGAGGAGTTCAATCTGCGGCGCTTGGTTGACAATAATTGCTGAGCTGAAAGACGGCAATGCGGATCTCACGGCTTCAATATCGACAACGGGACCAATCGCCATCACAAGTTGGTACCCGGAGCGTCGGCCGATTATTTTGGCGATGGTCTGGAGGACCGAGGTCAAGCCTTGGTGAACGGTTCCCATGGATGCGTAAATAATCGGTTCGCCGGTCAAGTCATCCCACGGAAAACCTATCGTTGGCCGCCCTTCTCCGTCGTGAAACGGGCCAGTGTACACTAATTGGGAGGGTTGATGGGGATTCACGAAGTCGAAAATCTTCGGGATTTGCGTGATCCAGCCCAATTTCGAAATACCTATCAGCGGATCGGCAAAATCGAGGTCGAATAGTCCTACGGAAACAGCGTACTCCTTCGCCAGGGCGAAGCGCGGCTTTAGAATTTCGAGGAATCGCTGAACACCTTCCTTATTACGAGCAAAAGCTTCCGGGGTTTCTTCGTGGCGCCAGTCAAAAAAGCAATGGGGTGTGAAACCCGAATAATCTCCATGCAGACCGCACGAGACATTGACGTAGGGTATCCCAAGGCGCATTGGAACCAGGCCGACAGAGAAAGGGACGATATCGAGAACAATGCCGTCCGGTGAAATTTCCCGAAGCAGCGATGGCAGCTCTTTCATTAGAGTTTTTTGCAGACCAATCAATAGATTGGACAGGGCAGGATAGACCTGCGGCTCTTCAAGTTTGCTGGTTTCTTCCAAAACCCTTCTGATTGAACCGTACGGATATGTCTGCGTCGCATATGCTATGAACCGCAGATCTGAAGCGACAGCGGTAGGTCTTGCTTCTTCTGTCGAAACAAGTAGCACGTCGTGTCCCCTTTTGGCGAATCTCCTAGCCAAAGCGCTAATTGGATTGATGTGGCCCGAAAAAGGCGCAGCAACAAAGGCGACCTTCATGAATCAGCAGTAGCTGAGGTCATGTGTTCGTTGACCGACATTGTTTAAACTGCCGCTTTCTCTATCTTAACAGCGGCGGCCTGCTGATCCGGGTTCTTCGACGCAACCAGGTGATCACGCACGGACGAGCAGGGGTTCGTCCCCACCGAAAGGCGGCAACGCTATCGTCTTGACGAAGAGAGCAGCTCGCCCCAAAGCTGTGCCCGATGTTCAAGGTTTTTAGGACGAAAATCGCTATTGTGGGAGTGGCACTCGCACTGGGCGGCTGCGCCCATATTGTCCCGACCACGACGGTGGCGCCTCCAAAACAGCCGTTTCAAGCAACTGAACCGACTCAACCAACTGTGCAATCCACCGTGGCGGAAAAGCGAGCGCACGCGGTGCAGATGCAGATTCTTTTGGATACGAATCATTTCCGACCGGGGATGGTCGATGGTCGGCTGGGCGAGTTTTTTGACAAGGCGTTAGCGCTTTATAACGCGAATCATGGCAAACCAGCCGACGAGCAGCCGGATGTGGCAGGGATTGAGCCATACACGACTTATAAGGTTGCTCCAGAGGACCTCAGTCAGGTCGGAGTGATGGCGACCGATAACGCGGAGGTAGCGAAACAAAAATCGTGTCCTTATACGAACCTCGGCGATGTGATCGCAGAGCGGTTTCATACGACCGCGCGATTCCTGGCAGCAATTAATCCGACGATTGATATTAATCAGGTCCAAGCAGGGCAATCTTTGACTGTTCCTAACGTTGCGGATCCATTCGATATCGGCAGTTTACCCAAAGTGCATACTTCCAAGCGGGATCCGTCGTTGGGGGGGCGGTCGATCAAGGTCGATGTCGCCCAGCGAATCTTGCAAGTGCGCGATAACAACCGGACGATCGCTTCATTTCCGATTACTCCGGGTTCATCGGATCATCCGGCCCCGATCGGGGACTGGCATATCGATGAGATCGCTACCTTTCCCTGGTTTCGATATGACAAAGGTGTGCTTGAGCGAGGGGAGCGAACCGAGGATTTCTACAATTTCCCTCCGGGGCCACGAAATCCGGTTGGCATTCTTTGGATGCAATTGAATCGCCCTGGCGACGGCATTCATGGTGCGCCCAATGCAGCGACCATCGGGCGCGCGGGGAGTCACGGATGCATCCGGTTAGCGAACTGGGATGCTGCGCTGATCAGGACCTTGGTTACAGTCGGGACGCCGGTTAATATTCAGTAGATGCGAGGCGCTTGGCGTTCGGCGTTCAACGTTCGCCGACACGCCAAACGCCAAAAGCTGTACCCGTCTCGGCTCGATTCTTGGCCTAGCCACACCAGTCTCTATTGGGACACTTGTTCCTTCGCAAGGCGTTCAACATCATTCGGAAGCCTTGCCCTACCGGTCCTGACCATTTTGAACGGACTAGGTCCTGAGACCAGCCCACGCCGTTGTTGCCGCACGTTGTGAGCATCGGTTAACGCCAGGTCAAAACGAGATAGAATCGTGCTCAGCGCCAGTCTCATTTCGAATTGGGCGAAGGCCATTCCGAGGCAGCGGCGAACCCCACCCCCAAACGGCAGAAACTCATAGGGCGAATAATGCCGCTCGAGAAATCGATCCGGCCTGAATTCTTCCGGGTCTGGAAACACTTCTTTGCGACGATGAGCTAAATAGATACAACCGGTCACGGTAGTGCCAGGTTCGAGAGTTACTCCAGTCAGGGTAACTCGTGACCGGGTAACCCGTGCGAAGGTGAGCAATGCAACCGGGTAAATGCGCAGGGTCTCCGAGCAGACGGCATTGAGATAAGGCAGCTTAAAAACAACGCTCGGGTCCGAGTTGTGATCCACTGATTCCAGTTCCTGCAACAGCCGTTCGCGTACGCCCGGCAATCGATGAATCCAATACAACGCCCAAGTCAAAGCGGTAGCGGTAGTCTCGTGACCGGCAATTAGGAGGGTCATCAATTCATCCCGCAGTTCAACGTCGGACAACCCTTCGCCCGCCTCATCGCGGGCAGACATGAGCAGGGTCAATATGTCATTCCGTTGACCGTCGTTGAGGTCGTCCCGGTTCTTGCGCCGATCGGCGATTTCTTCGTAAATCAGTTTATCGATTCGTTGACGGTTACGAATGAATCTCCCCCACGGACTATGCGGCCCCAGATCCTGGCGCATGCTCGGCACAAATAGCAGACTGGCGCTTATTGGATTACTTACGCCGTCCAGCAACGTTCCAAGGTGGTTCTCAAGTTGTCGATACCGAGATCCGTCGACCAGTCCAAACACTGCTCGCAGAATTACGCGCAATGAGATCGTTTGCATCGGCTTCCGCGCCGGGAAGGCCTGCCCAGGCTGATACTCATTCATGACTTGTTCTGTGATGTCGCGAATCAATTCTCCGTAGGAACGCATTCGTTCCCCATGAAACGGCGGCATCAATAGCTGGCGTGCCCGCCGGTGGCGCTCACCGCTGAAAGCGAACACTGATTGCGTCCCGGTAAGTAGCTCGAGAGCGACATTGAACGATCCAGGCGATTCGAACAGCTCGGCATCATCATTCGTTAAAATCACTTGCAGCGCTTCCGGATGGCTGAAGAAAACCAGCGGTCCGAATCGCGGATTGAGCCGAATAGTAAAATGATCTCCATACTTCCGGTGACAGCTCCGCATAAATGAAAAAGGCGTCGTCACCCATTGAAGCATTTGCAAAGCGCTAGGCGCTCTCGGTCCCTGAGGTAATGCCATGAGTCGCTATTTACACCAGGGCCGGCCGGGAGACAAAGGGGAGAACGGGGAGGTGTGATTGGTGAAAAGTGAAAGGTGGAAGGCGTGACCCGGATCGGACAGGGTTGCATTCCGCTCGGTCGGCTTAACCGTAATTCCACGCTTTAAATCGTGTGCAGGTATTGAGTCTAGAAAGACGCGACGCCCTGGGTGTTCGCTGTTCCCGTGCCCACCCTTTCAAGACGCCGCAGGTGCACGTCGTAAGGACCTCAGTGCATTAAATCGCAGCGCGCGGCGCGGGCAGGAGTATTGGAGTATTGGACCCGAATCTAACAACTGCTTCTCGTGGAGCATGAGTGGGTGTACTGGAAAAGCTCACACCGGATTTGTTCTCAGTTCGCACACGTACCGGGTGCAGTATGCAGTCATTCTTATGTTATGAAGCGCCCCAGCAGCTAAAAGATGGCTCCGTTCGATGGAAGAACTCCAACCGGCACCGTGGCGCTCACTACATTCGTGCTGGTGTCGATGACGGAGACCGACTTCGAGCCGGCGTTGGTCACGTAAGCATGAACGCCATCTGGGCTGACGAGGACATCCACCGGATCCGCTCCCACGCTGATCCTGGTTAGAACGGTATTAGTAGCGGTCTTGATCACTGAAACGCTGTCACCGCCGGCATCGGCAACATAGGCGGTGGCGCCGTCGGAGGTGATTGCGGTCTTAACCGGTAGGAACCCGACCGGGAGGGTAGTTACTACCTGGTTGGTCGCCGTATTAAGCACCGTAACCGAGTGGCCGCCCGCATCGGCAACATAGGCGCTTTGGCCGTTGGGGTTGATCGCCACGTCGACCGGATCGCGGCCGACCGGGATCGTCGCTTCGACGGTATTGGTGCCGGTGTTGATCACCGAGATCGAATTGGACGCCGTGTTAGCCACATAAGCGCTGCTCCCATCGGGCGTGAGGGCCACTGTCAGCGGAAAGGCTTCGACGTGGACCACGGTGCTGACCGTATGGGTGGCAGTATTGATGACCGAAACGTTTCCCGAGACAGCGTTAGTCACGTAAGCGCGCGTTCCATCGGGCGTGATGACTATCCCGACCGGCGCGAACCCCACGGTGATGGTGGCGATCACGCTCTGACTGGCCGTGCCGAGTACTGAGACGCTATTGGAGCCCGTGTTGGTCACGTAAACGCTACTGCCGTCAGGAGTGACCGCCTCATGGCTCGGCAGAAAGCCTACCTTTAGTGTCGCAGTTACGCTGTTTGTTGACGTATTAACGACCGAGACTGTTCCAGCGACGCTATTGAGCACGTAAGCGGTGTTGTCACTTGGAGTAAGGACCGCTTGCACGGGACCAAAGCCGACCGACACAGTCTCCACGACCGCGTTGGTTGAGGGATCGATCACAGACACGGTGTGCGATCCGTCATTTGTGATGTAAACCGCACGAACGCTTGGAGCGAGCTTCGCTACAAACGCGTCTTCCTTCAACCCTCTAGTGGTAGCGGGTAGCGGATGCACGGTGGGGAAATCGGGCGAAGAGGTCTCCCCTGTCACATAGGCGTTGCCCGAGGTGTCAACTGCGATACCGGCGCCTTCAGCATCAACGCTTCCGCCGAGGTAGGTAGAGTAGGCCAGCGAGAGCGTAGAAGTCGCGCTATCAAAGCTCAATTTGCTGACGAAGGCGTCTTCAAAACCCTGCAACGCGTTATTGGGAGCGGGGAGCGGATGTACAACGGGGAAATCGGGCGAAGAGGTACCCCCTGTCACATAGGCGTTGCCCGAGGTGTCAACCGCGATACCGCCGCCGTACTCAAAATCGCTTCCGCCGAGGTAAGTGGAGTAGGCAAGCGAGAGCGTGGAGGTCAGGCTGTCAAAGCTTAATTTGCTGACGAAGACGTCTTGAAAACCCTGCAACGCGTTATTGGGAGCGGGGAGCGGATGTACAACGGGGAAATCGGGCGAAGAGGTATTCCCTGTCACATAGGCCTTGCCCGAGGTGTCAATCGCGATACCGCTGACTTCATCAACACCGCTTCCGCCGAGATAAGTAGAGTAAGCCAGCGCAAGCGTAGAGGTTGCGCTGTCAAAGCTTAATTTGCTGACGAAGACGTCTTGAAAACCCTGCAACGCGTTATTGGGAGCGGGGAGCGGATGCACAATGGGGAAATCGGGCGAAGAGGTAGTTCCCGTCACATACGCGTTGCCGTTAGCGTCCACCGCGATCCCGGCGCCAAAATCTTGAACGCTTCCGCCGAGGTAGGTAGAGTAGATCAGCGAGAGCGCCTTGGTCCCGGCATCAAAGTGCAATTTGCTGACGAAGGCGTTCCCGCCACTACTCTGCAACGCGTCATTGGGAGCGGGTAGAGGATGCACAATGGGGAAATCGGGCGACCCGGTATCCCCTGTCACATAGGCGTCGCCGCTAGCGTCCACCGCGATCCCGACGCCGAAATCATAACCGCTGAAGACGAGGTCGCCGCTTCCGCCGAGGTAGGTAGAGTAGACCAGCGAGAGCGTAGAAGTCGCGTTGTCAAAGCTTAATTTGCTGACGAAGGCGTCGACTCCCCGCACCACGTTATTGGGAGCGGGGAGCGGATGCACGATGGGAAAATCGGGCGAGTCGGTATCGCCTGTCACATAGGCGTTGCCCGAGGTGTCAACCGCGATGCCGCGGCCTTCATCAAGACCGCCGCTTCCGGCGAGGTAGGTAGAGTAGGCCAGCGATAGCGTGGAAGTTGCGCTGTCGAAGCTCAATTTGCTGACGAAGGCTTGGATGCTCTGCAATCCGATAGGGGGAGCAGGTAGCGGATGCACGGTGGGGAAATCGGGCGAAAACGTACTCCCTGTCACATAGGCGTTGCCCGAGGTGTCAACCGCGATACTGACACCGTAGTCAAGATTGCTTCCGCCGAGGTAAGTGGAGTAGCTCAAAACCGGGTCGATGATCAGGGGTTTGGCGACATCATAGCTGCCTACTGCAATGCTGACCTCCTTTCCCTGCTTCAGCTCATACCGTGCTTCGACCAAAGTTTTGCCATCGCCGATTTGGTAAGCTACCGGCTTATGGAAGCGAACTTCGCCGCCCGCATAGTCCAGCTCAAGGTCCCCACTTTCCCGGTCGATGCGGATTTCCCGCGTCTCAGGAAAATTCAGTTGGATGGGCTTCGGGTCCGCTCCTGGGGCCACCACAAAGTCATACTCCAACTGCCGCTGGTTGCCGTAGTAAACCAAATCGATGCCAGGGTAGACGTCCTGGTAGCGGACCCGCGCATAGTTCGCCACCTTGCTCTGCCACTTCTTTGGATCGTTTCCGATGAAGTAGTAGCTCTTTCCACACAGTTCGTCGAGGCCCCGAACCTCGGGCGCAGGATTGGAGCCTGTCAGTTTCATTCGGGCTACATTGGGTTTGCCTTTCCCCGAAACCAGCACGGCGTCGCCGGAGGTCAAAAACAGCGTGTAACCCGGGCCGCGTGACAGGAACTGTACGCGGTTGTCTGTCTGCCCCATATTGGCTTCAAAGCTCAGAGGCAATTTTCCGTATGACTCCACTACTCGCTGCTTGGCCAAGCCAGAGCCTGACGTATCGCTGCCGTTCAAGACTAAGCCTGGAAGATCGATGTTAACGAAGCTTGCGATCCCAGTAGTGGCATTCCCAACTGAGCATTTGAAAACTCTGGGCTGATTCTGCGAATAATTTCCATGAGTCGCAATGGTGGAGAATACAGAATTGCTCTCAGTCTGCGACGGACCACTCGCAGTAGTCACTAGTAGTCCCGTTGCTAGGAAGATGACCGAAGCGAATATTTTCATGATTAGAGTAACGCTTTGTTTGTCGGGATATTCGATGAGGCGTAACACAAAACCCCGTCCTCAGTGAACTCAAATTTTGGTTCCCATAGCAGGTGGACCATTGTGGAGCGCCCATAAGGCTTCACTTGCTCTCGCTACCCCCTTGGAAGAAGGAATCGGATCCACATCGGAAGTGAAGATGCTGGTCCCCGCGTGGCAGCCATCATCTCGATAATCTAGCCGAACTAGCTGAGGGTTGGCGGCATATGTCAGTTGGACAAGGGAAGAAAAAATATCCGGCATCGTCGAAACCCGGCGGCTCAAAATCTGACTTCGGTTTTAGGGTCTTCTCAAGTCGACCGCGAGTGAAAGCAGATTCGATTTGGTTTCAGAAGGTGAAAGAAGTATCCCATTGGCAACAGGTCAAGAAAAGCGGCGATTCGAAAGCGTTGGAAGCTTACCAACAAAAAGAAATGGGTGAGCGAGATGCCTGGCAATTCGGGAACCAGCTGAGCGTTAAGATCATTAGTAGCGACGCCTTAGGACCTTCGAGGACGAGGACAGCCTGCCCGACGAAGCTTTCGGTGTGCAGGGCGATTCTTCCTGTGGCTAGCGAAGTCGGGACGACGAGTACGAGAACGATTGGGATTACTCTAGCACCGGGAAAAGCGGGTGCCGGACAGAGGATTCGGCATTTGGCGAATAAAGATAGTTGTTCTCTGTTTTTTGGATCGCTTTCCGGCTACCCAGTAGGACTCGCGCCAGCAAAAGACTGGCGTT
>JAFAZK010000034.1 GCA_019239825.1 Verrucomicrobiota bacterium | reverse complement strand
CCGGATGCAAAGGTTCATTCGCCCAATGAAAATTTCCCAATTGATAACTTTGAGGCCGGGGTCCGTTTAAACAGGCACCTCCTTGAGGAGATTGCTAAGGGCACATGAGATACCTGGTTTTGGCGCCGGCTTTTTCGTTGCTGGTTTTTGCGGCCTCCGAGGCAAGGGGAGATGAGAGCCCTTTCGATGCGGTTTCGCGCTCATTGGATAAATGGGGCCGGAACGTAAGACAACAGCTACAAGAAGAAGCGACGCCGACACCTGCAAAAAAGCGGATCCATCATCATTCATCGACCCTGCAGCATCACGCATCTCCGTCTCCATCTCCTTCGCCGAAGGTCAGTTCGAAGTCGCAGGAGGAGGAATCGGATGATACGCCTAAGGCGAAGAACAACTCGGAAGACGATGAGGAGGATGCGACTCCTCCAAAACACGCGAAACACCGAGCAAAATCCGAAGATAGCGCTCCCGAATCGACGCCCGAGGAAACTCCCAAGCCAAGTGCCCAAAACCACCCGGCTACTGTTGCGTCGCTCGATCCAAGTAAGCTGAAGGATTTCGAACGCCAACCGTCAGGAGTGCAGGATTTGATCCGCTCTGCGCTCGCGTTAACCGAACGTAATTTGGCCTATACCTACGGCTCAGATGATCCGGCCAGTGGCGGCATGGATTGCTCCGGATTTATTTATTACGTGTTGAGCAACGCCGGCTTCAAAGACGTTCCCCGACAGTCGAGCGACCAATATCTCTGGGTTCGCAAAAACGGGAACTTTCATGCGGTGCTCAGCCGGAATGCCAACACTTTCGAGCTCGAAGATCTCCGGCCCGGTGATCTTATGTTCTGGTCGGGCACCTACAAAGTCGACCGCGACGTTCCGGTAACTCATGTGATGATCTACCTAGGTAAAGAAAAAGGGACTAATAAGCCAGTGATGGTAGGCGCTAGCGACGGCCGGTCGTATAACGGGGAGAGACGGTTCGGCGTGAGCGTATTTGATTTCAAGCTCCCGAATGGAACACCCAATAAAAGCGATCCGGATCTCGTTGCCCGGTTCGAAGGGTACTCTCCGATCCCAGGTCTGCGGGAGGCGGTTTATTCTGTGCAAGCACCAACGCCGGCTCCGACACCGGTGGCAATAATTCGGAAGGCGCCGTTGCCAGAGCAGAATCCGTTTCTTCGCGATAAGGCGCCGCAACCCACGCCGACGCCTCCTAAATTTCTGACGAATGGGGATTAGGTAGGTAGATATGAACCGAGAAGGCGCTTGGAGGTGAGCCGCTTTGGGGCGTGCCGGACAGACTAGTAATTTAGCTATGCGACAAGAGCCGCCGAGAAGGGTGTTAAACGGGCGGCTCCCGCTAATTACCCAGTGCTCGGTAAACGTCCTGGGCGCCGCAGAAAAGAAATCAACGAAACGCAGGGGTGAAACTGCGTCGTGGGTAGCTTCCGGGAGCCGCCTGCTTTCACATTTTCCGGCCGGGTTCACGATGTGACGGAATCGCGGGGTTTTTAAGGAGCAGGCCAAAGCGGCTCCCGTCCAGGCCTATGGGATCATTACGGCGGTTCCGGCGCAACGACCAGCCCCCACAATATCTTGTGGTCGCCCTCCATCGGAATCCTAAAGATTGTATTTTTAGCCTTGTCAGGGGGCTTATAGTTGTCTAGCGTTCGGTCGTTCAGAACCCATGTATCTAAAGTCCATTGAATTAGCTGGATTCAAATCCTTCGCCCATCGGACGACCCTGAATCTTCACCGCGGAGTTTCGGCGATCGTCGGGCCAAATGGGTGCGGAAAATCGAATGTGTTGGACGCGATCCGCTGGGCTTTAGGGGAGCAATCCGCCAAGGCCCTTCGTGGTGGAGAAATGGCGGACGTTATTTTCAGCGGGACCGATACGAAACAGGCGGTCGGTGTAGCCGAAGTCTCGCTCACCTTCGCGGAATGCGAACAGGATCTTGGAGTCGAGTACAACGAGGTCAACATCACCCGGCGGGTTTATCGGGACGGTCGTTCAGACTATCTCCTGAATCGGGTTCCTTGCCGGCTCAAGGACATTCAGATGCTCTTCATGGACACCGGGATCGGGCGATCGGCCTACTCGATTATGGAGCAGGGCAGGATCGACCAGATCTTAAGTTCTCGGCCGGAAGACCGGCGAGCAATCTTCGAAGAAGCCGCCGGGGTCACAAAGTATAAGGCCCAGAAAAAAGAAGCGTTGAGAAAACTCGAGTATACCGACGCGAATCTCCTTCGGCTCACGGATATCATGAAGGAAGTGAAGCGGCAGATCGGTTCGCTCCAACGTCAAGCCGGGAAAGCTCGCCGTTACCGGGCGCTTTACGAGGAGTTACAGGTGCTCGACTTGCATCTGTCGTTTCGGAACTCTGAGCAGCTAAAGGCCGACATCGCCCAGGCGGCTGAACTGGTAGAAAAACTGCGATCGATCCAGGTTTCCCTGGAGGAACAGATTGAATCTCAAGAGTTCGGTCTGGCTGACCAACGCCACGAGCTGGAAGCTTTAGAGGAACAGATTCTGGTCGTGCGCCAAAGTGGGCAAGACATCAAGAACCGGATCGACGTCGCGATCAATCGGATCTCCTTCAACGAGGAACGTGCGCGGGAAGCGTCTGGGTTAATCGGCAGATATGAATCCGATGTGGCTGCCGCTCAAGAAAAACTGCTTATCCAAGAGGGCCAGCTCGAAGAGACCGACCATCAACTGGCCGAGCTATTTGAGAGCCTCAGAGCAGAAGAACAGCGCTTGGAGGAACATCAACGCGAAGTCAGCGAATCGCGGGCGAGGCGTTTGAACGAGGAGCGTGAAGCTCAGCGGTTTCAGCAAGAGGTGCAGCAAAGAGAGAATCGAACCGCGAGCCTGCGGGGTGAATTGACGAACGTTTTGAACCAGCGAGAAGCCAGCCAGACCCGGTTGACGCTGTTGGAGCAGGAACTTCGCCAGGCTGAGAACGGGCGTGACCAACTCCAATCTCAACTGGGACAGAACCAGGCGGAGAAGGGACAGGCGGTTGCGCAGGTTCAAAGTTGTCGCGACGCCCTTCGGGACAGCGAACGTGACGGGGTCAATCAACAGCGGACACTCCAAGAGGTTGTTGCGGACATCGCGCGCAAGCAACGGACCTTGGCGGAGCGGGAATCTAAGCTCGAAGTACTTTCCCAATTGAATCGGGAAGGTGAAGGACTGAGCTCAGGAACCCAAGCGGTGTTGAGAGGGTTGAATGACCTGCAGCTGTTTCGCTCGAGCATTCTTGGGGTTTTGGCAAACTCCCTGGAGGTGAGCAATGAATTCGTTCCCGCCATAGAGGCTGCGCTTGAACATCATCTCCAAGTTGTTTTGGTGGCCGATCGTGACGTGGCGGAAGCAATCAGCCGCCAACTAGTAGAACTTAAAGAAGGACGATCAGGATTAATCTCGCTCGAAGCAGTTTCTCGGCTTGCTCCGGTTCAAATCCAGACTCTCCCGGCGGGAGCGATTGGTTGGGCTCTGGACCGGGTAAAAACTCGCCCTGAAATCACCCCTTTGGTGAATCAGTTGCTGGGTAACGTCGCATTAGCGTCCGATTTCGAGACTGCTCTACGAATCTCGCAGCAAAATTCGGACGTAGCGGTTGTCACCCTGAGTGGCGAGTTTATTTCTGAATGCGGCGTGGTGTTTTCCGGTGCGCAGGGCGATGAGGGTAGTTCCGTTCTAAAACGAAAAGTGCAGATGCGGGAATTGGCTGAAGCCTGCACCCAACTTCAAACCGAGCTGGATGCTGCTCAGCAGAATCAGGCTGAGGCCGAGATCCGTCTAGCTGATACCCAGCAAAAGATCAGTGAAAGCCGGGAGGCGCTTCAGCACGCTCAGGTTCTCGAATCTACGATTCAGGGTAAGATTGCGTTACTCGACCGCGAGCTGCGCGACATCGAAGGGAAAGTAAAAAGCCTAACCTGGGAGAAACAAAATACGGAGGAGCGCTTGGGAAGCGCCACCGCGAAAACCGGCGTACTCGAGGGCGAGGTGACGAAGTTGGGCGAGGAAGCGGCGAATTTCCAAGAAAGACTGGCTGCGGCGTTAGCTCAGGTAGAGGCGTTGAAAGACACGGAGGACTCGTTAGTTGAATCGCTCAACGAACTAAAAGTCCAGGTTGCCACTGAGCGACAACGGCGAGAAGACTTGAACCGCCAAAGACAGCCCTTAGCTAACCGGATTCTCGAACTGCAAGAATTGATTTCCAGCCGGCAAGCCGATGTGCGCAACTATCTCGGG
>JAFAZK010000239.1 GCA_019239825.1 Verrucomicrobiota bacterium | reverse complement strand
GATCCGCTAGCGGTGCTACCAGCTATTCGCAAGACGATGGCTTCCGTTGATCCAACCGGTGCCCTTTCAGAAGCGATCTCATTTAACGATTGTATCGGAGGGAAATTTACTACTCGCCGGCTCGGCACCCTTTTGGTCAGCCTTTTTTCCGGCGTTGCCCTGTTTTTGTCAGCAATCGGACTATACGGAGTGCTGGCCTACTTCGTCACTCAGCGAAACCGAGAGATCGGGGTGCGGATCGCAGTCGGCGCGCGGCCAGGGAACATTGTCGGACTAGTAATGAGCCAGGGGCTAAAAATTGTGGCCTTGGGATTAGCGATCGGACTATCAACAGCGTTATTGGCCGGCCAGTTTATTAACAGCCTGCTATACGGAGTAACCGGAACCGATCCCATCGCGGTCAGCTTAGCGATTCTCGTTCTTTTCCTGGCCGCCTTGTTAGCTTGTTGCCTCCCGGCACTCCGCGCCGCCCGCACTAACCCAATCACCGCGCTCCACCAATAAAGAAATTGCACCACAAAGACCTGCCCCGCATAACGACGAGAAGCGTTGCGGGCGTGGCACAAAGAACACCAAGGACGGAAGAACCAGGATCGCAAAGAATGAAACTCCTAGCTCCTGCACTGACTACTGATTACTTAGTCCTCCACCAATCACGAATCGCTAATCACCAATCACTATCCCAATGCGCCACGCCCTTCGCCTTCTCCTAAAATCCCCAGGCTTCACCATCACCGCGGTACTAATCCTCGGCTTCGGTATCGGCGCCAATACTGCGGTGTTTAGTCTGATTCAGGCGGTGATTTTAAATGCAGCACCCTTTCCGAATCCCGATCGGTTAGTGCGAGTTTTTCAACCGAAAAAGCAAGTAAATCAGTTGGGTGTAGCCAGTGGGTATTTGGCTTACCCAGATTATGCGGATCTTTCTCGTGAGCAGCACAGTTTTGAGAATTTGTCCGCTTCCTACTGGGATTTTCTGGATCTAAGCGGTCAGAACACTCCCCAGCGACTAACGGCGATCTTCACCACGCCGGGCTTATTCAAAATCAGCAGCTTGCCCTTTATTCTGGGGCGGCCGTTTACAGATGAGGAGGATAGGACCGGAGGACCGCTATTAGTTGTGTTGAGCGAGCCGGTGTGGAGAAACCGATTTAACTCAGACCCGAATATCATCGGCAGAAACCTAATACTAAGCGGCGAAAGTTTCCAAGTGATCGGGGTGTGTCCAAGGCAAGCAGAAGACGTTAGTACGGTCTGGGAGGATCAGGTCTATGTGCCATTGCATGTTTCTGAGATCTGGGGTGTTGACCTCCAGAATCGTGGATTGGGTGGCCTAATGTGTCTTGGCAAATTGAGACGAGGCATCACATTGGCTCAAGCTGAAGCCGAGTGTGCGGTGATCCAAGACGGACTTGATACCAGATATCCAGACTCAGACAAAGACAATACGATCCACCTGCGATCGTTGGCCGACGCTATGGCCTCTACCTATTCCAACGTCATTTGGTCGTTGGGTGGTGCCGTCGGTTGCCTCCTATTGGTCTCCATAGCAAATGTCGCTAATCTGTTTTTCGTGCGGGGTCTGGAACGGCGAAAGGACACCGTGATTCGCGCAGCAATTGGTGCGTCGCGATTCCGACTGATAATGAAGATTTTGGCCGAGATGGCGATTCCTTCAATTCTGGGCGGTGTAAGCGGGATCGGGATCGCTTTCCTAGCGGTGGCGTTTATCAAAGCCTTTGGCCCAGAGTATCTCTATCGATTCCAGGAAACGAAACTTGATCTGACCGCGTTCGGGTTTGTCCTAGCCGCGACTCTTTTGGTGGCTCTGCTCTCTGGGACTTTGCCGGCTTTCAGCCTTTCGAAAGTGGATCTCGGGTCAGCGCTCAAAGAGGAAGGCGGACGTTCCGGCACAATTGGAGCGCGACGAAAAAGACTTCAATCAATTCTCGTGATCGGACAAGTCGCGCTCGCTTGTATTCTCCTGGTGGGTGCCGGTCTATTGGTTCGGAGCTTTGCGGCCTCCGAAAATGCTCCTCTTGGCTTCAATTCTCAACATCTGCTAACGGCCACGATCAATCCGACGGCTAAGGAATATCAGGACCCGGTCCGGCTACGAAATTTCTTTCACACCGTTCTGGAAAAAGTTCGTCGTTTGCCAGGAGTTGCCGATGCCGCGATGAACGATCAACAGCCGTTTGAGTATACTTTTGGTGACCCCAAAACGGCTTTCCAGGTTGTTGGACAACCTCCCGTCGAGATCGGCAAGGAGCCAACTATGTGTCTCCAGGGTATTACGCCGGGCTACTTCAAAACGATGCAGATTCCATCTTTGCAAGGGCGCGACTTTGATTCTCGTGATCGTCCCGACAGCCAGAAGGTGGTGATCGTTGACGCGGCGTTAGCGAGTCATTTCTTTCCTGGTCAGGACCCGATCGGAAAACAGATCATCTATCTCAGCGAGAAAACTACATGGACGATTGTCGGCGTAGTTCAAAACACCCGTCACAACGCAGTGGACCACGAACATGCGCAGTTTCAAACATATATCCCTGCGGATCAAGATCCGAACCTTTATCGGCAATTCTTGCTCCTGCGCACGGTCAGAGATCCTACCACCCTAATTTCTGCGGTAAAAAACACTGTAGGCGAAGTCGATCCGGATATTCCCGTCACGCGCACTATTAGTTTCGTTGAAAATATTTCTATAAAAACAGCGACGAACCGGTTAGGCGTACTGTTAGTCGCCATTTTTTCCGCTGTCGCACTCGTTCTGGCCGCGGTTGGGCTGTACGGCGTTCTTGCCTACTCTTTGAGCCAACGGCAACGCGAGATGGGTGTGCGACTCGCGTTAGGAGCATCGACTGCGAACATTATAAGATTGGTTATCCGGCAAGGACTGAAGCTGGTGTTGATCGGTCTGACAATTGGGATGGTAACAGCGCTGCTGCTCGTGCGTTTCATTGAAAGCCTTTTGTACGGTGTTTCCGGAGTCGATCCAATTACGATAGGGGCAGCCGCTTTGATTTTAGGATTGGCCGCATCGCTAGCTTGCCTTTTACCGGCTTTGCGTGCCGCACGAGTTAATCCGGTTACCGCGTTACACGAGTGATGAATCGCATCCTAAAGGCGCAAAAGCAGAAGAAAAACTCACGCGAAGGCGCAAAGAACGCAGGAATCAATCCACAACAAGACCACGAAGGAAACAAAGAAGTCGGCCTCGCAAGCGAGGCGGCGCTCCAGCCAGCTTTCACCTTTCACTTTTAACCAACTTCTCCCCCATGCGCCACACCCTCCGCGTTCTCCTAAGGTCTCCCGGTTTCACCATCACCGCGGTACTCATCCTCGGCTTCGGTATCGGTGCAAACACCGCCATCTTCAGTGTCATTGACGGTGCTCTCTTGAATCCGTTGCCGGTTCCCCGTGCAGATCGGTTAGTGCAGATATTTCAACCCAGGGTCCAGAATGATACGAAGACTCATTTGGATTATCCTGACTATCTTGATATATGCCGGACGCAGCATAGCTTCGACGAGCTGGCGGTTTATGATTGGACTGAAGTTGATTTCAACAATCAAAAGAATCCAGAGCACGTGCGGGTCGTCTTCGCTTCAGCGAACCTATTCGAGTTAAGCGCAAGGCCAGTGATTCTCGGGCGAACGTTTACCAACGATGAGGATAAATTCGGCGGTCCCCATGTTGTGGTACTGAGTCAAGCTTTTTGGAGGACGCATTTCAATTCCGATCCGAGCATCGTCGGTAAGAATCTAACGTTGGGCGATGAAAGCTTCCAGGTGATTGGAGTTTGCCCCGAGCAAGCCGGCAATTTAGCTGAACTAGTCAACGAGATCTTGTATTTGCCACTCCATGCCGAGGAAGTCTTCGGTCCGAGCGATCTGCAAAAGCGGGATTCGCACTATCTGGAGTGCATTGGGCGATTGAAAGTAGCGGTTAAACTCCCTCAAGCTCAGGCTGATCTTGAAGTTATCCAAAACAATCTCGCCCGATCGTATCCCTCTACGGACGAAGGGTACAGAATTCATTTGATTCCGTTGGTAGCCGTCATTGAGGAGTCTTATTCTTCGGCGGTTTGGTTTCTTGGCGGCGCGGCTGGCGGGCTCCTTCTATTGTCTTGTGCTAACGTTGCCAACTTGCTTTTTGGAAGAGGTCTCGAACGCCGGAGAGAGATAGCGATTCGAGCGACGTTGGGCGCGTCCCGAGTTGGTCTCATCCTTGAGCTACTAACGGAGACGGCGTCGCTAGCATTGCTGGCTGGAGGGGTCGGTCTGCTCATTGCGATTTGCGGTATCGGGCTAGTTAAGGTTCTGGTTCCGGAGTACATGTCTGCTTTCCAGGAAATTAACCTGAATACGACTGCCCTCGTTTTCATTTTTTGTCTGACCGTTCTAGTTGCCTGCTTATCAGGAATTCTACCAGCCTGGAATCTTTCGAAAACAAACGTGGGAATTGCGTTGAAAGATGAAGGAGGTCGGCTTGGCACATTGGGGCCACAAAAGCAACGAGCCCAGGCTCTGCTCGTGGTTGGTCAGGTGGCGGTTGCGTGTGTCCTACTGATTGGCGGTGGCTTGCTTGTTCGCAGCTTCCAAGCGGTGCGAAATCTGCCACTCGGGTTCAACCCGCACCATCTTCTCACGGCCAACATTATGCCCACCGGCAAGAGGTACTCAGATTCGAGGCAACTGCGGATTTTCTTCGATGCCATCTTGGAAAAAGTTCGTCGGTTGCCCGGGGTTATTGATGCGGGCATGAGCGACAATCAACCTTTTGAGGTCCTTTATGGAGGATGGAAGTTCCCTTTTTCTATCCCTGGGCGACCTGACCCTGAACCAGGAAAGGGACCGGCGATGGATGTGGAAGCAATATCCTCGGGTTACTTTCAAACGCTCCAGATTCCTCTTCTACAGGGACGCGATTTCGATAGTCGGGATCGAATCGGTGGCCAGAACGTGATCATCGTCAATAACGCTTTGGCTCAAACCTTCTTTCCCGGGCAGAGCCCAATCGGCAAGCAAATCCATGATCACCATGAATGGCTTGGCAACAAAGACTGGACCATTGTCGGAGTAGTCGACGACATCCGACACGGGACACCAGACTTTGCGGAGGCACCGTTTCTAGCTTATACGCCGTATAATCAACGAGAACTCTTCCGCGAATTCTTAGTAGTGCGTACAGCCGGCGATCCGACTAGTTTAATCCCAGCGGTGCGGAAGATCGTGGCCGAAATCGACCCGGATGTTCCCGTAGATCGGGCCACCAGCTTTGACGATTTCTTAGCAGGTAGGCTGTGGGCCCGCCGGCTCAGTGCCTCATTGGCGACGTTGTTCTCTGGAGCGGCTATTCTGCTTTCGGCAGTCGGCCTGTATGGTGTCCTGGCCTATTCAGTTGTTCAGCGAACCCGGGAGATCGGGGTCCGCATCGCTATCGGCGCCCAACGGGCAAGTATTATGAAGCTAGTGCTTTGGCGCGGACTAAAGCTGGTCGTCATCGGTACGGTCATTGGGATCGGATCGGCTCTGGTGCTGGTGCGATTCATCGACAGCATCTTGTACGGCGTCTCTGGGTATGATCCAGTAACACTTGCTCTCACTATCCTCATCCTCGGAGTGACGGCGACCTCCGCCTGCCTGTTGCCCGCCTTGGGCGCGATCCGAATTAAACCGATTACTGCTCTACGCGAATGAGGCGCTTCGCGAACGATCAATAACGGAGGATGAAATAGCCGCGAAAGCACGCAAAGATCGCAAAGGAAACTAATCCCCCTAGCTCCTGTACTGATTACTGAGCCACTGATTACTGGTTACTCATTTTTTCAACTATCACTAAGTCTTACCCGTGCGTCACACACTCCGCCTCCTTATCAAGTCTCCCGGCTTCACCATCACCGCCATCCTCATCCTCGGCCTCGGGATCGGTGCTAACACGGCGATCTTTAGTCTCATTAATTCTGTCCTCTTAAAGCCCCTACCTTATCCGCGGGCGGATCGGTTAGTTGAAGTCTTTCAGCCGCTACGCACTATCCAGAAATTCTACGTTTGTTACCCTGATTACTTCGATTTCTGCGCTACCCAGCGTTCGTTTAGCGACTTAGCCGTTACTTGCGACGAAAATCTAATTTTGACGGGACAAGGAGATGCTGCCCAACTCAACGCCGCGTTTGTTAGCGGGAACTATTTTCGGACCTTAGAACGGGCGATGCTTGTTGGCACCGCTTTTGGTGCGGAGACCGATCGACCGGATACAGCGCCGGTGGCGGTCCTTGGTGAACGTTTGTGGCGGAGCCGATTTCATTCGAATCCAACGGTGGTGGGAACGCATGTGGTCCTCGGCGGTATCGACTATCAGATCCTAGGGGTCACTGCGCAGCGATCGGACGAAACCGCCGACGTCTATCTTCCTTTCAATTTTGAACCGGATTTGACTCGACTGAAGACCGAACGCGCCCGGCATAGCTGTCGCTGCTTCGGCCGGTTAAAGGACGGTGTCACTCTCCAACAAGCTCAAGCTGATCTGGAGGTTACCAGCGAGAACTTGCAGAGGCGGTTCCCGGATACCCACGCGACGGTTTCTGTCCGGGTAGCGCCGCTTTTGGATAGTGTGGTTGGCGATTTCACATCGACGCTTTGGTTGGTTGGTGCTTCGGTTAGCCTCCTGCTGGTAATCGGTTGCGCCAATATTGCCGGTTTAAACTTAACCAGAGGGTTGGAACGGCAGAAGGAAATGACCATCCGGGCATCGTTGGGCGCAAGCAAATTCCGGTTAACCTGGCAACTACTGGGCGAAACTGTGACGATCGTGTGCGCCGCCGCAGTTACGGGATTCTTTCTGGCGCAGGCAGGCATCGGCTCAATCCGGTGGCTGGCGCCGTCTGGGTTACCGCGCCTGGATGAAATCCATTTTGATGTTGGCGCGTTTCTTCTGGTTGGGGCCGTTACCGGGGTCATGTCGATCGTGAGCAGCTTGTTCCCGGCGTTAACTCTGGCTAAAACGAACCTTGCCTCTACTTTGCGCAGTGAAAGTGGCCTCGGCGCCACCGTTGGACCCCAGCGCCAACGCATCCAGCATGGCCTCATTATTTTCCAGGTGGCGCTAGCGTCTCTTTTGTTATTTGGCTGTGTCCTGCTAGCACGCAGTTTCCAAGCCCTAGAAAATACGCCTCTCGGATTTAATCCGCGTGGGGTGTTAACCACAGACATTTATCTGCCGGACTCCAAATACGGAACGATCCCGCAGAACAAGGCGTTCTTCGACTCCCTGATGGTCAAGGTTGCCGCGTTGCCCGGAGTCAAATCGGTGGGTCTGACTGACGTCCTACCATTCTATTTCGATGACAGTGAAGGGTTTGCTGGACCGTTCGGCGTAGTCGGGCAAACTGAACCGGAAAAAGGACATCGACCGCGAGCGACCGTAACAATGATTTCCTCCGATTACTTCCACACTCTTCAGATCCCGATCCTGGATGGACGCGGATTCGATGCAGTGGATATGGAAGGAAGAAATCGCGTCGTGATCGTGAGCCGGGCGTTAGCCGATGTGTATTTCCCTGGCCAAGATCCGATCGGAAAACAAATTTATGATTTCGGCGACATTATTGGCAAGGTTCGTTCCCAGTACACGATCATCGGAGTTGTCCCAACCATTTATCAGGTGATGCCGGCTCAGCAGCGTGTCCCGTTTCAAACTTATTACCCGTTTGGTCAACCGCATCCCTTTCGCACCATTAATAGTGGTACACTCGTCGTCCGTACCGATGATAATTCGTCTGGGTTGATGCCAGCCGTGCAAAAGATTGTGGCCTCGATGGATTCGGACGTCCCATTGTCTAATGCCGGTACTTTCGATGGACTCGTTGGCAAATCGTTTGCCACTCGGGAGTTGACTTTGCTTGTTGTCGCCTTGTTCTCGATATTTGCCCTGACTCTTTCGTTAGTCGGAGTGTACGCTGTGCTGGCGCGTTTAGTTAGCGTGCGCACTCGCGAAATCGGTATCCGCGTCACGCTCGGCGCTCAAATAGCTGATGTGGTAAGGATTGTGTTTGGGCAGGGAATAAAGATTGTTGCGGTAGGCTTAGTCTTGGGAATCGTCGCGGGCCTGTTAACTGGTCAGTACCTGGTTAGCCTTCTTTACGGAGTAACTAGTTATGACCCAGTGACGATTGGCTTGGTCATGATGGTACTGGCTGTGGCCGCTAGTTTGGCCTGCCTGATCCCGACGCTACGCGCCCTCAGAATTAATCCGATCACTGCGCTTCGCGAATGAGAAAATAAAGGCTCACGCAAAGACGCAAGGAGAAGACGAAATTTGGGATCGTCAAAAAATGCAAAAACCGCAAAGTGTCCATGCTTAAATAAAACCGTTTTCTAGTGCTTTGATGACCTTTCAATAACGCTCTTATTGCCTGCACTTTTCGGTTCAAGTAAGGAACAGTCAACGCCGCAGACTGACCTTCAACATCTGAAGGTTTTAAGACTTTTTCATTCGTATTGAATCATTTGGACTGAGTCGCTAACCTCATTGTCCAAGAGCCTGAACATCTTTCTACGCAAGCGCGTTTTGTTAGGCCGTCTATTAACAAAGACTTCGATTTCATGAGCGGAGCGAATACTCCTTCGGAGCGCCCACCTGACCTAGGCAGACGGCCGCATGGGGTCTTTATTTCTTATGCCAGCGAAAACCAGGTTATCGCTGAAGCCATCTGCGCCTCGTTCGAAGCCGGCGATGTCCGTTGTTGGATTGCGCCTCGTGATGTACAAGGTGGCCGCCCTTATTCCGGGCAAATCACTCAGGCAATTCGCGAAGCTCGTATTTTGCTTTTGATCCTAACCCAGGCGTCCAACCGGTCTAAACATGTGCTGCGAGAGGTAGAACGGGCAGCCCATTGCCAGAACCATTTGTTAACGTTCCGGGTCGAACCGATCACACCCGCGGACGATCTTGCCTATTTTCTCGGAGCCGATCAATGGGTCGACGGCTTTCAGCCTCAACCCTGTTCCCGGCATTTCCCGACTCTGCTCCAACATGCGCGCGCATTACTAAAAGACGCTCAACGGGAGCCCGAAACCGAGGAGACAGAGGATGTCACTCTAGAAACCTTTGCGCATTTCCGGATCCTGCGCCGTCCGGATGGATCCCTTTTCCGGCTGGGTAAAGGCGCAATGGGTGTCACTTACAAGGCAATCGATACCGTGCTGAATCGGCCCGTCGCGCTGAAGGTAATCGCCGGTCAGCTATTGCAAAGTCCGCAGGCCAAACATCGGTTTCTGCGAGAAGCCCAAGCAGCTGCCTTAATTCATCACCCGCATGTCGCGACCATCTTCCAATTTGGAGAGGAGCAAGATGCCTACTTCTACGTCATGGAGTTTGTCGAGGGTGAAGATTTGGAACGTTATATCACCCGCCAGGGCCCCGTCTCACCCGCGACCGCTCTCCGAGTGGCGTTGCAAGTGGCGCAAGCCTTGGAAGCGGCCCAGGCCCGTCAGCTGATTCACCGAGACATCAAACCGTCCAATATCATGGCGGTCGCGAATCGGTCAGGCACTCTGGACGTTAAACTGATCGATTTCGGTCTCGCCAAAGGCGCAGGAACGGAAAGCTTGGATGCCGCGAAAATCACTCGAACTCAGGATTTCGTCGGCAGCCCAGCATTTGCCAGTCCGGAACAATGCGAAGCGAAAAAACTCGATGTCCGATCTGATATCTACTCTCTCGGGGTGACGCTTTGGTATCTGCTCACTGCGAAGCGGCCTTTCTCCGGCTCAGTCGGAGAAGTGATGGTCGCGCAGATAATCAAACCTCCGCCGTTCGATCAATTGACTCAGGTACCGGAACCGGTGATTTCACTGCTTCGGCGGATGTTAGAAAAGAGTCCGAACGACCGGTTACAAACACCTGCGGAACTGCAAGAGGCGATTGAGGTGGCGGCGACTCGACTTTCCGCCGAGTTCGGAGCGGTGCCCGAGCGGATTATAACCGAGGACATGCCTGTTGAGAGGGTGGCTTTGCCTGGCGAAAACCAAGAAGAAGATCTGGAACCGATCGCTCGTGCAACGCTGGCTTCGTCATTATTTGATAGTTATCTGGCGGTGCAGACTGGAGCCTTGTTGGCTGGCCGGTACCGGCTGATGTCCGAGGAAAGGGAAGGAAACGGTGGACGCCTATTTCGGGCGACGGATGAGCAGAATCCAACCAATCAAGCAGCGGAAGTGGGCATTAAACTATTGCACCCCGGCATCGCTGCCGACCCGGCGCTGCTTGATTTGCTGGAAAACGAGCTGGGCGTGATCCGGCAAGCCGCGCAGCCGCACCTAGTTCGCTACTACCGGTTCGAGCGCCCCTCGGAGGGCCCTTGCATTGTGCGTGAATGGGTCCATGGCTTTGCGCTCTACGACCTCCTTCGATGGCGCCATTCGTTAAAGCCGATTGAGCTGCGGGCCCTGCTTGATCCATTGGCCGAGACCCTCGATTTCGTTGCTGGTCAAGGGCTGGGGTTGGTGGATGTCAGTGTTCGAAAAATTTTGGTTGTCTGTCCGGACGGCGCAGAGGGGCTTGAGACACTGGCTAAAAGTGACGCCCAGAGACTGAGCCAGTGTCATTTGAAACTGAACCCTTTGAGCGTAGCTCCTCTGTTATTCCGGAGCCGGAACGGCTGGGATCGTCAGACCGTCGTTCCCGCCAGCCGAGTCCTTTCCATGACGCAGGCGGAGGCTGGGATTCAGGGGACCAAAGCGGTGCGTCTTTTCGGCAGGCTAGTGTACGAACTGCTCGGGGGCCGGGCGCCGGCGCGGAGAATCGACGCTCAAACCTATACGCCTTTGCCGACCCTGGATCAGGGCGGCAATGAGATCCTGCGACTCGCATGCGTAGGTAGTGACGGAAAGTATCGCACCTGCCAGGAGTTCTGGAATGCACTGAATAACAGTATCGCTATAACGGCTCGACCAACCGGCAATTCGGGCTCAGCATTGGCGAAGGAGTCTGTCGCCGGGCTTCCTCCGACGCAGCGTCCAAAACGAAGGGTACTCATTGGGTCGATCCTTGGGGCACTCTTCATTGTTGCGCTCGGGATCGCCGGCGCTATTCGCTTTCTGGGTCCGGGAACGACCACACGTGAAACTCGAGCGTCTTCGGTTCCGACGTTAGCACCGTCTCCAATCGCTTCCGAAACTCCTCCGGTGGCGCTGGCAACTCCGCCCCCTGCTGCGACAACACCGGCGCCGAGTCCCGTGGCTGTCGCTACCCCAATCGTATCTGCGACTCCGATGCCCTCGGTCTCGCTAACAACTTTGACTCCCAGCCTCACCCCCATGCCGAGTCCCGTGGCAGTGACCACCCCAAAGCCAACTCCCATCCCAGTGACAACTCCTTCGCGGGAACTAGCGGTAGTGGCTCCGACAACCCCAAGTCGCCCCGTCTCACAACCAGCCGAACAGCCGGCATCCGGCAAATTCGATGGCCTTTGGTCAGTCACACTGGACGCGCAAGATTACAAAGATTCTGTTACCGGAGCGGTTGCGAAGGGATATCACATTTATTTTGCAGCCACGGTTAAGAACGGCGTTCTGCACGCGGAGTACAACCTCAGCGGACACTTCGAAATCAGTGGGAAAATAGAGCCGGATGGGAACGCTATTTTGCATCTCGCCGGTACCACAGGGCCACGACAATACAGTATTAACAACGTGCCACCCGGAACGCCGTACGGTTATGATATAGCCGCCCAATTCAAAGGCAATCGCGGCACGGGCAAACGGATCAGCCCCCGAGCCGGCACCTTAGAATTCATCAAGAAGTGAGCTACTTATTCAGGTCCTCAAGGATAGCTCTCAATTCGGCGTTCGATGTAGGTCAGGCGAAGATTTTCGTGAATGAGAGATCGATCGACGTCTTTCAAATAGAGATTGACGATCTCTTCACAAGCCAATGGCAATGAGTGGGATGACTTATCGCAAGCTGCTAAAGCTTCTTTTGGGCCTGATTCCACAAAAGACTCTACCATAAATTGTGCATAGCCGCGACGGATCGCAAAGAACGCAAAAGCAAGGAGGGCTCCGCGCTAAAATCTCGCTCAACCAGGTCCCAAGACTTTTTTTTGCTTTCCTCCGTCTCTTTGCGGCTTAGCGGCTTTGCGTGAGGTTTTTCCGGTAGACCTCGACCTCGATCCCCTCAGTTAATTACAGAGACGATGATATAATGCTTCGTAGCGCGGCACGATGACATTTGCGGAAAACTCGGTCTGCGCGCGTAACTGAGCGGCTCGGCCAATCGCCTCGCGCCGTGCCGGATTCCTTACGAGATCCTCTGCGGCCATCGCCATTCTTTCAGTGTCTCCGAACGGGACGAAGAGTCCGGTTACTTGGTCCTGAATAACTTCGGGAATCCCTCCTACTTCTGAAGCGATGCTGGGACAGGCGAAACACATCGCCTCGAGTATGCTTAAACAAAAACTTTCGGATTCGGAGGTGAAGAGTCCAATGTCAGCGGCTTGTAAGTAGTCTTCGATCTGTCTGACGTTTTCCCGGACGATTACCTGATCCTCCAATCCTAGCCGGCGCATCTCGCTGCGGTACGGCGAAAAATCGCCCCCGGCCAGAATAAGGAGTTTCCAGGACTCGCGCGGACGGATCCGCGCTACGGTTTCAAGGAGTAAATCGATGCGTTTCAGCGGCCGCAGATTAGAGGAATGAAATAGCAACATTTCCTCACGCAACCCTAGTTCCCGCCGCACTTCTTCGCGCGAACGCAGGGGAGTCTGTGGTTTGAAAAAATTATGAATGACTTCAATCGGTCCGTCAAAATTGAGCACTTGCTGGGTCTCGCGCCGTAGAAACTCAGAAACGGCAGTGACCGCGTCTGAGCGAGTCAACGCGTGATGGACAGCTGGGCGGTAGCCGGGGTCGCGACCTAGCAATGTAGTGTCGGTCCCATGCAAAGTAGTCACCACCCGAGGCCGTTGCTCAGCGGGCAACATCGACCGCGCAAGAAGCGCCGCTGTCGCATGAGGGACGGCATAGTGCAGATGAAGAACGTCGAGCTTATGGTCCCGGCTGACTTCCGCCATCTTCACTGAGAGCGGTAAAGTATAGTCGGGATACTTGAACAATCCGTAATCGTTGATCACTACCGGATGGAAAAAAATCTGGGCGGACTTCAGCTGCATCTGAAAAGGAGGCTCGTAGCTGATGAAATGCACCTCATGCCCCCTACTGGCCAGTTCTTCTCCCAGTCGTGATGCCAGAACACCGCTCCCGCCAACGGAGGGGTAGCAAGTAATACCGATGCGCAGCGGACCGCCGGTTAGGTTCCTTTTCGCGTCCATTGGCGGTCCCTATCAGAATTGTCGAGCGCCTCGCCTAACATTTGCTAACGAATCGAAGACGAGCGGTTCGTTCGGAAAAATAGCGATGGCATACTCAACGCCGGCCCGCGCACCGAACAACCGGGCGCGGGTAAGTTGGAAATCAACATAGTTGCGTGTGAGCATTTGGGATGCGTGCGCCTTCATGGCCGCGGTCCACGCCGCCACAATTTCAGGTGCGGAAACATCGATCAGCAGGGGTGTGATGTTCGCCGGCTCAGCTTCCGGGGTGACGGCATAGAAAAATAATTGTTTGATGGTATGTGGCGGTTGTCCGCGTAATTCCGGCAAACCACCATAACGAGCCAGTCTCGCGGCATCCCTCACCAATTTTCCTAAACAGGCGTGATCGGGATGTTGGTTTTCGACCGGGCTCGGTGCGGCCACAACGTCTGGACGAATGCGCCGTAAGATTTCTGCCAATCGAATCGTGTGAGCAACGCAGACCTGAAGGTGGGCATCAGCGGCCAATTTAATGAATTCAATGGTGGCGCCGAGCAATCCAGCGGACTTTTTCGCTTCTGCTACCCGCTGTTTTGGCGTGCCATTTGTTCCAGATTCGCCACTCGAACACACGACAAAATGCACCTGGCGTTTGGCTCGCGTTTCGGCGGCGACAATGCCACCGAACCCGAATTCGATATCGTCAGGATGCGCACCGAAGACGAGCACTGGTAGTGTGTTAGGGGAATTCCGTGTAGGCTTCATCGGATCGGTCAATGACGTCTCGCTTGATGAAAGTAACTTCCGGATTTTCTTCCGGATAAAGATAGTCCTGCTCGCTGGCGCCAGCTATGTAGTGGCTACACTTTACGACCGATTGCATCCAGCGGAACCGGGTATCGCGTGTTGGACTGATTTGTTGCTTGTTGAACTTCGTCAGGGGCAGCGCCAAAAATGTGTTGCCGCCTTTGTGCAGCTTTAAACCGCCGTCGATAAAACGGGCACGAACGATCTCGTTCTCGTACGGAACGTCCGCGAAAAAATCCGGGATGTTACAGGCAGCTTCGCGAAAATCCGAAGAACTCGAACGCACGACGTCAACATTGTCGAGCAGACTTAGAGATCGATACATCCCGAGGCAGAAATCCGCTGCGTTGTCGGCAGATACGCTTCTAAAAACCGTCGCCAAATCAGCACGGACATAATTTGGCAATATCCGCGCCGTCTTAACCTGCCAATCGCCAGTAATTTCTTTGATATAAAGCGGTGAGAACTTGCGCTGAATGTGGTTTTTGAAGGTGAAGTTAAGTTGCACCGGTTCATTGGTTTTACTGTGGTGAAGAACGGTTCTGGTTTCGCGCGGATCATGATCACTGTCATGAAAGAAGAAAACGATTTTACCTCCGATTTCACTTTGGAGTCGGCGCGCAGTTTGAATTTTTGCGAATAGAAAACGCTTTGGAAAAAAACCGCACGGCTGTTGACCGAAACAAATGATTGGCGCCGTCATAGGTTCCTCTCACCGGTTTCTCCGAACCGATTAAAAAAACTCTGTAAAAAGATGCTTAATAGCACGCACGTGGCGGAGCCGATTAGAGGAAACCAGAGGTAGGAAATCGGGAGCGTGAAATAGAGGAAAAAGATGAGTGCCTGCGATACCAACGCCGACCAAAAAACGGCCGAACCGCCAACGTGACGTATGAAAAACGCCACGATAAAAAGCCCGAGCATCACGCCGTAGAAAATCGAGCCGAGGATATTCACCGCCTGAATCAAATTCTCGACCAGATGAGCATAAAGCGCGAAGGCGATGGCGACTAGTCCCCAAAAAGCGGTGAACCATTTTGTGGCTGCCAGGCTGTGTTGGTCCGTCGCATCGTGTCTTATGATCGGTCGATAGAAGTCAACAGTGGTACTCGAGCCTAGCGCGTTAAGCTCTGCAGCTTTAGAGGACAATGCCGCCGCAAAAAAGGCCGCTACCAGCAGACCGATGACACCGTGGGGCAATTGATGCAGGATAAAAGTGACAAATACATAATCCGCGTCAGTCGCTGTGGTGGTGGAACTTATCTGTGACAATGACTTCTCAGCCTCTTCGCGGATTTTCTCGCCCTGTTGATGTGCGGTTAGAGCGCCGGCGAATGCTGTGGCCGCTGCGGTTCGGTCACCATCGTGCTTGGCTTTTAACCAGTCTTTGAGCTGCTGGTTTGTTTGATCGTGCAGCGACTGGTAGTCGGTTTCATAGGCGTGTAAGCGTTCATCAGAGCGATGCTCCGCTAGGTACCGGTTTAAAGCCGCATTGAAGAACAACGGCGGTTGTTCAAATTGATAAAACACAAAAATCAGTACGCCCAGGAGCAGAATAAAGAACTGCATCGGGATCTTGCAGATAGCATTAAACATGAGGCCGAGTCGGCCTTCGCGCAGAGAAGCGCCTCCGAGATAGCGCTGAACCTGCGATTGATCAGTGCCGAAATACGCTAGCATCAAGAAGGTTCCGCCGAGCATACCGGACCAAAAAGTGTAGCGCTGATGCACATCGGTTGAAAAATCGATAGCATTGAGTTTGTGAAACCCACCGGCCAAAGCAAAGGTGTCCGTGAAGGAGAGTCCGGCCGGCAATTTTACTATCACCAAGCAAAATGCAGTGACCATGCCCGCGAAGATGACAGCCAGCTGGTATTTTTGCGTTACGGTGACCGCGCTACTCCCACCCATTACCGTATAGACGATGACGACCAATCCGCTGCTGATAATCGTTAAATCGAGCGGCCAGCCAAAAACAGTCGCAAGCACGATTGAAGGCGCATAGATCGTTAGCCCTGCGCCTAGACCGCGTTGCACGAGAAATAAAGCTGCTCCTAGCAGACGGGTCTTTTTGTCGAAACGACGACCAAGATATTCGTAGGCCGTGTAGACATTAAGCCGCCGGAAAATCGGCAGGAAAACGGCGGCAATAATAATCAAAGCGACGGGCATTCCGAAATAAATTTGCACGAACCCCAGCCCATCCAGGTAACCCTGCCCAGGGGTGGATAGAAAAGTGATGGCGCTGGCTTGGGTGGCCATGACCGAAAGACCAATGGCGAACCACGCGGTTTTGCTATCACCCTTTAAGTAGGTGTTCAGTCCACGATTCCCTCGGGTGTGCCAGACGCCGTACGCGGCGATCGCGAGCATCGATCCGATGAGAACAACGAAATCGAGCGGGCTCATGAAAAGAAATCCGTCAGCGCCACGAGCAAGGCGACCCAAATCGCGAAGTGGATGATGACCACAACATAGACGTGGTTCCAGGTACGCAACCAGGGCAGACCCGTCTCGTTAGCTTCAGGTGCGATTACTTCGCTGCCGAGGGAACGTTTCATTTTGCAGACTTCGCCCCGTCTTCCCCTTTAGCTTCGTCCGGCTTGCCGAGGGAAATCAGATTGGCAAATAAACGGAACGCTCCTGGCACGCCGGCTGGCAGTTCCCGAAAGAACA
>JAFAZK010000147.1 GCA_019239825.1 Verrucomicrobiota bacterium | reverse complement strand
GTGGACTTGAAGGTCTTGCCTGACAGACTCGTAGTTGTCTAAGGTGGCAGTTAGCTCGTGGGATCCAAAGGGGACGTGGGTGAAGGTGTTCGGTGGTGATTGGGGCGGTTTGCCATCTAATAGGATGGAGGCGCCGGGTGGGTCGGTTCGAATGGAAAGCGTGGCAATTTCCGTGTTCTGTTCTTCCTGACGCGGCCCGCGTTGTAAGTAGATGAGGGTTCCGAAAATCGTGAGGCCAGCGATCAAGGCGATCGCTAGAATGAAACCCCATAACCTCGGGATAGGGACGCGTGTCCTCGGAGTCTCGGAAATTTCTGGTGGCGGGACCTGGAAGGCAGAATCCTTGGTCGGATACTCCGGCTCTCTAGTTTGAGTACCGGCCGGGGCCGGTTGCTCGTGCTGCTGGATTGCTCGATCTGCCTCGGCTATTTGGCTGTCTCTGCTGTCAGGGAGCGGTGCAGCAAATTTCCTCATGTCGACCGTCGCTACTAGATGCTTCACCAGCTGCGTTGCGGAAGAGAATTCGTCGATAAATCCGCGCCTCAAGACTGCGTTTCCCTCTTGAGTTAAAGCGGCAATCGGCTTGTAACGGAACGTAATTTCTACCTGACTACGTTGTCCTCCTAGTAATTCGTAGATCAGTAAGGTCAGCGAGCGCACATAGCTATCGCGCGGACCGGTGCTCGCTGTCAGTTGTAGCTGAGTTCCGAAGTCAGTGAACGTTCCGCCCGCCTGCGAGGGAGTAAAAGAGAAATCAATTCCGGTGACCCTAGGCTCGAGGCGTTCTAGATCGGTTAAAGGCTGACGTAAGAGGTCAGGTTGAACCTGGCCGGCCGTGGGGCCTCCAGTGTCAAAATAAATACCCAGTAATGAGAAATCCACGTACTGGAGGCCTTTGGCGCCGGCATGATCCGCCAGCGGCGCCAATTGATCGGCCAACCGCACGACCTCTGGAGCGGTGAGAATGCCGCGGGACCTGAGGACGTCCTGCAGAGACGGACCTGCTACGTGCCCTTCTACGAGGATGCCGCGGTCCCCAGCCGTTTCCAATGAGTAGGTCGCTCGCAGGAGTAAGTGCGGTGCGCTTTGCAGTCGCTCGAATGCGGTCTGCAGCGTCCCAAACCATTGAGGGTCGGACGCTAATTCTGGTCTTAAGATAAGGAGACGTACTAGTTGCTTTCGCCGGAGGTCCTCAGCCAGGAAATGTTCCCCCTGTGGAATTTCTCCAAGCGCTTCCATCAGTCGGTACCGCCGGATCAGGATCGCACCGGGTGCCAAAACTGCCGGTTCCGCCTCTCCGATTTCGGAGAAGCCAGCAGTCGAGTCACCTCGAATCTCCTGCAGACAGCTAGTGATACTCGCCTGCAAATCGCGCGGTGTTTGCGGCCGTCGATTGCGATCCTTCTCCAGCATGTTCTGGACCAACGCGATCACGCATTGCGGAACTTCTGCCAGCGGCTCAACGGCGATCGGTTTGTACAAATGTTGGCTCATCACCTGGCCGACAGAACCGGAGAACGGCGCTTTGCCGGTCAGCATGAAATAGAGGGTGGCTCCGAGTGAATAGATGTCTGATCGCACATCTACTTCGCCCTCCTCAACCTGTTCGGGGCTGGCGAAATGAGGCGTTCCGATAAATCCTTGCACGGTGAGTGCGGCGCTATCGTCTGTCGTCTCCTTTGCAGTTTTCGCCAGGCCGAAATCGATGACTTTGACCACCAATTCGCCTTCATCATCGACCAGCATCAGGTTGGATGGCTTTAGATCTCGGTGTACCAGGCGCTGTTTCGCGGCTGCGCCTAACGCCCTCGCTACTTGCTGCGTGATGTTGAGTGCCTCGATCGGCTCCAGGCTACCTTTGCGTTTAACTACCGCTTCGAGGGTCTCCCCCTCGACGAACTCCATCACATAAAAATAATTGTTCTGGTCCGTGCCAAGGTTGAAAACCGAAGCCACATTTGGATGCCGCAGCCCTGCAGCTGCCCTGGCTTCGCGCAGGAACCTCTGGCGCGCAGTTTCGTTTTCCAGGTAGGCGGAGTTGATGACTTTCAGAGCAACCGCGAACCGCAGATTCGTATCGAAAGCTTTGTAAGTAATCCCCATGGCCCCCCGCCCGAGCTCCCAAAGACTCCCGTCTACGCGCCTAAGAACCTCATACTGTTGATAACGGTCGCTCTCAGGCATGGCGGCTCCAAAAAGGAATCAAAAGGCGAGCACCGACACGGCCAATCGTTCGTACGGCCAACGACAAGCTCTGAAAAGCCATGCCACAGCAACCGTGCGTCGAATCCCCCTCTTTGAAGCAAAAGAACAGATTCTTTAGAACGTCGAACCAATACGAAAGCGCAAAACTTCTCGGAAGGCGCACCTTCTGCAAAAGCGGACCTTTGTGCTTAACGCCTTCCTGGCCAGAGGAGAACATTCTAGCAAAACAAATGAAATAACTGCGATATCAGTAATCAACTCTAAATTATATATACAATAAAATGAAACCCTAGTTTCTTGGCAATTTTGATGAAATCAACTCGGGGTCATCGACTGAGCTTCGAGTTGTCGAAGGCCCTGGCGTGCGTCCAAACCTTCAACCTCGATCCCGTCATGGCATATCTCCGCGACGGGTTTCGCAATAACCGTCTCCCAGGCATGTCAAGCTAGGCTAGTTCGTCCCTATGGGCGGAACCCGGAGGCATGGACTGGGGCGAAGCTCACAGCCCGACAGTCATTTGGGCATCCGAACCCGGCTGCCCGGTCCAATGTTTAGCCATGACAGCATCGATAGCCTCCAGGATTTCATTGTTCTGACCCCAGTCCGTGACGACTAAGCTTCGGGTGCGAAGTTGAATAAGCTCGAGCTCCGCGAGTGGTTTTTCGAAGATTGCATCAAGTGCCGACGAGGGTGCGTCGCCAAAGTCCCGGCAGAAGCTGTCTGGACAAGCGCCAGGAAATAAACGCAGGATGATTCCTACCGTTTCCCACCAGAGTTCAGTTGGGATGATTTTTGAGGCCATTTCGCGCATTTCCGGGCGAGCTGTTAACCGATGCGGCCCGAGCGCCAGACTCCAGCGCGGATCTTCATTGATCAGGCTTCGCAGCCGGACGGCAAAGGGCTTTTCGCCAACAGACTTGGTTGCTAGCTCATGGGCGAGACTCAGGAGTTGGTCCACGGCGATCGGTAGCGTATTTTCCTCGTCCGCGAGCAAGATCCGAGCAGATAGTACTCCCGCTGCATACATATCACAGGGAGAAGCCAACATCGGCAGAACTTCAAAATGGGCGGTTTTAACGGGCGTGCCGCTCGCCTGATCTAGAGCAGCCAAAACATTCTCCGAGAGCTTCTGCGGCAGTGTCCGAATCCGGGTTTCTCCTTTGGCCAACGCTTCTGACTCGTCGGCGTAGCCATATAAATCCACGCGCCCAACCGGTAAGCCCAGGCGGATATGAATCAGGTCATTACCAGCGATCTTCAGTCGCTCATCGGTTGCCAGTGTTGCCTCAAGGCAGGAACCTTCAGGGACTGGAGGCAGCACCTTTCTGATCCTGAAAACGCCTTCTCCGTGACTCAGTTCGCTTAAATTTTGAGGACGGTAAATCGAAGGTCCGGTTACGGCTGGGAGGATGAAGTAGCGCGATTGGCTCGTGGCTATGGGCAATGCCACCGCTGCACTCGACTCGCTCAGATCGACACGAGCCGTCCAAAAAAACGGCAAACCTGTGCCCGTCTCAGATAGTCTGACTCGGAAGCTGTCTGCACCCAACTTGAGGAGGGGTAGTTGCAGGCAGCGGACGGCATCACGTATTTGTGACAGACACTGAAGAACGAGGTTCACTTTCAGATGGAATACCTCCCGCAGTTGGCCTGCCCCGCCATTGCGACCAGCGAAAAGATGAGCTCCACGTTGAACGAGGGTGTCGGGATCGTCTAGCTGTGAGTAGGGACCGCCAAAATCAAAGGAGACTCCACCACTGGCGGACCCCGGCCACGATCTGCCAGCAAGCAGGTCGGCAAAATCAACGAGCTTTAGTGGACAAAATGATCTGAACAGTAGGAATCCTCCATTTGGATTAAACGGGTATAGGCTTGGGAAGACCTCCGACGCGGTTTTGACAGTCGTCGGCCTTGGTGCGCCGTTTGTGGTTGCAACAAAGACGGGCGTCTCGATACCGGGGCCGTTCCACAGGTAACGGTGAAGTGAAGAAGAATAGGCGGGCAAACCTGCGGAAATCAATGCAGCGTCATCTGTGCATAGGGTGAACGGTCGATTCGTTGCCGACTCGAGAGGGCGAATCAACCGTGCCGCCTTCGCATCCATGAACAGCGGCGGTGGATGAACCGTTTCCCATCCAGTCTCGATTATTGCGCTTCGATCAAGTTTCTGAAACGTGGCTAGACGCTCGGACCACCGTCGGTCGATCAGCGAATTGCTAACAGCTTCAACCTGAGCCCGAAAGCTCTCCGCCATGAAGTCCACGTTCTGGACCCAGATCTCAAGCCAGGATTTTGGATCGCCCCTCCGATCAGTAAGGCAACCGAGATAAATAGAGGCATCTATCGTCTCTCCCAGCAGCAAAAAAGGGGCGCTAGGCGTAGGCGCAGACCGGCATATCAGACAGATGTTGAGAGGTACGTCGCCGTCCTCCGGGTAAAGTGGGAGTGGGCCAAAGCCATCAGGAATGGCGATATTCGTCCCATCATAAATCATTTAACTGACCGTAATATCTCCGCGCCATGGAGTCACCAACGTTTTATGATGACTCGGCGAGTCAAACGATCAGAAGTCCACAACTACGGATCAGAAGGGTTGTGTGTTCGAATTACGCCGGTGCAGATCAAGTTCTGTAGCTGATCGGCAGACGAGTTAGATCTCTAAGGTAGGTAAGAGATCTAATCGCCGTTTTTGCCTCTGACCAATCCTCGAATCGGTTGCTTAAGCTTCCTTGTGCCAGATTTGGCGTGCAGAGGTTGGGTTGGGTTCTGCGTTGAGCTTTAGGGTGTAAGCAGCCACCAAGGTCTGACCGTCATCTGTCAGGTACCTTTCGATGATCAGTTGGCCCTCTTTTCCCTGCTTGGTCTTGATCTGATGAGTCTCGATGAGCTGCTGATGGTCCTTGGACCAGGCGGTTGTGGTCTTGAGGGAAGTCGCTCCCAAGACGCCTAGGTTGCTTGGCGCGGTGCGTCCATCGAGGTAAAGGATTTCATCGAAGGCAAAGCCGGGACCGCGGGCAGCGATCGTCATAACGGTTTCGGTTTGGCGAAGGGTGGCCTTAAGCGCAACCGAGGCGGCGTAGGTTCGTTCGAGGAAACTGGCCCCCATTTGCTTCATCAGGGTTTCGAACGAAGTCGATCCTTTGAGGTCCAGCGCCCAGGTACCACTGAAATTACGATCATCTGCCTGATCCGGAGGGACTGCGGCGTAAGTTTTGGGTAGACTGAATAGACCGAGCCACACCAGGGCGGCGAGCCAGGGGACCAGGAGGTTGCTCCGATTGGTTTTCATAGTGTTAGGCTGATGGCTCATTCGCTCGGTTCGTTAGAACTTTTCAGATAGGTCAGTTGATCAATGCGAGGTTGGAGCACCGTAGTCGAAGGTTGGATCGCGATGCGTCGTTTTACGCTTAAGCATGCCGAATGCCACGTTCCCGTGGTGAGGAATCTCCAACGCCCAGTAGGCGGATCTCCCGAGGAAGAACGGAAAGACGCTGCCGGCTAAATCTTTCTTCGACCGTGCTCCCTGTCGGGGTTCGCCGTTCCAATACTGGGAACAGATAACCCGTTTGTGAGACGACATTCGCTGCAGATTACAGGCACGACCTCAAAGGCTTCTCGAATAGCCAATAGCCAATAGCCAATGCCAATAGCCGCCGACATAAATCGCTCATTACCATTCAATTTGGCTATTGGCTATCGACTATCGGCTATTCGGTAGCGAGCCTCGGGCGAGCTACCGCTGAGATGCACGCTTCATTTGAAATTGGCGGCATAAGCCGTTAACACCTCACCATGCCCGAAATGCCTCCGCTCTGCCTGAACCGAATAATAGCGCCTCAGTTGCCTCTGCCGGAGTTTTTTCAGTTCGCAAATGATTTGGGTTTCAGATATGTCGAACTTCGAAACGATCTGTCCGGAAAAGAAATTTTGGATGGTTTACCGGACGACGCGGTGCGGCACCTCTTGGACGTTACCGGGATCAACCTGTTGACGATCAATGCGCTGTCTCGGTTCGAAGATGAGCGAGCGCTAGATGCAAATCTGGTAAGGCTAAAAGGGTTAATTGCTCAAGGTAAGCGGGTAAATTGTTCGCAGATCGTGCTCTGCCCGTTGAACGAGGCCGATGACTCTCGCAGTCCTGGCCAGAGAGCAGACCAACTGGTCACGGCCTTAAATGCGTTTGGGCCACTATTTGCCGATGCAAACATGACCGGGCTGATTGAGCCTCTGGGTTTTTCCGTGTCGGCTTTGCGAACGAAGAAGGAGGCACTCGCCGGGATCTCTCAATCCGACTACTCAGGGTCCTACAAACTACTCCACGACACCTTTCATCACTGTTTAGGCGAAGAAACGGAATTCTTTCCGGTGGAGACCGCCTTGGTTCACGTTTCTGGCGTGCTGCCGGGGAAAGCGAAATCAGCGATTATCGACGCGGACCGTGTCCTGGTTACTGGCGATGACGTCCTTGATAACCGAGGCCAAGTGGCAACCCTGCTAAACAAGGGGTATACAGGCCCCTTCTCATATGAGCCCTTTTCGGAGGAGGTGCAGTGTCTCTCCACGGCAACACTAAAGACCGACCTACAGAAGAGCATCGAGTATCTCTTTTCGTGAAGCCCATTTTCATTCGCGAAAGGATCGCTTGACGTGGAAACGATTTTGCAGACAGCCCTCGTTCTAGTCCCTTCGGGACAATATTCCCAGGCGCCTGTCCACATCTTCGACTCCACTTCAGTTGCTAACTATTTAAGGCCCGAATCGGGGAGCCCAAGCGAACAAAAGTTAGCTGGCTGATTGAGCGGTTTGCTGGGTTTGTTTTTGTGGCATCTTGCGCGATTAGCCCATAAAGAGGGCAGCTCGGAGTCGTTTGTTGGTGGCGAAGATATTCGTGTAAGTTGCGGGCGCAGAGAGGCTCCCGTGATCGATCTTTCACCATATATCTTCGAGGTGTTGCGGAAGGATGGGGATTTTATCCTTTATCGCGGCCAACACAGGAGTGACGCATCGCAAGTTCTAGCGCTTTCGCCTGCTAAGGAACCGCCTGAGATACAAGCACTGAAGCGGATTAAGCAGGAACTTGCGCTCAAACCAGACTTGGACCCGGAATGGGCAATCCGACCGATCGCCGTCACTCATCATTGGGGGCGTCGTGTCCTTGTGCTAGAGGATCCCGGGGGAGCGCCTCTCGATCAATTGCTCGGTCGTCCCTTGGAAGTGGCGTTTGCCTTGCGTGTAGCCATTAACCTGGCGACGGCGATCGGCCGTCTGCATCAGCGTGGGGTTGTCCATAAGGATATCAAGCCAGCCAATGCGCTGATTAACTCGGTCACCGCCCAGTGCTGGCTAATGGGCTTTGGCTTCGCCTCGCGCCTTCCCCGAGAACGTCTAACGCTCGAACCACCAGAGTTTGTTGACGGCACCCTTGCCTACATGGCGCCCGAACAAACCGGCAGAATGAATCGTTCCATCGATTCTCGGAGTGATCTTTACGCACTCGGCGTGACCCTCTACGAGATGCTCACTGGGGTGCTGCCTTTTACCGCTTCCGATCCGCTGGGATGGGTGCACTGCCACATCGCCCGGCAGCCAACGCCACCCGTTGGACGACTAAATAGCGTGCCGCTTCCGATCTCCGCCATCGTCATGAAACTGCTATCCAAAACGGCGGAAGAACGCTATCAGACAGCGATTGGGTTAGAGCGTGACCTTCAACGTTGCCTGGCCGAATGGGAGACCCGGGGACACATCCGCGAATTCTCGCTTGGCGAGCACGACACGCCCGAGCACCTGCTGATTCCAGAGAAACTATACGGACGGTCACAGGAGATCCAAGAATTGCTTGCTGCTTTTGATCGAGTTGTCGTTGAAGGCAGACCTGAATTGATGCTCGTATCCGGGTCGGCCGGGATCGGCAAGTCTTCGGTGGTTAGCGAGCTTCACCGGGTATTGGTTCCAGCTCGCGGCCTTTTCGCGTCGGGCAAATTCGATCAACATAAGCGCGATATTCCGTATGCCACTTTAGGTAAGGCCTTCCAAACGTTAATCCAGCAGATCCTGGCTAAGAGCGACACAGAGTTAGCCCATTGGCGTTACGAACTACGCGAGGCATTGGGCTCGAGCGGTCAAGTTATTGTTAACCTAATTCCCGAGCTGGAGTTGCTTATTGGCAAACAACCTCCAGTTGCTGATCTCGCACCGCAGGACGCCCAAAACCGTTTCAAAATGGCGTTCCGGCGCTTCCTTAATGTGTTTGCTCGGGCCGAACATCCACTCGTCCTGTTCCTTGACGATCTGCAATGGTCAGATTCGGCGACCCTTGAGTTGTTAAAATATCTAATTACCGAGGCGGATGTTCGCTATCTGCTCTTTCTGGGTGCCTATCGAGACAATGAGGTCTCACCTTCTCACCCAGTTGCCCAGATGCTGGACGAGGTTCAGCAGAGCGGTATCGCCGTTCAAATCATGGTTCTGGGACCCTTTACGATGGTCGATCTTCGTCAGCTTATCGTGGATACCCTTCAGTGCGACGCTGACGACGCCGAGCTTCTGGCCCAGTTGTTACGGCAAAAAACGGGTGGCAACCCTTTATTCGTAACTCAGTTTTTGACGGCACTTGTCGAAGACGGTCTTCTCGCTTTCGATTCTAGCTCCCGGAGGTGGCTCTGGGACCTGGAGGACATTCGGGCAAAGGGTTTCACCGACAATGTTGTCGATCTTATGACGGAGAAGCTGGGCCGGTTGCCGGGAGATACGCAAGAGGCGCTCCAACAGCTGGCTTGCCTTGGGAACAGCGCAGGAGTCGCTACCCTTAAAACGGTTCGGGGGGAGTCCGAGGATAAACTACATGCCGTGCTCTGGGAGGCGGTTCGTGCTGGTCTCGTGATCCGTCTGGACGGTGGTTACGGGTTTACCCACGACCGGGTTCAGGAGGCAGCTTATGCGGTTATCGCCGCAGAAAAGCGTCCTCAACTCCAGTTACGCATTGGCCGTTTGCTGGTCCAGCGTCTGACCAAAGACGAGATCGAGCAGAACCTTTTCGACATCGTTAACCAGCTCAATTCCGGCAGCGCTCTAGTTTCCGACCCGGACGAAAAAGAACGAATCGCGGAGCTGAATCTGCGAGCCGGTAAAAAAGCGAAGACCTCGGCCGCCTACACCTCGGCGTGCATCTACCTTTCGGCGGGGATGGACTTGGCCGGACACGACGTGTGGCAACGAAGATACCAGCTTGCGTTTTGTTTGTGGCTTGAACGGGCCGAGTCCGAATTTTTAGCCGGAAATTTCGATGGTGCGGATCTGTTTATTTCTGAGCTGCTGGATCGATCAAGATCGACCGTCGATAAGGCAGCCGCTCACCGTTTGAGAATCCTTTTGCACCTGATGAGGGGAGAGTTCCCCAAGGCGGTCGAGCACGGGCTAGAATGCCTGCGCCTTTTCAAAATCGAAGTGCCAGCTCATCCAACACGCGCGGTGGTACAGGCTGAATACGAAAGAATCTACCAGCAACTCGCGGATCGACCTATTGAGAGCCTCGCAGAGCTGCCTCTGATGACCGACCCCGAAATGCAAGCGGTTACGGGGATACTTTCGGTTATGGCGGCACCGGCCTTCAATACCGACATCAATTTAATGTACCTTTGCTTCTGCCGGATCGTGAGCGCAACGTTGGAGTACGGCACTGCCGACACTTCCGCTCATGGTTACGCGGAATTGGCGACGATCCTTGGTCCCGTTTTCCATCGTTACGCGGATGGCAATCGTTTCGGCGAACTCGCTTGTACCCTGACCGAGAGACACGGATTCAACCGGTACAAGACGAAAGTGTATTTCTGCATGCAGCGGGCCATGCTCTGGACGCAGCCGATTCAATCGGCTATCGACTTCATCCGGCGCGCCATTGAATCCGCTGCAGAAACCCATGATACGGCATTCACTTGCTTTGGGTGGAATCATCTTATCGCGGCCTTGTTGTTCCAGGGAGTCCCCCTCGACGAGGTAGGGCGGGAATCACAGAATGGCATTGACTTTGTGCGTAAGGTCAAGATGCGAGACGAGGACGCCATCATCCAGTTCCAAAAGAGACTGATACTGACTTTGCGTGGTGAAAGACCGATCTCCAGCCTCGGAGCCGATACTTACTTCAACGATCAGTTCGTGGAATCCGAATTCGAGGCGAGGAAACCCTTCACTGCGTTTTACTATTGGACAGCTAAGGTACAGCTAAGCTTCATCTTTAGTGATTATGAGACTGCCATTCGGGCGGCTCGCAGGGCCAAAGCGCTGGTATGGACAATGGAACAGCACATTTTATCGGCCGACTATTTCTTTTATACCGCTCTCACGGCCGCAGCACTCTATGAAGAGGGCGCTCCAAACAGCCGCTCGGAACTGATCGAAATGATCAATCAATCTCTCGAGCGGCTTCGGGAATGGGCCGAAGGTTGCCCGGGGACATTCCTCGATCGGTATTTACTACTGTCGGCGGAGCTTGCCCGGATCGAAGGCCATGGAATGGACGCGATGAGACTGTACGAAGAAGCGGTCCAAGCGGCTCACAAAAATCGGTTTGTTCAAAACGAGGCTCTTAGTAACGAACTTGCCGGGCGATTCTGCCTGAATCGGAAGCTCGAAAAAGCCGCGCACAGCTACTTCCGCGGTGCCCGCTCTTGTTATCTTCGTTGGGGGGCGCTTGGAAAAGTGCGTCAACTTGATGGTGCCAACCCGGCACTGCCGGAGCCGACTTTGCCAGCGCCAGCCATTGCCATTAGCACCTCGGTTGAGCATCTCGATCTCGGGACCGTATTCAAAGCTGCCCAAGCGGTGTCGAGCGAAATTGTCACCGAGAAGCTAATCGAAACATTGCTGATAATTGCACTCCAGCAAGCAGGAGCGGAGCGCGGTCTGATGATTTCGCCGCGAGGTCTTGAGCAAGAAATTGAAGCCGAAGCCAAAAGCGTGGGGGACAAAGTTACGGTTCATTTTCATCGATCGTTGGTCACGGGTTCCGCGTTACCCCTGTCACTGCTTCGTCACGTGATCCGCACACAAGAGAGAGCGTTGCTGAGTGACGCTTCGACCGAAAACCGGTTTTCGGCTGACGAATACTTCCTCCAGAAGCACCCGCGATCTGTTCTCTGCCTTCCTCTTATCAAGCAGCGCGAATTAATAGGGGTTCTCTACCTGGAGAATAGTCTGGCTCCGGACGTCTTTGCTCCTAATGGTCTGGCGGCACTAGAGTTGATCGCCTCACAAGCGGCGATTTCTCTGGAACAAGCTCGTCTGTACGCAGAGCTCAGCCACGCCAACGAAGAGCTAAAAGACGAAATTACGGAGCGCAAGCGCGCTGAGACAGAGCTGCATCAAAAAGAGATTTCGCTACGTGAAGCCCAGGCCGAACTGGCGCATTTTAGCCGTCTAAGCACGATGGGCGAACTGGCGGCGTCAATCGTCCATGAAATCAACCAGCCTTTGGCGGGCATTGTAACTAATGCCAACGCCAGTCTGCGCTGGTTGAACGGGAGCGAACCTAATTTGACGGAGACGCGCGACGCCATTGGGCGCATTATCCGCGATGGCCATCGAGGCGCTGAAATCATTGGCCGGGTCCGTGCACTTGCAAAAAAGGCACCGCCTAACAAGGATTGGCTGAATCTTAATGAAACCGTCACCGAAGTAGTCGCTATCGCCCGCACTGAGGTACAACGTAATCAGGTGTTGCTTCTAACCAAACTGGCAAACGACCTGCCTCCGATATTGGGAGATAAGATCCAACTACAACAAGTAATTCTAAACCTGCTTATCAACGGGATCGAAGCCATGAACGAGTTATCTGATGGCCGGCGCGAGTTAGCGGTCAGCTCGGAGAAGGTGACTACGATTGGAGACGAACAAGGGCACGAAATCAACGAGGCTAAGAGGTTAGTCAGGGCGAAATCGGGCCATGTCTTGATCACGGTAAGAGATTCAGGTCCGGGGGTGGAACCGCACAGCCTTGAGCATCTTTTTGATGCCTTCTACACTACGAAACCTCAAGGACTCGGGATGGGATTAGCAATCAGTCGTTCCATCATCGAGGCACACGGCGGACGCCTTTGGGCGGTCGCGAATACGCGCGGGGCTGTCTTTCAATTCGCTTTGCCGATTCCCGACGATCATGATGCCTAGTGTACCGCCTCCTATATAGTGGTGACACCGTCCGGCCACCGCCGGACCAGAAGATCAACATCCGCAGGAGTGCCTAATCCTGAGCTCTGGCTCTAAAAACACCCTGACCGATCTGCGTTGCGGCGCCTTGATTCGCCGCAACAAGAGCTTGATCGCGCGAATACCCATCTCTTGACAGGGCTGCGCCAGGGCAGTCAGGCTAGGATCAAAACTGTCGGCCCATTCAAAATCATCGAATACCGCAATCGCGATGTCTTTCGGGATACGCCGGTTAATTGCTTTTAACGCCCGCACCATCCCTAGGGTCATCTTGTTGTTCGCTGAAACGATCGCGGTCGGGGGTCTAGGTAACCGCATCAATCGCAACACCGCGTGGTACGCCGGTTCGATTTCGGACTCTCCGCATTCCAAGAAGCCTTCATCGAATGGCAAACCGGCCTCTTTCAGGCCTGCCTGGTACCCCTCCAGCCGTTCGATTGACGTCGCCAAACCTTTGAGTCCTGAGACTAGACCGATCCGTTTGTGACCATGTCCGGCCAGATGCGTCACGAGGCTCTGCATCGCTTTTCGATTCTCAACCAGAACCTGATCGAACTGCCCATCGATCGCGCGATCAACGAAAACCGCCGGGATCTTATGCTTTTCCAGGTATTTGACAGCGCGGTTGTCCGGGTCAGGTACGTGCGCCAGCACCATCCCGTCGACCCGCCTTTCATGTAGCGCACGAATTACCTCCAATTGGTGGTCGGGTTGGTCCGCGGTATCAGTAAGAAAAAGAAAGTAACCGCTACGAGTACATTCGGCCTGCATGCCGCGCACCACTTCACCAAAATAAATGTTGGTGATCGCTGACAAGGCGACACCGATCGTGCTGGTTCTCGCTTGAGCCAGCGCACGAGCCAGGATATTGGGGATGAATCCCAGCTCGTCAATCGCATGGTTGACGGCCTCTACTGTTTCCGGCGCCACCGTCCGTGTCTTGTTGAGGACATGCGATACGGTTGATATCGATACCCCGGCTCGATGCGCCACATCTGCCATCTTTACCAACGTTTACCCTCCATTGCGGTTGTGGAGATCGGTAGCACTCGTCGCCAGGTCATTCGAATCAAAACGCAAAATCGCCTACGTTTTGCGGCGTAACGATTATCGCAGGCCCCAGGACAACTTCACCCTTCGCGCCAACAGTAAATTTTCCGAGGCGTCCGGCCTCAAAGCTCTCGCCTTCTTTGCCGGTGATTTTACCTTGGGCTAAGGCTTGGGCGGCAAAATAAGTTAGATAACCCAGATCTTTGACGTTCCACCAGATATCCTGGCATTGTCCCGCCGCGATATACTTCTTGATTAAAGTTGCTGGCGCGAGACCGGTCAGCTTGATCTTATCCAGGCGACCGGCCTGTTCCAACGCTCTGGCCGCCGCCGGCAATCCGATCCCAGCCGGGATGATGATCCCCTTCAAGTTTGGGAAAGCTTCGACCAAGGCGAGCGCCTGTTGTTGGTTCACCTGTTCGCTCTCTTGTCCGTAGGCAATCTGAACCAACTTCATGCCGGCATACTTTGAATCAGAGGCCATTTTCGCTTTCATGAAATCGATCCAGGCGTTTTGGTTGGTGGCCGTCGGCGTAGACGATAGAATCGCGAATTCACCCGTTCCGATCATGTCATGCATGCTGTCTAACATCATGGCAGCAAGTGAGTCACCCTTGGCCTGATTGATAAATAAGCTGCGTGCTTCGGGAGCAACATCCGAATCAAACGAAATCACGCGCACCCCTTGCTGCGCTGCTCGCTTTAGTGCGGGCGCTACCGCGTTCGCGTCATTGCCTGCAATCGCGATAACGCCGACTCGTTGCGCGACCAGATTGTTGATAAACTCGATCTGCGCTTCGGCAGTGGCCTGGGACGGCGCTTCCCGAATGGCTTTGCCACCAATCTCCTTTTGCGCCTCTTCGGCACCGGTCTGTGCGACTTGAAAATAGGGATCAGTGTCCAGTTTGGGTAAAAATCCGACTGTAACCGGCCCTTTGGCGGGTTCCGCGGCAAAGGCTGCGCTCGAGAAAATGAATGCACCGGTAATGGCTGCACTTAGTAGCGTTGATTTATGCTTCATGTTTGTTCTGGGGTATGATCGTTTAGGGACGAGAATGGCTCTCGGCCGCCGGGCCTCGAACCGGCGGACCTTCTACTTATGACTCGATGCACCAGGTTGGTGGAATTGCTTAAGAGGAGAGAAACAATCAGGATCAACCCGATCACGGTGCCTTGAGCGTCTCCGCCGATCCGGCTTAACCCGAGGACGTTTCTGACGACTGCGATCAAGCAAAGCGCCCAGAGAACCCCGGTCAGCCGGCCTCGCCCGCCAAAGACATTAATTCCTCCTAAAAGGACGATGGTGATCACGTCGAGCTCAAATCCGACCGCATTGTTTGCTCGGGCATTGGCCAGGCGCGCCGTAAAAACCACCCCCGCGATAGCGCAGATCAGGCCGCTGAGAACAAAAAGCCAAAAGCGTTGTTTTTGAGTTTTAACTCCTGAATAAAGGGCGGCATCGGGGTTCCCCCCAATCGCGTAAATTCGTCTACCGATTGGCGTACGTTGTAATACCACCGCGAAAAGCGGCGCCAGGATCAGAAACGGTACGATAGTCCAGGGCAGGGGAGTTTCCCCTACGCTATTGATGCCGAAATCGGTCAGAGCATCCGGAAACTGGTTGATCGAACGTGAGCCGATCAGGATATAGCCGATCCCGCGAAACATGGCGAGTGTACCCAAGGTCACCACCAAAGAAGGGAGACCCAGCCAGGTAACCATCAGGCCATTGAAGGCGCCTAACATTCCACCAAACAGCAGAACGATGAAAGTAGCGGGTAAAAGTGGCACGCTGGCTTGCACCAACATTCCCAGCACCACGCTAGTGAGAGCTAACATGCTGGCTACCGACAAATCAATCTCGCGAGCGATAATCAAGAGCACCATGGGTAGCACGATCAACGCTTTCTCGGACATGCCAGCGATGGCCTGAGAAATATTGAAGCTGGTGGCAAAGCCTGGCACGAAGATCACCGCATATAGCACAAGGCCGATGGTCACGACTCCCAGGAAAGAGTCCCACGTTGCCAACCAGCTAAGCCGTTTCACGGATGTTTCCTCCGGAGGTGAGATTGAGACCGCCGGGTCACGATTAAATTGATCGTGACGGCGCCCAGGATTACCAGCCCGTACACGCCTTCCAGCCAGAGTGGATCGACCCGAATCAAAATAAGTCCATTTCGGATAATCAGGAGAGTGAGTGCTCCCAAAGTGATCCCCAGCACTGTTCCTGCTCCGCCCCGAATCGCTACGCCGCCGACCACGACGCAAGCAATCACGGTCAGTTCGAATCCGGTAGCAACCCGAGCATCGATCGTGGCATATCGCGAGGCCCAGAGTCCGCCATCAAAGCCAGCTAATAGTCCAGCTACAGCAAAAGCACCTAGCACCCGGCGTTTCACCGGAATACCGATCAACTCAGCGCCGTCGGGATTCGATCCAATTGCATAAAGTTCGCGCCCTAACGGCAGTGAACGAAGAACGAATGCGGTGACTAAAAGCACTCCGGCGGCGATAAAGACGAGCCCCGGGACACCAGCTACTCGCCCCGTGGTCAGGTCAAGCCAAGCTTGCGGCACTTGGTCGGCGCTGATTTGTTTGCCGCCGGTCCACAAGCTGTCGATACCCCTGAACACCGAGAGTGTCCCTAGCGTCACTACAATCGCTGGTACTCGGCCGATCGTGACCACCGCGCCGTTCACTAACCCGCACAGCAAGCCGATCCCGCTGGCAACAGCTAGTCCGGCAAAAACATTCAATTCGGGATGCGCGTGCAGCGTCGTGGCTGCTCCATAGGCCGAAAGCCCAATGACGGACGCTACCGATAAATCGATGTTCCTGGTTAACAGGACCAGCATTTGCGCAACCGCGACGATGATTAACAGTGCGGCGTCCATCGACAACGCCGTGACGTTCGGGCCGCTCAACATGCGCGGGTTAATGGCAGCGACCGGGATAATGACGGCGGCCATGGCCGCGACCAGTCCGAACTCCCGTTTAAGCAAAAATCGTCGAATTGCCGAAACCAGCGGATTCAATGGCTTCGGGCTAGACGGTTCCTGGTGCACCCGCAGACTGGCAGTGCTGGCCAGGTGATTATCTTTGTTGCCGTCCAAACCGAATTCGCCAGCGGCATCGGTCGCCGCCTTAAGCACCCGTTCAGGAGTCGCATCCGCACTCTCCATTTCATCCATGACCTGCCCCTCGCGCAAAACCAGGATGCGGTCGCTCATCCCAATCAATTCCGGCAGTTCAGAGGAGATCAGAATAATTGCCATCCCGCTTCTAGCGAGGTCGGCGATCAGACTATGTACCTCGGCCTTGGTCTGGACATCGACTCCTTGAGTTGGCTCATCGAGAATCAGCAACCGAGGTTTAGTCGCCAGCCATTTTGCAACGACCACTTTCTGCTGGTTTCCACCGGAAAGCGTTTTGACCGGTTGATCGTAACTGCGAAACCGAAGTTTCATCCGCTCGAGATCAGGCCGGACCAGGGCAAGTTCTTTGGTTGCGCTGATGAGGCCCGCCACGGTGGCTCGCTCGATTGTGGGTAAAGTTGCGTTCGACAAGATCGCTTGATCCATGACGAGACTTTGACCCAATCGATCCTCTGATAAGTAAGCGATCCCTGCCGCCATGGCGTCGCTCGGCGAACGAAATGAGATCGGTCTACCCGCCAGCCGCATCGTCCCCTGGGTTGGCTGATCGATTCCAAAAATGACGCGCGCAATCTCAGTCCGGCCGCTACCGACTAGCCCTCCCAGCCCGAGTATCTCTCCGGTCCTCACGGCGAAAGAAACGTCCGTGAAAACATCGCCCAAGCCGAGCGCGGACACTTCGAAGAAGATCTCACCGGGCTGTGGGTCTTTTGCGGGATACATGCCGCTAAGGGATCGGCCGACCATCAGCTGAACCGCACGATCCCGCGACATCGAGCTGACCGGTTCGGTAGCTACATGATGTCCATCTCGCAAGACGGTTACTCGGTCCGACAAGAGATAGATCTCCTCCATCCTATGACTAACAAACATCATCGCAACCTGCCGTGTGCGCAGTTGCTGGATAACCAAGAACAACCGCTCCACTTCTCTTTGCGATAGAGCGGCTGTGGGCTCATCCAGAATCAAGACGCGCGCCTCGGCAGAGAGTGCGCGCGCGATCTCAACCAATTGTTGTTCGGAACTGCGCAGGCGGTTCAATGGAACGCTCGGATCACAATCGAGACCGACCACGTCCAGGAGCTCTGCCGCTCGCCCCTGCATGGCGGCATGATCCAATCGGCGGAATTTGTCCCTGGGCATATGCCCGACGAAAACGTTCTCGGCCACACTGAGGTCGCCGAACAGGCCCGGATGTTGGTGCACTACTGAGATACCGCGCTGGAATGCGTCCAGTGGTGAGGTCAGCTCGGTCGGAACATCGTCGAGGATAATTTCGCCCTGATCAGGCCGATACAAGCCGCTTAGCAGCTTGACGCAGGTGCTCTTGCCGGCGCCATTCTCTCCTAGCAACGCCAGGACCTCGCCAGAGCGGAGATTTAAAGAAACGTCCTGCAAAGCCACTGTACCGCCAAAAACCTTAGTTGCCTTCCGCAGACCAAGGACGCTTTGGCCAGCGCCTTTCTCAGATGCGAACTCGGTAGGCTGAGGATTCATACGTCTTTTGGCAGTGTCGATCTGTTTATCAGAGACGTCAGGAACATGAAGCCGGGGAGAGGGGGAGCTTATGGATTGAAGGACTGGCTGCTTGGGGGGAAGCGGAAGACACGATCATTCCATTGAGGCTAGGTAACATAAGCAAACGCTTGCGCAAGCGCTTTCTTTGAGGCCGTCTAACCTCTTTATCGAGTAGGTTCGTCCCTTTTCGAATCGCTCCACTTCAAAACCAGCTCATCTTGCGATAGTGTCACTGAATGGATCTCGGCCGCGTCCTCTCCCAGTATGATTCAGAAGTCCGGGCGCGGCCCCAAGCGCAACCGGGAGTCCAAATCGAGCGAACGGGTGGTGTTACCCGATTGACCGGCCATTTCAATTTCATTTGTTGGTGGGATTCGGCCCCAGCCGCCGCGCGTGCAGCGGTGGCCAGTCAAGCCGCTTATTTTCGCTCTCGGGGTGACCAGTTGATCTGGCGGGTTTACCAACATGACGAGCCAGCCGGGCTGGGCGATTGGCTGGCAGAGGCAGGGTTCGAGCCGGAGCCGCCCGGAACGCTAATGATTTTTGATCTGGCGAATCAACTAACGGCGCCGGTCGCGCGGGAGGTCGAGATTCGGCGGGTCTCCACCGTGGCCGACTTGCCAGGCTTCATCGAAGCATCTGGTGCGGCCTTCGGTGAGGACGAGAGCTGGCGGCTGGCTGCGTATTCCAGTTGCTTGGATGACCCCAACCTAGCACTCTACGTCGCGTTGGTTTCCGGTATGGCGGTTGCTTCCGCTCGTCTTGAGATGGGTTGGCCGAATTTCGGATTGCTATTCGGAGGCGGCGTCAGTCCTTCTTACCGCCGGCAAGGTTTATATCGCGCTCTGGTGGCCGAACGCGCTAAGGAAGCCCAACGTCGTGGTTGTCGTTACCTTATCTCCGACGCTCGAGAAACGAGCAGACCGATCTTGCAAAACCTCGGTTTCATTTGTGCCGCCGGCGAGACGACTTGGGTGTTGCGTTCGCCATGATGCTTACTGGGAGGCCTCTGCGAGTGGAATTTGCTGGTAAGCACAAGCGCGTTATCGGTACGCTGTTTAGGCTTTTATAAATAGGACAGTTCGTATCTCGAAAGGATTCCCCCAATGAAACCGTTTGCATTCCTTCGTGCAGCGTTCTCTGCACCTGCCTCCAAACTCAGCCTGGGCCTCGCATTAGCCGGCATTTCCGTCTTCGGTTCAGCAACGAGTTTTGCTCAGACACCTCCACCGGTTTATCCGGTGGTCGGACCCACCACTCATTTCGTTAATCAGGACGCCGTGCTCAGCGGGTTCCCGGAACCAGCCTGGTACCAGGCTAACGTGCCCTTTATCGATCTTCCGGATCAAACGATCGAAAGCGTTTACTACTATCGGTGGCGAGTGGCCCATGAAGCGCAGAAATATACTGGAGCAAAGAACGGCTGGATTGTGACCGAGTTCCTGGGTCCGGTTTTCTACTCGGCGCCGTACGGGGGAATATCTGCAGCTGCCGGCCATCATATCGCCGAAGCGCGCTGGATACGCGACCAGCGTTATCTCGATGATCATATCCGTTTCTGGCTCACCGGAGATGGCGCCAGCGCCAAGCCGGCTAACGATAGCGTGAATCCCAATACCACCGACTGGGCGCACGAATACTCGTTCTGGGCCGGATCCGCCGTTCTTCAGCGAGTTAAAGTCACCGGGAACATCGGTTTCGCGACTACTCTCTTGCCGCAGTTAATCGCCTTTTATAACGGCTGGTCCGGTCAGTTTAATCAGCAACTTGGGCTTTATTGGCAAACACCGGTTTGGGATGCCATGGAGTATTCAGCCAGTTCCTATCAAAGTCCGGATCCGTATCACGGGGGCGACGGATACCGTCCGACCATCAATGCTTATCAATTCGGAGATGCCAAGGCCATCAGTATCTTGGCGGCGTTAAAGGGGGATCTGACTACCTCGGTTCAGTTCATTGTTAAGGCCGCTCAATTGCAGAAAGCTCAAGACCAGTACCTGTGGGATTCCACTACCGACTTTTATAAGCATGTGATGCTAGATAATAATCCGGACCTAATTAAAATTGTCGATCGCGAGGAGATCGGTTTTGTGCCGTGGATGTTCGAAATGCCAGGCCCGAATCGTTCGGTCGCTTGGACCGAATTGTTGGATCCAGAAGGCTTCTTCAGCGACTTCAGCACGACGACGGTCGAGCGCCGCAGCCAGTGGTTTATGTACCAGGCGGCCAGCGGTTGTTGTCACTGGGATGGGCCCGTGTGGCCGTATGCTACCAGCCAGACTTTAACCGGTTTGGCCAATCTGCTGATCGATTATCCACCTCAAACTTACGTGACGAAGCAGGACTATTACAATGTGTTGTCAGCCTACGCGTTTGCTCAACAGAAGAACGGGCAACCCTACGTAGCCGAGGCGCATGATCCTGATCAAGCGGACTGGATTTATGACACGCCTAACCACAGCGAAGACTACAATCATTCGACTTTCAACGATCTGGTTCTCTCCGGACTACTCGGGATCCGTCCGCAACTGACGGACACGTTAGTTATCAATCCGTTGGTCCCGGATTCGTGGGATTACTTCGCCGTGGAAAACGTCGCTTATCATGGCCGGAATATTTCTATTGTTTGGGATCGAGATGGCTCCCACTATCAGCAAGGCGCGGGCTTCAGAGTTTATATTGATGGCAACGTTGTCCTTGCGAAGAGCGCCATCCAGCCGGTGATCATTCCGGTTCCGCCAGGGCGACGCCAAAATCTGCCGATTCTCGTCAATGACGCGGTGAACGCTTGGGGAGGGCCGCTTTCCCCCGCTCCATATCCGATTGCCAGCGCGTCATACACCAGCCCTTATGATGACGCTCAACGAGCCATCGACGGGCAAGTGGCTTTCCTGAATATCCCGAATACACGTTGGACCGACTACGGATCACCCAATCCAACCGATTGGTGGTCGGTTAATTTCGGTCAGGTTCAATCGGTTAGCGATATCAGGATTTATTTCTATAATGACAACGGAGGAGTTAAACCGCCGGTCAGTTATGAGCTCCAATACCTGGATACTAACGGGCAATGGCAAGATATCCCCAATCAAAATCGCCAGCCCAGCACGCCGGTTGGGAATGATCTGAATCGGATCACGTTCCCCGCGATTTCTACCCAGCAGTTACGAGTCATAGTGACCCCTCAACCTGGCGCCTGGGCTGGATTTTCCGAGTTCGAATCCTGGCGTCCGGAATAGAACAGCGAGTGGACGCGAATAGTGGAAACTAGCGGCCTTCTGACCCGGTTAACTCATTAGAAGGCTTAGCGAAAGCGGCTAGGTAGGTGAAGGAGACAGCTTGAGAAGCATACTTATCATGTATGTCCCGGCCTAGCTCCGTAGGAGCGAAATCTTTATAGATACAATGACGCAAAACACGGCTAGCTCCGTTAGGAGCGACATATCAACAAGACGTTCGTGTGCGGCGATTGAAGCCAAACCCAGATGCCGCTTCCTAACGGAGCTAAACCCGCTTTGTTTGCACGTACCTATAAAGATTTCGCTCCTACGGAGCTAGGTCGCAGCATCTCGAAATGTCCCATCTCCGAATACTCTGCTTCAAAAGCTGGCGGATAAACCGAGACGAATATATGGCGACCAGCTGGAAGAGGACATATTGAAATCTGCTCGATTAAAATCGAATTGGCGATAGGGAACAACACCCCCTTCGAGGTCAAGTTTGATTTTGCCAGTGATGGCCCAAGTTAAACCGGCGCCGCCCCTGATCTCCCAAAAATCCAGAATGGCGTGATTCAACTTTGGTATACCGCGCGAGGTGCCGAACTGATTGTCCACCCGAAAGGTCTCCGTCTGCAGGTCGGCTCCAGCAAAGAGGGTTATCTTATCCGAAAGGATATACTGGAGCTGTGGCCGGGGAGCGACGCCGTCGATCACCCAACGGTCCGACACCTTCCAGTAAAGGCCGACCGCGGGAATAACCGGCCAGTCCGAATTTACGTCGATACTAACTCCGGCGACGTAGATCAGACTGTCGCTTTTAAAGTAAGATGCCCCAATCCGAACGGGCATGTTAAAATCGCGTCCGGTGACTTCGTTGAAACTGCCGTAGATCCCCGGGTGAGCCTCTATTCTGATGAGCAAGGCCGAGGTGAGCTGAATATCACCTCCAATGACCGCGTCCAGAGCGTCGACCGAAGCTGGTAATGGGGTTAGCCGGTTACCGGTGTTGAAAGCAAACCGGTCCCAATCGATACCTAATCGCAGAATAAACGGGTTGGAGATCTGACCTGAAAGCACAAAGCTAGCCGAGCTAGTGACCTCCTTAAAGATACCAACCGTCTTGCTACCGAGGTCGACCGAGCCTCTACCGATGAAGGCAGCATCGGTGGAGAGCTCGTAGGAAAACGCCGACAAGGTCCCGGTCTCCGAGGTTCCTGAGCTCCCGGCAGCGGATAACGTCGGGGAAGTCGCGAGATTTTGGGCATTCGCCGTGGATCCGCCCAGACTAAAGGCTGCCAGGCCGGCGAGTATCAAGAGCGGGAGGCTGGTCAGGCCCCTACGTAGGGATGGCAAATGCATTCGGCGTTCGGACGATGACCGCAGAAAACGCGTTTCATCTCAAGCCAATAGCAATTTGAATATACTGAATTTACGCCAAACGGGGCTCCCGCGTGGCCGAGAGGATTCGAATCTCGAGTTCTCGCCGCTGGTTCCATCGGCTCGTTGGGATGGAAGAACAGCCGGCACAGAAGTGGCGGCAACAGGCCAGGCGCCGGCTGCAACGGCCGAGCCCGCGGATCGCTGCGAAGACGGCTGCCTCCCGATCCGAAAACCCGGCATCGAGTCAGCGTCAGCCCTTGATCCCCTTCAATCAGATAAGCGTCTGAACGCAGAGTCATTCGTCACGAGCACGTTCCAATATCGATCCAAGACCAGAGCAGCCACCGGAATTCCCTACCAATTACCTGCCAGGTAATAAAAGGAAGCGAAGTTTGGTCTTAGTTGAATCTTTTCACTTTATGTCGGCGTTTGCTTTTATTAACAGCGAGGTATTTGAACAGTGAGGTCTAACGGCAGACGGTCATTGTATCCAGGATACGTAAACGCCTCACCATTAGGGTACAACATCATGAATCAGACACAATCAGTGCAGCTGCACATCGGCTCAGTGATCTTTCCACGAGTCGATCAGATCGATTTTACGGGCCCATTCGAAGTTTTTTCCAGAATCCCGAATGCGGCCTGCGTCAGCATCGCCAAAGAAAGGGGACCATTACGGGATGGACGTGGATTGATTCTGACCCCGGAAAAAACGTTTGCGGAAGTAGGTCAGCTTGACCTGCTGCATGTGGCTGGAGGCCCGGGACAAGAGGCGCTGATGGATGACGAAGAGACTCTGGAGTTCATTCGTCGCCAGTCCATGAATGCGAGGTATGTCTTTTCGGTTTGCACAGGAGCCTTGCTTCTCGGCGCCGCTGGTTTGTTGCGAGGCAGAAAAGTGACCACCCACTGGGCCGCTTTCCACCTGTTGAGCTACTTCGGAGCCATTCCCGTCGATGAAAGGGTAGTGGTGGATGGTAATCTAGTAAGTGCTGCAGGGGTAACTGCTGGGATCGACGGCGCATTGCGGGTGGCTGAGTTGATCTGCGGCACGCAGAAGGCACAAGAGATACAACTCGAGATTCAATATGCACCGGATCCGCCGTTTAATAGCGGATCGGTGTCCACCGCGCCGCTGGAAGTAGTGGCGGCGGTCCGGTCTGCCTACCAACCATTGACGGACGCTCGTCTGGCCACCGCTCGTCGCATCAGCGGGAAGCTTGGGATAGAGGATGGTACGCCGAGAAATGGCTAATCGGCGAAAAAGTCATTCAAGTACTCGAGTCGGCGAGGCATAGATCCAGTTCAGTTTCAGATGATGCCCCAGCGTCTCAAATAATTCTTCTTCCATCACTGGTTTCGGGAGAAAATCGGTGAAACCGGAATCAAGAGCCAGACGTTGGTCATCAGCAAATACGCTCCCGGATGAGGCAATGATAATCAGGTGCTTAGTCTCCGGAGCCGATCTTAACTCACGGCACCAGGTATGTCCGTCGTATCCTGGCATTCGAATGTCGGAGATTACCGCGTCAACGTGATCTCTAAGCAGACTAAATGCTTCTCTAGGTGTGCTGGCGTCGGCGGTGTCGAAGCCGACAAGCGATAAAAGCTCTCTTAACATCAGACGATTGAGTAACTCGTCGTCCACAATCAAAATCTTCCGACGCGGTCCTTGATAGCCAATGATTTGTCGAGATTCCAATTTGGGAAAAACCGGACTGGCGTCTCGACGAGGGATATCGACGGTAAAGCTGCAACCATGCCCGAGTTCGCTGGCTACAGATATTTTGCCACCAAGCAGTTCAACCACCTGCTTGGTGATATGCAGTCCTAGTCCCGCGCCCTGATTCTTGGGATCGTTGCTAGTTGCCTGATAGAATGGCTCGAAAATCAACGGCAAATCTGATTGGGAGATCCCTTTGCCGGTGTCTTTTACCTGAAAAATTAATCGGGTTTGTTCGATGGTAATGCGAAGGGCGACTTCGCCTTGATTGGTAAATTTGAAAGCGTTTGCGAGTAAGTTGTACAGAACCTGTCTTAAACGCAGCGGATCGGTTTCGATCGAAGGTGGCCAGTTACCTTGAATTTGGTGAACGAAACGAACATTCGCCCCGCTAGCCCGGACTTCAAATTCGTCCACAATTCCGGCGAGAAATTTGCGCAAGTCAACCGAGCGAAAGTTCACCGCTAACTTTCCCGCTTCGACCTTCGAAAGGTCAAGGACCTCGTTAATCACACCGAGCAGATGTTCTCCGCTAGTAATGATTCTTTTTATCTTCGCTTTAACATCGGCGTTGATGTCCAGGCGTCGCAGGAGGAGTTGTCCGTAGCCAAGAATCCCGTTAATCGGTGTCCTCAACTCGTGGCTCATGTTAGCCAGGAAAACCGTTTTTGCCCGATTGGCGCTGTCTGCGTTCTGACGGGCTGATTCGGCGGCTTCTTTGGCACTCCTGAGCTGGATCTCGTTATCGCGTAACTCTCGGGTCCGCAATTCCACCGTTTGCTCCAACTCGCGCTGACGCAATCTCAGCCTCCAGGTCCGCCAGCGATTAAAGCAATAGAAAGCAAGAATGGTTAGCGCTCCCCAACCGATCTTCATCCAGACAGTGCGGTACCAGGGAGGCGCGATGGTAAAACCGAATGTGAATTCTTTGCTTTCCACCCCATTGCTATCCCTAGCTTTTACGTGGACCAGATATCGCCCTTCGTTGAGAGCGCCGGACCGCCAAATCGGTGAAGTAGTCGGCGCAAACGCTCGCTTGACTTGGCCCTCAAGCTGCACCCAGTAGGACAGTTCATTTCCGACACTAAAGTGGTCCGTCCCGAACGAGATTTGAAAATCTCGGTCGTCGTATTTGAGCGCCAGATTCTGACCGTTTTGGACCGTCGTGGGTGGCGTATCTGCCGGTATAAGTTCGTTGCAATAAACGTCGAATGTTCTGGTGTTGAACGCGGGCCGGTCCAAGTTGATGCGCCTCAGGCCATAATCGCCGGCAATCCACACAACCGGTTCTCCATCAATATTCTCGTCCCAAATACTATAAATAACTCCTGCGGGGTAGGTGACGCGGTGTGACAGTGGCTCGTACTTGCCGCTTTGATATAGCTTACCAACTTCAAACCCAATTCGTGGGCCAGCGCCGGGCGGTCTGCTAACGACCCAGACGTAATCATCCGTGAGCCGGCTCACATTGATCGAAGAAATTTTGCGCGAAGGCAGACTCTTGACTGTCAGCTCGAAAGGCTCCAGTCGGTTGCTGTCGTTGCTTAGCTGCCAGACGCGATCGGCGCCAACCAGCAACGTCTTTCCACGCCAAAAGCAAATCGAGCCATTCCCGGACGGAACTTGTGTATCCTCTCGGTCTAAGAGGGGCTCCACGACCGCTGATTGAAAAGCAGTGGATGCGTTTTTTGCTAACCTGACCCGGTAAAACCCGTTGTTGTCTGTGCAAACGAGCAAGTTACCATCTGCATCGCTCTCTATCCCCTCAACTGCGTAGGGAAATGAAGGTAGGGATCCCTCGAAGCGCCACTGGTCATTGGATTTTCGGATCGATTGCACTCCTGTTGCTGTCCCTAAAAAAATGCGTGTCGAATCGAGCTTTGAGGGAGTGATATACAAAGCGCCGGGTCCAATCTGGTTCAGCCTTGAGCTGGCCGGATCAAGCAAATAGGTGCCGGAATTACTGTAAACGAAAGCAGCACCCCCATTAATAGTGATCCCATTAACTGCCACATCTCGATCGCTGAATGGAACGAAACGTGACGCCTCTGCCGTGCTGGCATCTGTTCGCAGCACATACACCCCGCGTTGTGCTCCAGAGTAGACCTTCCCTTGGAACCGGACAACTTCGCCGATAGAGCCACCTGGCAGTCCCGATTCGTGATCGAACACCGTGCAACCTGATCCGAACTGGATCCGGAAAATCTTGGTATTGCTGCACGTCCAGAGCCCTTCGTCCCGATCTTCGCCGAGTGCCTGGAAACCGGCGTCGGTCAGGCCGTTATTGATGGTAAAACTTTCAACAAGATGGCCTTCTCCATCCACGAGGAAGATGCCCCGGCTCTGCACGAGAATTGCCAAATACTTTCCCAGAATCCACCTCGCACTGAATATGCTGGAACCTTCCAGCGAGGAATCAATATTCGTTCTCCATGGAACCAGGTTAAATCCTATCTTCTGAAAAATACCCGTCTGTTTTATGACTAATCCATCTCCGATCGGACAGTCCACGATTGCGCGAACCGCCCCTGGATCTTTCTCTGGCGTTTCTGCAATCTCGTTGAACCGGTCTCCCGCCAGCTCATAAATGGAACCGTTTCGGCTCCCGACAGCAATCTTCCCATGAAAAACCGTCAGAGAAGAGGGATTGATCGAATCGATGGTCCAAGGCCGGACAGACAAGTTGCCACTATGCCAGATCAACAGACCGTTCTCGGTGGCAAAATAGATTTTGTGATCAAAGCAGATGACTTTGGAGTTCGCACCTAATGCACCGCTATATACCTTAACCGTACGACGTTGGTTGCCGACCCAAGACAGATAACCGATCTGAGTGCTGGTGCTGAACCAGACTGTCCCGGCATCGTCGATCGCTAACCCGCTGATGGACCCGGTCTCCGGTGTGGCAATTGTTTCCCATCGATAATTGTCAAATGTCAAAATGGCGTTTCGACAACCGAATAGCATGCGACCTCGGGCATCCTCAGTCACCGCAAAAAGCTGCCCGATCGGGCCGTAATTTCCCAGCCCGAAGCTGTGAAAAAGCGGGTGGCCAAACTCTTGAGCAGTGGCCAGGTGAAGCCCACCGCTGAAAAGAAAACCGAGCAGCGCGAAAGCCTTAATCGTTCTGAGAAATGCAGGCTGTCTCCACATCATTCTAATCATCAGCCTCAACGGTATTTTTAGAGCCTGGTTGTTCAAAAAAACCGGCCTCCACAAAACCCGCTAGAGTTTTTACCACTTAAGTGACTCACCTATGGATCCACAAACCTTGCGAGTCTGGAAGACGCGGCGCTGCTGTTTGTGATCGCGGATCCAAACCTTCGGCAACACAGGTCAAGACGTGTGAGAGGAATACTGGTTTCTCCATTCTATTCGCGCGGCGAGCCCGCGATAGCCGGGTCAGTGTAATATCTTGCTAGAAAAGAAGTTGGGGTCGACCTCGGTCGAGCCTATGGTTGGCAATTGCTCACTCGGCTAATCGATTCTCCGGCCGAACGACCTACCCGGAGGCGTCCAGCTCGCATTGATGAGCGGAACCTGTACTGACGCGCTTTTGGGAAATCCGAAGGTCGAAATCTCTCAAAATGCTCATTACTGCGCTTCTTCTGTGATCCAACTCGCAAGTTCCGCATCAGAAACGCTGTCTACACGGGCGTCAGCCGGGACACTTACCTTCAGCCCCAAATAAAAAGGCCTGCGATGACTTGCTTCAAACGCGCCGCCCCCGATGGGCGGAGTGTCCTTCGGAGCGAATCCTCCGAAGAATAGATACCAACTACCACCCGGACTCTGATTGAGTGAGGGTACACCGGGTCCGATAACCTGGTCACCACAGTAGTTGGGCCAATCGACTTCCTGAGACTGCAAGAGATAACGGACCTCTTGATGCCCGGGATTTCCCCAAACCCCATGCGTATCTTTCATCAGCACTTTTCGATAGGTTGGGCCTGGCTCAGGCAACAAGGTGTCTGACCAGGCAACGCCTGCTTTGTACCCCGCCGTTTGATATGCGCCCGTTGAATAAGCCAGGGCGTACTTATTGTTTATAAACGCCAGATTGGCCACTTCAATGACCTTGGCCGTGGTATTTGCGTATAACTCGGAGTTGAAACCGCCGCCGTGTTCATTCGGTTGTAGAAGAAGTGTCGGAGCAACCGGCGCTGGCTTAGCTGGTGACAACATCGGCTGAATGACAATCCCATTCCGCACCGGGTTGGCTTTCAGGTTTTCTACGTAGACTAGGTAAAGCTGGCCTTTGTCTTCGAAGTATTTGCAGTCGTAGTTACCATTCAGAAACGTTGAGAATGATCCGGACAGCACAGTGTCGGCTGTCCACTGAGTCGGAGCCAAGCCCGGCTTTGCCGGCACATCTGGATGAGCGTGGACAACGACCGTCCAGTAGTGAGGGGCGCCGTCCTTTATTACACCGATCGCCAGAACCATGTGCCATTCGCCGGAGGAAGTTTGGAACATGTCCAGGTTCTGATAGTTGGTAAAGGTCGAGCCAGCCTTGTCTATTTCTGGCTGCAATGGGTCTCGATTTATAGCCACCGGCAGTGCCTGAAAGCCTTGCGGCTGGAGCGGGTAAGCGCCGTTCAAGAGTGCCGGGGTCGTGCCTGAAATCAGCTGAATTTCGGGTGAATTAGCAGGGGCTTTGTGCACTGGATACGGATCCTGGAAGTAGCCCGTCTCCGCTTGCACGTTGACAACCGTCATTGGCTCGATGGCCGGCGATGCGGCTTGCCCCGGTTCTGCGGAAAATAGTACGACAGCGACGAATACGGTGCCGGATGGCCTCAGCGCCGACGATTTCCTGCCAGGGCCGGCAAGCGTCAACCACGCCGCGGCTTTACCTATGAGGTTATAAAATTCACGCATCTCCGATTCAGCTGAAGAAGGTTGATAGCTAGGTCGACTTTGGTTCTATCGTTTCAAAGTAATGCAGCGCTCCGTTCTTGATGGTGATGATCACCGCCGACTTGTTTGCATTGCGTTCGGGATTTATCGTGATCTTGCCGGTAACCGCGGGAAAATCCTTGGTGCCGGCAATCGCGTCGCGCACTTTCTCAGGATCGGTACTCCCGGCCCGTTTAATCGCGTCTGCCAGGAGATTAACGGAATCGTAACCAAGGGCAGCAAAAGCGTCGGGCAGTTTATTATATTTCTTTTTGTACTTCTCCACGAATTGCTGCACCGCAGCTGACTTGTCCTCGGTAGAAAAATGGTTCGAAAAATAGGAACCCTCGATGGCTTTGCCACCCACGGGAATCAACGACGCACCATCCCAGCCATCACCGCCGGCAAATGCGGCTTTAATTCCCAACTGCCGGGCTTCTCGAATGATCAGGGATGCTTCAGGATAGTAACCGGTTATGAGGATTACGTCCGGATTGGCCGATTTGATATCGGTCAACTGAGCTCGGAAATCTTTGTCTCCCGAACTGTAGCTCTGTTCTTTGACAACTTGGCCGCCGTTCTTTTCAAGATAGTCCTTGGCAAAGTGGGTGAGGCCGACACTATAATCCTGTTTTACGTCGCTCATAAAGGCGACCTTCGTTTTGTGTAGCTTTTCGAGCACAAACCGCGCGATGACGACCGCCTGAAAGTCATCGATGAAGCAAACCCGGAAAACGTAGTCACCGACTTGAGTCACCTTCGGGTTAGTGGCTCCGGTCGCAATGAGCGGAATCTTCGCTTCTTGCGCAACTGGCGCCGCTTCCAGAGTCTTTGATGACGCAACCTCTCCCAGCAAGGCCACCACGTGGTCCTGAGAAATCAACTTCCGGACGATCGTGGTAGTCTGGCCCTGCTTGGTTTGGTTATCTTCAACCGTCAGGTCGAGCTTTTTGCCAAGCACGCCACCAGAATTATTGATTTCTTCGACTGCCATTTGGATCCCTTGGTTTTGCGAAACGCCATAGCTGGCGTTGTCTCCCGTTAATGAGCCGAATTCGCCGATCTTGATCGTATCCTGCGAGAACGCAGGTACACAGAGCCCAAGCAGTAAGCATGAGCAGCTAAGTAACCAGGATTTAGTTATAGGCATATCAGTTTCACAGAATGCACGATTGAGCTGTTAGTAGTTGCTAAATGTCTGAACTGCCGGAATGAGGATCCGAACGCCGACTAGGGGAGCTTTCGCGGGCGGAGCCTGTATAAATTTATTACCTGTGAGGTAAATTTGAGAGCCGCTTTCTCAGTTTAAGGGGCTCTCCGCTGTTTCATGTAGGTACCCGGCCATGAGAAACAGGAAACTGCGAAGAAACGTTAACAGAAGGTCGCAACGGTCAGCGTGCTCCGTAGGAGCTAAATCTTTATAGCCCACCGTATCTCACCCGCGGCTAGCTCCGTAGGAGCGGCATGCAAGGCGAATTGGGGTGAGCAAATATTGTCGATATATGCCGCTCCTACGGAGCTAACCCGCAATTTTTTTCCACGGCTATAAAGATTTAGCTCCTACGGAGCACATTCCCCCTTGGTGACCTTGGTGCTCTTCTGTTCAATTAAGAGTCTGACCTTGCAGCAGACTCTTCTACTGCACGCGATACCCACTGAAAACAGCGGAGATCCGTTTAAGTTGACCTCCGGCACCAACGCCTACGGGTGCCAGGTTGGAAGTGAGCGAGTAGGCGATCGCGCTAGCGATTATGTAATACGTGCGCCTAAGTGGCATCTATCGTGCCGCTTGAGACGCCGCGTCTTTAGCGCACTGCCAGAACTTCTCGGCTGCGGCGGAAAGTGGGCCGGCAGGTGCCACGATGGCAAGAGTGGCAGGTTTTGCTTCAGGAGTAAGGCGCACAAGCTTCACTCTCTTGCCGGCCGAGTGAACGAATGACTCGGATACTAGTGCAACTCCTCTGCCAGACTCGATCGCCGGAATGAGGCTAGAGAATCCATCATGCTCTTCAACGATCCGAGGCTTAGCTGTGACTTTGGCAAAAACGGTGTTCAGACGCCGGTAGTAGTCGCGATATTCTCCGCGGTTGTAGCCGACGAAGGGTTCACGAGCCGCTTCCGCCAAGGACACGCTATCGCGGCGGGCGAACCGGTGTTTTGGCGACACCGCCAAACGGGAATGTTCTTGTCTTAATGCTTCGAAGCGCAAGGTTTGAAGTGCAGATTTTCGTGGCGGAAGCCACGCAAATGCAAGATGTAACCGGCCCTCACGTAAGCCACGAAGATTCTCAGTATTTGTCCAGTCGTATAATCTTAGGCGGACCTGCGGCATTGCGCGCTGAAAGGCCCGGAGGATCACCGGCAGCAGAGGCGCGATGGGAGTAGGCGAATGGCCAACGCGCAACTCGATGTCTGCACCGGCGACCGCTCGCGCTTTTTTTATCGCTTGATCCGCCCGCTCTAAGACGGCGCGAGCTTCCTTAAGGAAAACGCGTCCGGCCTCGGTCAAGCTCACCGATTTGGCAGTGCGCTCTAGCACCAGTACACCGAGCTCATCCTCAAGGTCTCGAATCTGCCGGCTCAGTGCCGGTTGTGAGATGTGCAGATTTAGCGCGGCGCGCGAGACGTTTTCAATCTCGGCTACGCAGACGAAGTATCGAAGATGCCGAAGCTCCATGGACCAAAGCAAAAATCACAGATGACAGATCACAAATGACAGATGCCGGGCGGGCCACTAAACGTTCCGAGGGAGACTCCCCATTTGTCATCTGTAATTTGTGATTCTGGGCCTCCTGGGGAGTATACCTATCAGTTATGCTCAGGCAAGAAACATAGTCTTTCTCAGCTGCTAAGGGGCCGTCGGATAATACCTGCATGAAAGCGATCAGAATTCACAACTACGGCGGCCCGGAAGTACTGCGGTACGAAGATGTGGCAGTCCCGATGCCGGCTGCTGGTGAGTTGCTCATTAAAGTTCAGGCAGCGTCGGTCAATCCTTTGGACTGGAAGACCCGCGCCGGTTACTTGAAGGACTTCTTTCCTCATAGCCCGCCGTTTATTCCTGGCTGGGATGGTTCCGGGGTCGTCGAAGCCGTTGGCCCTGGGGTCACCAAATTTAAGCAAGGCGACGAAGTTTACGCCAAGACAAACCGCGACGGCACCTACGCCGAGTACGCGATCCTCACAGAGCCAGAAGCGGCGCTCAAGCCGAAGTCGGTTGATCATTTACAAGCGGCCGCGATCCCTGTGGCGGCATTAACCGCGTGGCAAGCACTGCTCGAAAAGTCGCAGCTTGCCGCCGGCCAGAAGGTGCTGATTCACGGCGCCGCCGGAGGGGTGGGGAGTTTCGCTGTCCAGTTAGCTAAATGGAAGGGTGCGTATGTGATAGGGACCGCTTCAGCGAAAAATCAGGCTTTTCTCGAGGAGCTTGGAACTGACGAACCCAGCGACTACGAAAAGACGCGCTTTGACGATGCAGTCGAAGGTGTGGACGTAGTCTTTGACACCATTGGTGGCGATACCCAGGAACGTTCTTGGAAGGTCCTGAACAAAGGCGGCATTCTGATTTCTCTTGTCCAACCACCGGCGCCCGAACTGGCTGCCAAGTATGGTGTGCGTGCTGAAATGCTCGGTATGCAGGCAGATTCAGCGCAGTTGGCAGAAATCGCGAAGCTCGTTGATTCAGGGCGCGTAAAGGTATTCGTCGAAAAAGTGTTAGCGCTTTCCGATGCACGACAGGCTCACGAGTTAAGCGAAAAAGGGCACGTTCGCGGTAAAATTGTCCTGAAAGTAGTCTGACAACTTAAGGCCTCTAGATCTTGTCAACGCTGCTTAGCCCTCTCGGAAATAGTAAAACGAATATGAAAGCAATTTGTGTTGTAGCTAATCAAACGCTGATAGCGCGCGATGTTCCAACGCCGGAGAAGCCGCCGCGTGACCACGTCATCGTTCGCATGGATGCATGCGCGATCAATCCGGGTGATAAATTTTTCTTGGGGCGCATGCCTCCACCCGATCTGGCACTTAGCGTCTATGATGTGTGGGGTGTTTCTGGTGCGGGCATCGTCGTTTCCGCAGGGGAAGGGGTGCCGCCAAGCTACGTTGGGAAAAAAGTGGCGGTCTATAGGTCTTTGCAAAAAAGCGAAAATCTAATCGGTACCTGGTGCGAATACGCGCAGTTGCACCGATTGAACTGTATCCTTCTACCAGACGAGGTCGATACGCAGGACTATTCCGGATCGCTGGTAAATGTCATAACTCCCTATGCATTTTGGAGACAGGCTGCCAGCGAAGGTCACAAAGGTGTTCTGATCACGGCGGGCGCGTCGGCCACCGGGATCGCGATGCTGGGGATCGCCCTGGCGAATCGGATTCCGGTTCTTTGTCTCGTGCGAGACGAACAGGGTAAACAGGAGTTGAGGAATCTTGGCGCCGACAACGTGTTGGTCCAAGAATCGAGGTCTTTCGAGCAGGATATTGCCGATATAACGCGACGACTCGAAACGACCGCGGTTTTCGATGGCGTTGGCGCGGAACTGGTCAATCGGATTGCTCCATCACTCCCGGCTCACGCGACGATTTATTCGTATGGCCGTCTAGGTACCGAGGGTTTCTTTCGCATCGCTGGCGATGTTTTGATGGCGAAAGACCTTAGTCTTAAGAGCTTTAGCAATTTCCGGAGTGCGACAGTACAGAATCCGCGAGAACTCGAAACCGCATTGCAACAGCTCTCGGGAACAATCGCGATGCCTCATTTCAGGACAAAGCGGGGCAAAGTGTTTGAATTCGAAAAGATTCAAGATGCCATTTCTTATATCGGAGGGGACGGGGAAAAACCAATTTTGAGGGCCGAAATGACCGCCGCTGGTTCTGTTATCCTGGAGTAAGTGGCTTAGTCTGATTCGTATGCAATTTCGACTGCTACGGTCACCGATTTTAGCTTGTTCGCCTCGTCGGTTAGCAACGTGAGCTCGTGCCACTCATCGATCGGCGAATGAGGTGGAATCATATTGAAAGAACCATCTTCGTTCAGGCTGCAAATCCACCGGCTTTCGGTTTTAATCGGCTTCCGATTTTCGTCAAAATAGGTGAACTGGAGCTTGAATGCCCGAATCCAAACGTCCGCATTCGCCGTCCAATGCATGCGGATCAATTGATGGTCGTCTCTGGTATCATTTGTCACCTCCGTGACCCTCGCGTGAACCTGATTTGCCACATTGTAGTAACCAGCTTGCTCGTTATCCAGTTCAGCAGTGGTCTCGTCACTCGCTTCCTGTATCGGCTTCAATTCCTCTTCTGTGCCACCCTGGCGTGTGATCGTAAGGCCGGACACCAGAGGGGCCATCGCGGTGGCGCAAAACAACGCGACTAAGACTTTTTTCATAGATCAAACCGTCTAATGTTCGTTTGGATATAGCGAAATTTCCACCATCACCTATGGGCATCGAACCCTTCAGTGTTCCTTTCTCGCAAGCCGCAGTAGACGATCTCCGCGATCGGTTGGCACGAACGCGATGGCCCGATGAAATCCCGGGAGCAAACTGGGAGTACGGTGTGGACCTAAGCTTTCTCCAGCAGATCTGCGCATACTGGAGGGACGGTTTTGATTGGAAAGCGCAGGTCGAACGATTTTCCGCGTTCCACCATTACCGCTACTCGTCTGAGGGTATTGGGATCCACTTTATCCATGAGCGAGGCAAAGGGCCGGCTCCGATCCCATTGATCCTGACCCACGGATGGCCTGGATCATTTCTCGAGATGATGCGCATTATTCCGTTGCTGGCCGATCCTGCCAGCCATGGTGGGAGCGCCGCAGACGCGTTTGATGTTGTGATTCCATCGTTACCCGGTTACGGGTTTTCCGACCGCCCAGCTGCGCCCGGGATGAATGTGTTTCGGGTCGCTGAGTTGTGGGCGGGTCTGATGAACGAACTGGGATTTTATCGTTTTGCTGCCCAGGGAGGAGACTTGGGCGCCGGCGTGAGCACCGCGCTCGGATTGCGCCATTCTGAACGCATCATCGCTCTCCACCTGAACTTTATTCCCGGTTCTTACCGACCGTTTCTCGATGCAGATGCAAAAATCATTGGGGCGGAAGAAGAGTTTTTTAAGGTGATAGGCCAATGGGCGGACGAACGCGGCGCATACTCCCATGTTCAGAGAACGCGACCGCAAACGGCCGCCTTTGGGCTTAATGATTCTCCGGCCGGTTTGGCTGCCTGGATTCTGGAAAAGTTCCGGGAATGGTCTGATTGCGACGGTGATGTATACCGCCGATTCACCCGGGACGAACTGTTAGCGAGCGTAACACTCTACTGGATGACACAAACGGTCCACTCTTCGTTCCGCATGTATTTTGAAGGCAGAAAAGCGCCGCTGCATTTTGGGGAAGGGGAGTTCGTGCATTCGCCAACAGGTATTGCCCATTTTCCCAAAGAACTGCCTTTCCCTCCTCGAGTTTGGATCGAGCGCGGGTATAATGTGCAACATTGGTCCGAAATGCCTCGCGGCGGCCATTTCGCGGCCGCGGAAGAACCGGAGCTTCTGGCGGAAGATTTGCGCGCCTTCTTTCGACAGTTCCGCTAAGATCGGAATGGGAGAGTCCGGGAGGGCGTATTGCCTATTGGGCCGAAACGGCGAATGGGCGATTTAGCCGCGAAGCGACGAGTCACTATAGCCTGGGCGAAGCCCTAGGAATCCCGCCAGCAGCGACCTAGCGCTGAAAGCGCCGACATTGCGCGCTCATTTACGAAATGGTTGGACGTCTCAACTGTTTTTTGCTCCTCCGTGATACGTTCGATCCAGCATCACGACCTCGGTTCGGATCTCACCTTCGTCGATTTCCAGAACGCGATAACCGACTCTGCCGGTTTCCACCTCGACCCTTTCGGCCTGCTTCACAATCTGATAGGAGACCGCTGGTGTGACGAATTGCCGAATGTTTGCCTCCCAGACTTCGTCGTCCATGTGATAATGCCCACAAAACGCCCAAACTTCGCAGGGCAGTCCGTTGAGAAGCATCCTGAGCTTATCTCGGTCTCTTAGCGTCGCGCCGGCGCGTTCCAGAGGAGTATCGACTTCCAGGATCGGGTGATGCAAAAAAAGAGCGATCTTACTTGCTCCGTCGGCTTGATGTCTTAGCCAGGTTAGCTGGTTGTCACCGACTGTGTTGTCCGATGTATCCAGAAACACCGACCGGAAAAAACCATCATCCTGTGAGAAGCACATCTTCCCGGTGAGCGCGTTGGAGTCACCACGAGAGTACTTCGTCACGTCGGCATAGGCATCATGATTACCCAGCAGGAGAGACGGAGCGAAGGGGTATGCCTTTAGGATCTCAAAGAATCTCGGGACGGATTCCGAGGAGCCGATATCGCCCCCAAAGATAATATTGGAAATTCCCTTTCGAGCGATATCATCGAGGACCTGCCGCAGATTCTCCTGATGCTCGGCCGGTTCATGCTCATAGTGCATCTTATCCTTCTCTATCCCGCGTCCCATCACGAGTTTTTGCCCTAAATGTGCGTCCGTGAAGTGCGCAATGATCTTCTTCGACATTCGGTTAAATCTCCGTTTCTCAACCTCGCCAGCGGCTATCGATAATACGTGAGAATGAGCATCGATCATCGCAAAATGGTTCGGGATCGACCGAACGATCGCGTCGGCGATTCAACCTCTTCGCTCAGGAATTCGACGATCGAGTTAACCACTTGCCAGCGGTTTTTCTCGAGAATGACCATATGCGTGCCCTGACCGATCTCGATCCATCGCCGATAGGGCGCTGCGGTTAGCCGGCTGAAGAAATCTCGGGCCGTGTCGAAGGGGACGTCGACATCCCATTCCGCATGAATGAGCAAGACTGGTACACGGATTTCTCCCGGATCATAAAACGGTCGGTTTGCTGCCCAGTATTCACGAATATCTTGAATTGCTCCCGAAGGGGCCAGAATGGTATTTGGAGCGGCTCCTCGGGGACCGATTGCTAGAGTGTTTTCTGCCCACAGGCGGAACCATTCTGCTGGAATCAACCCGTCTCGATCGTCTTTTGGCGCGGCCGCACGCCAAGCTTCTTCGTATTTGAATAGATCGACTTCGCGGTAGGCGGGAAGATCGCCGCCTGCGTCAATCCGGCCCGGTGTTTCTCGCAGCCAGAGTGGAGCAATCAGTGCCAGACGTTTGATCTTGCCATGGTTTTTTGCGGTATAACCGCCGGCGACGGATCCGCCCCATGACATTGCAACCAGGTTAAGTTGATCCAGCTTGCGAGACTCTAAAATAGAGTTAACCGCCGTCCCAAGATCGCGGATGGCAGTTTCGATCCGGACAGGCCGCTTGCTTGGGTCGGTTGCTCCCACTGTTTCCGGCGGCCGGGTCGAAGCACCGTATCCGCGCAGATCGACCGCGTAAACATCAAAGCCGGCTGCAGCGAGTTGATCCATGAAAGATGCACCTCCCACCGGGGCATCGAACAAACTTCCGGAAGAAAAAGTGGCGCCGTGCATCAAGAGCAAAGTTCGCTCGGAAGGAAAATTTTCGACGTGAGCCAAGCGCTTACGTCGGAGGTGTAAGTCGATCCCGGCGGTGTCGCTGGGAGCAAAGAAGTCCTCAGTAGTGATCGCGGTATCCATAAGCTAGGGATGGGCTCTCCGCCATCCAAGGATTTTGATTAAACGAATTGCCATTGAAACCCATCGTTTTCCCGGCGGACATAGCCGGCGGAAGTTTCTGCGAAATGAGAAGTGAAGCAGAGTGCTTGATTCTGAGAAGCGTCGGAAAGGATCCTTTCCCGTGAGGCCCGAGCGGCTTCTGGAAACTCGCAGTAGACGGAGCGGAGATTCGCACGGTATACCTGCAGCGGATGATGCATGACATCACCCAAGAACAGAGCTTCTTGTCCGCCAGAACGAAGACGAATGGAGGCATGGTCGACGCTATGCCCGGGCGTTGGTAAAAACGAAATCCCGTCTAGGACTTCGGCGCCATCGACATCAATCAATTCTGCTAGTCCCGCTTCGATGATGGGAGCAACGCTTTGGTCGTATACATTCGGGGCAGGCTGCCTTATCGGTTTACCGAGTCTGGGCGGTGGCAAATCGGGTGCTGGCGTATGGCCTGACAGACTTGCGCTGTACTGTTGTTCGGTGCGGGAGAAAATATACTTAGCGTTGGGGAAAGTCGGGAGCCAACGACCATTTTCGAATCGGGTATTCCAGCCGACGTGATCCATATGGACATGCGTCAAGAGTACGAAATCGACGGCTTCCGGTCGGACGCCGGCGGCGAGAAGCCGATCAAGATACGGTAAATCGAGATGACCGAATTGGGGCGTAGCTGGTAAAGTTTTACCGTTGCCGACTCCAGTGTCGACGAGCATGGTGTAATCAGAGAACTGGACCAGCCAAGTATGGATGCTCTCAGTCAGCGTACCGGTGTTACGGTCATACGAGCCGTCGCCAAGAAAACGCGCATACTGCTTAAAAGCGCCAGGATCAAGATCCGGATAGAGCACGGAGGGGGCAACATCGGGCAAAGGGATTTCGTCGACGCGTGTCACCGTGGCGCCGCCAATCTGGTAGATTTTGTTGAGATGCTGCATGCTTAGAGAAGTCTGATAGTAATTGATTTGCTGTATGCTAGAACCCGGTCATCACCGACTCCAATCAACCCAACTGATGCGCTCCATCGATCATTTCGATCTGCGCTCGTTCGATTTGAATCTGCTCATCTCCTTTGACGCATTGATGGAGGAGCGCAGTGTTACCCGGGCGGCGGCACGTCTTAGGGTTAGACAGCCTGCGATGAGTCACAGCCTTTCTGTCTTGCGAATGCTGCTGCAAGACGAGCTCTTTGTCCGAGACGGATCGATTATGCGACCGACCGCTCGCGCCCTCGAAATTGCTCCGGCAGTTCGCTCAACGTTGCGACAGATGGAGGACATCTTACGCCAGAAAGAGCCGTTTGATCCAAGCCGAGAGGACCGGACTTTTCGCTTAGGTTTCTCTAGTGATGTCGAGCTGCTGGTAGTGCCGGATCTCACAGCCCGGCTTCGCAGTATGGCCCCGGGCATCCGCTTGTTGGGGCGGCAGGCGGAGCGAGCGGAGGTCCACCGATTGCTAGATGAAGGGGAACTGGATATTGCTATTGGCTGCTTCGAGCCCGGGGCGTCCCGTTACCGCGGTAAATACCTATTCGAACAAACGCTCTCCTGCTGTTTCAATTCCAAATTGTTAGATCTATCTGTGCCGATTGATCTGGAATCCTACGTTAGTCTGGGCCATGCGTTAGTGACCCTCAGAGATGACCTCCGGGGATGTTTGGCAGACGCGCTTTCGCGACTTAACGAACAATTGAACGTGGTCACGGCATCCTCGAACTTCCTTGCAGTACTG
>JAFAZK010000244.1 GCA_019239825.1 Verrucomicrobiota bacterium | reverse complement strand
TTCAGGGAGATCGGAAAAGGGTGGGGCGCCAAGCAGATTAATCGTCACGGAACGGCTGAAATAAGCTGGGCGATCCGGCAAGTTGCTCACCATGGCGTCGACAAATTCCTGCTGATTGCTTAATTGCAGGGCCCAGTTCGTTGCCGTCTCCTGACCGATGGTAGTGAACGGCGCCGAAGAAATCTGGCGGCCGCACAATGACCCCGCGCCGTGCGCGGGATAAACTTTCGTTTCGGGCGGAAGCTTTAAGAGCTTGTCGAAGAGCGAGTCGTAAAGCCGGGTGGCCAGGTCGGTAGCCGGAAGTTCACGATCCCGTAGATCGGGTCGGCCAACATCGCCCGCAAAAAGAGTATCACCTGAGAACACCGCAACCGGGAAGCGATTTTCGTAGACGCACAGGCAGAGACTATCCGGCGAGTGACCGGGTGTGTGTAAAACCATTATCTCAATCGAGCCTACATCGAAACGGTCGCCTTCCATGAGATCCTGGTGAGTAAAAGTGGCGGGAGCTTGATTTGAGATAAAAATTGTTGCGCCCGTTCGCGCAGCCAACTCGGCATGACCGGCCACGAAATCCGCATGCGGATGCGTCAGAAAAATCCCTTTTAGGGACAACTTGTTCTTAACCAGATAGTCCAAGTAGCCATCCACCCTCCGTTCGGGATCAATGACGATTGCGTCGCTGTCCGATGTCACAATGTAAGAGGCATGCGCCAGTCCAGAAACAAAGAATCGTTCAACGTGCATACTCTGAAGGTGAGAGGCGTAGCCTCGAAGCCGATGAAAGGTGATTGTGAAACGTGAAAGGTGAGAGGTGCATCCAAGCGGCTGCTGGGCACAAAGGTAACCCACCCACGCGTAAGAAACGAGATAAAAGCTGGAAGATGCAGACGCAAGACGGGCATCCGCAGGAGTGGAAAACGGCAAGTAATTCCAGTCTCTGATTCAGGAACCCAATGCTTAGCTCCGTAGGAGCGAAATCTTTATAGCCCTAGCCAAGGTATACACGGTCAGCTCCGTTCGGAGCGGCATCTAAGATACGTACATCTACGGCCAAGCGACGTTCCCAACTAGATGTCGCTCCTACGGAGCTAGCCCGCTTTTTGCGGCGTCAGCTATAACGATTTCGCTCCTACGGAGCTGATCGTCGGTTTTGCTGAATTAGTGCCTGAGGATCCACTTTTTCAACCCGCCGCCGGCTTGCCTGCACGAATCACCTTTCACCGATCACCGGGTTCGAGGGCCCGCTTCTCACGTCTCACCTTTCAAGATCCCATCCGGCAATTGCGTCTGCCACGGCCTACAGAGACGAACCTAAAGCTTATAACTCTTTGGGCGGATAGATCCGGTGACGTCGATGTGGCGAGATTACCTTCAGACAGCGGATGAACAAATAAAAGCCGCCGAATAGGAACGAGAGGATGAGAAAAAGCAGAAAAAACGCGCGTGGCGTACTGGTTTCACCGTATAAAAAACCTGAGACCATGCTGGCCGTTCCCAGGCAGATAATACTACCGATCCCATTTGCTAGTATCAACCCACACTTCCGAAGAAAATTTAGATAAATCGAAGCCAATTTTCTGTACGAAGCATACGACCTTATGGTGTGAGTCGCAAGGGATAGGGTGAGGAACTTAGCGCACATTTCAGGTGAGATAGGTTAGGTGTTGTCGGTGAACTTCCTGTGATGGGCTGTAAACATTCGGACGAGCGGGAACTCGTCCCTACCGGTTTCGGTCCTACGAAGCTGACCCGGACGTCCGGCCAGACCCTCTCGGCGAAACATCTGCATTTTCGGTTTCCAGGCAGTAGGTGCCTAGCTACGGTTTTAGTTTCCACAGAACATTCCCTGCACCTGTCATGAAAAAGCTCCGTTCTGCCCCGATCTCAGTTAAGGCCGGCCATCTCGAATTTCTGAAATTGAATACAGAGAGATATGACTGGCGTGATGCTTATCATACGATCCTCACCTTAACTTGGCCTCAATTCGCCGGGCTGATCTTTGGCACTTACGTGCTCATCAATGTTTTCTTTGCGGCCCTATATTGGGCTGGTGGGAAAAGCATTGCCGAGTTACCTCCCGGTTCCTTCCTCGATGCTTTTTTCTTCAGTGTTGAGACCCTGGCTACGGTCGGCTACGGCCATATGTATCCGGACAGCTTATACGGGCACATCATTGCCACGCTGGAGATCATCGTCGGTATGTTCGGTATGGCCGTCGTGACCGGCTTGATTTTTGTCAGGTTTTCCCGTCCAACGGCCAGGATCCTTTTCAGCAAGTCGCCGATCATAGGACCGTTCGATGGCGTACCCAATTTGATGTTTCGGGTGGCCAACCTGCGGCATCACGCCATGGTCGAAGCCGAATTTCGAATGATGCTGATTCGAAGCGAGGCCACCAAGGAAGAGCCGGACGTCCGGCGTTTTTATACGTTAAAGCTCGATTTCGATCGTCTGATCGCGTTCCCGGCCGCCTTAACCATCCGCCATAGAATCGATGAAACCAGCCCCTTGTATGGGTTAACGGCCGAGGATCTAAAAAGGGATGATACCCGAATCGTGGCCTCCGTCGTCTGTATCGATACGGTGATTCCAGCCCCAATTCAAAGCGCGGTCGACTATTCCCACGATGAGATTCTCTGGAACCGGCGGTTTGTCGAGATCTACACGGTACAAGGTCACGGCCGGTTCACGGTTGACTATAGTCGAATCCACGACACTGAGGAGATTAACAGTTAGCGGTTTGCGCTTGCACGAAGGGAAACAAAACCTCTCAACCGCAGATGAACGCAGATTTACGCAGACAGGAAAGCCACAAATTACCCGCGAATGGGTCCGCCTCCGCCAGGCATCAGGCTATTACGCGCAGGCTCGGTGTAACCGCGATCCTCGATACCGAGAACCATCACAACTTCGCTTGGAAAGAACGGCACCAGATCGAGGGAAGGGACCGCGAAGTGATCGTGCACCGAAAAGGAGCGACTCCGGCAAGCGTTGGCGTGCTCGGTATCATACCCGGTTCGATGGCGACTCCTGGTTTTGTGGTAAGAGGAAAAGCAAATCCGGCAGCGCTGACCAGCGCCGCTCACGGCGCCGGCCGAATCATGAGCCGGACAAAAGCCAAAGAGGTCTTCACCTGGGGCGCTGTACGGAAACTGCTATCCGAACGTGGCGTAGAATTGTTGAGCGCCGGCCTAGACGAAGTTCCCGGCGTTTACAAAGATATCAATCGCGTGATGGCCGCTCAGACCGACTTGGTAGAAGTACTCGGCCGATTCGATCCGAAACTCGTAAAAATGTGCCCCGCCGGCGAACGAGCCGAAGACTAAAGGCAAATTCACCACAGGGAACACAGAGATTGGAAGGCAAAGGGTGGTCCGAATTTTTCTAATGATTTGAATAAAAGGACCCTCAAAAATGGATTGTCTCTCTTGGATTCTGACCTCTGTGTCTGTGGTGAATTTTCCTTTCCATCTTCCTTTCTCGCTAATTTTTGGATGCATTTTCTTACTGTCCGGCTACGCTTCCTGCCGGAGATCCCGCTGACCCTCCCAATTTGTCGGGATCTCTAGAGCCAACCCTCCCGATGGATAGGAAGACGCTGCTGGGCTCCGCTGGCTTGGTCCGGCCGCGGTGTGAGTGAACACTAACCGAAATACGAATGATCAGAATACGTGTGCTTAATATAAAAAAGGGAGTTGGGCGGTCGGCAGAATCAGAGCGACCCCGGTTCGTTGCCGTTCTGTCTTGTGCATTAGCGATGAGCTTGGCGCCGCTGGGTGCGTTGGCGCAGGATAAGGCGGCGGTGCTGCTTCCTGGAAGTATTAATGACCAAAGCTGGAACGCCCAAGGCTACGCCGGCGTTGTGAGTTTGAAGGAAAAAGGTTGGGACGTCGCTTATTCGGAAAACGTGCAGCCGGCGGATATGGCGCAGGCGCTTCAAGATTATGCCCGCAAAGGTTATACCCTGATCATCGGGCATACGGGCCGGTTCCTTTCTCCGATGCAATTGGTGGGCGTTAAATTCCCTAAGACCACTTTTATTGTGGGGTCCGGCAACGCCGGCTCCGGAAAAAACGTCGCCTCAATCGACTTTGATAATACCCAGTTTGGTTACCTGATCGGGGTAATGGCTGCCCGCATGAGCAAGACAGGCAAGATCGGCTCGGTCAATGGTCTGGAGGGACTTCCCAATGTGGTTGCGCAGGTAGGCGCTTATCGGAAAGGCGCTAAAAGTGTCAACCCGGATATCCAGGTAAAGGTGATTTACGTCCAAGACATGGAGGACGCGGCGGCGGCTAAAGAAGCAGCTCTCTCGCTAATCGCTTGGGGCGCGGATTACCTGAGCGGAAAACTGAATGCCGGCCAGCTCGGCATTATTCAAGCGGCAAAAGAAAAAGGGATCCATGCTAATGGCCGGTCCGTTGAAGACACCGCTATTGCTCCGGACACGGTTTTGACGAATATCGTCGAAAAATGGGGAGACATGTATGCGGCCGCCGGGGATGAAGCAAAAACCGGGACTTTAGGTGGGAAATTCGAGCTCTACGGTCTGAACTCGAAAGGATGTACCGGGGCGGAGTTGCTGTACGCAAAGGACAAAGAGTTGAACCCAGCCATACCGCAAGACGTCGTGGATGAGATACAAGCGGTGAAAAAGAAATTCGCGTCCGGCGAACTGAAGATCAGCGTCACCAAGGACGATGCTCGAGGCGGGATCTAAGCGGTAGAGACGAGCTCCCGCTCGTCCGGTTCCGTACTACGTGGTTGTGCGTGATGACCCGGTCCACAAAGCGGACGAGCAGAAGCTCGTCCCTACCGGAGGTGCTAGGCATCTGTCCTGAAAGGACAACAGGACTCAGCCCGGGGTTTCACCCGGGGGAACCGGTCAGAAAAGAACCCGCCCTGAAAGGGCGGAAGACGAGGTGATATGGATGGTTTGCTAGATCAACCTTCGCCCCAGAAGCGACAATTGTATCGCCCCTTCAGGGCGGTACGCTTTTTTTGGCCTTACCTGGGGTTAATACGCCGGGTTCTGTCCTATTATCCCTTTGGGATAAGTCTAAACCTGAGGGTTCTATGCTAGAGATGCGCGGTATTAGGAAGCGCTACGGCGCTATCCAGGCGAATGACGGCATCGACTTAACCGTAGGTGCCGGCCGGATCGTGGGTCTTCTCGGCGAAAATGGCTCCGGGAAAAGCACCCTGATGAAAGTGTTGTTTGGGGTGGTCAAACCAGATTCAGGGACAATCCGTTTCCGAGAAAAGGCCTTAGTTAATCATACTCCGCGCGAGGCCATCGCGACTGGGATCGGCATGATTCATCAACACTTCATGTTGGTCGACGCGATGACCGTTCTGGAAAATGTGCTGCTAGGTTGGAAACGCGGTGTTCCAGTTCGGCGATTCGAGATTGCCGATCGCATCCGGAAGACTAGCGCGGATTTCGGGCTCGATCTGCAACCTGACGCCCTCATTGCCGACCTCTCATTCGGTCACCGGCAGCGAGTAGAAATTGTGAAAGCTCTGTTAGAGGGGGCTGATCTCTTGGTTTTAGACGAACCCACTTCCAACCTAAGCCCGCCAGAAATTAAGAGCTTGTTAGGCATCCTGCGTAAGTTGGCTGAGCAGGGGCGAGCAATTATTTTCATCACCCACAAACTTGGCGAAGTGTTCGACGTCTGCGATGAGGTCGTCGTATTGCGGGACGGGCAAGTAACCGGTAAATCGGCCATTGCGGGTGCGACCAGAAAGGATTTGGCGCATATGATGGTTGGGCGCGATATCAGCGTTGGACTAAGCCGAACCGATCGCCAGCCGGGGAACGAAGTCCTGGTGGCCCGAAAGGTTTCCTGGCGGGATTCGGCAGGCCGGCAACGATTGAAGGATATCGACCTAACCTTGCATGAGGGCGAAATCTTGGCTGTGGCAGGAGTCGACGGAAACGGGCAAAGCGATCTGGTCGATGTCTTAGCTGGGTTGAAGCTACCCAGTGAAGGCACGATCGAGCTGGCTGGTCGAGACATCACTCGAGCCACGGTGGTTAACCGTCTGAGGACAGGTCTAGCTTATATCCCGGTAGATCGCGCGAAGACTAGTCTGGTGGCCGGTATGACCATTGAGGAAAATCTGGGACTACGCGACTTCGATCGACCGCCCTATCGGCGCGGAATTTGGCTGGATCATCGAAAATTTCGGGAACGAGCCAAGGCCAGGATCGCAGAGTTCAGTATTCTCGCTCGCGCACCGGATATGCCGGCAGGGATGCTGTCCGGCGGTAACCAGCAAAAAGTGGTGATTGCTCGTGAGATTGGCCGTGAGCCCAGCGCCTTGATTGCGTTCCAAGCCACTTGGGGGCTCGATCCGGGCGCGACCCGTTTTGTCATCGACCAGGTCATCGCGATGCGAAATCGGGGGGGAGCCGTTCTTTATATTGCTTCCGAGCTTGACGAAGTCTTAATGGTCGGAGATCGCATCGGCGTAATGTCAAACGGACGCTTAATCGGAGTAGTACCGCGGCAGGAAGTCGATCTAGCCCAGATCGGACTCATGATGTCAGGCGGTCTCGATGATTCCGATGTTACTGCCACTATAAAATCGTGAGCATCTCGCTAGGAGAAGAAGAGCAGCAGGATCAGACCGCACCGCTGAGTAAGCCGGCAGGTTCAGCCAGAGGTGCGGGTGTGGATTCGCCCCGGGTCGTCTCGGATGTCTTGCGACGACTGGGACTGGCGGTATTGGCGATCACCCTCTCGTTTGTAGTCGGCGCGATTTTTATCGCTGTCTCCGGAAAAAATCCGGCGTTGGCTTACTGGTCATTGATCCGAGGAGCCTTTGGTTCGATCGACTCGGTTGCCTTCGCTCTGAACAAAAGCACTCCGTACGTGCTAGCCGGCGTCGGCGTAGCTCTTTGTTTCCGGGCTCGTGTCATTAATATCGGTGGCGAAGGGCAAATTGCGGTTGGCGGCATTGCCGCCTCCTGGGTGGCTTTGAGCGGTTCTACTTTGCCTGGGTTCTTGTTGATTCCGCTGGCGATTCTCGCCGGTAGTTTTGCCGGGGCGATTTGGGCAGCGATCCCGGCGGTGATGCGCTTAACGCGCGGGGTTCACGAAGTACTCGGTACACTCCTCATGAACTTCGTCGGTGTCCTTCTGGTGAGCGAAGCGTTGCACGGACCGATGGGGGAAGTCGGCGCCGGGTTTCCCCAGTCACCACTCTTTCCTGAACAGGCCTGGTTGCCGGCCCTGATCCCTGGTACCGATTTGCACATCGGAATTATTCTGGCGGTGATCGCGGTGATCGTTTGTCACGTCGGATTTTGGCACACGCCATGGGGGTTCCGGTTACGCTTGATTGGAAGTACTGAAACCGCTGCCGCTTATGCCGGTGTCTCTGTTGTGCGCGGCTTTGCCGGCGTCATGCTCGTGGCCGGTGCCTTGGCCGGCGTTGCCGGATCGGTGGAAGTGCTAGGAGTTCATTACCGGCTGATCCAAGGATTTTCTCAAGGGTTCGGGTTTAATGCGGTGGCGATTGCTCTACTCGCTTCGCTGAATCCGGTGGCAGTGTTGCCGGCTGGATTATTTTTCGGTTTTCTTGAAGCAGGGGCGCTGGCTATGCAACGCGAGATCGGTGTGCCTTCGTCCCTGATTTACGTGGTTCAAGGATTAACCATGATCTTTGTGTTATGCGCACTCGGAATCGGTTCGCGCCGGCAGCGAGTGTAACCTTTGAACCAATTCTAAAGCCTCAATCAAACGACAATATCTCACGCAAAGACGGACCGCGAATGGACGCGAAGACAAAAACGAACTGCAGATAAAAATTCGCATGGTATCACACACAACGCACGAAGATCGTTCTGCCTTGTATCCCTGGCTTTACCTTTGCGCCTTTGCGGCTTTGCGTGAGATTTTTCCGTGCTTTTCGATCCGGGTGTTGCCTTGAACCATGAATTTCGACGTACTAACTGAGCTGTTGGCGGCTTCAATCCGGATCGCAACCCCGCTCTTGCTCGTTGCTCTGGGCGGCGTCATCTCCGAGTTGGGAGGCACTTTCGCGGTCGGTGTTGAAGGGATGATGTTGATGGGCGCATTTGGCGGCGCGGTAACGGCGTTGGTGACTAAGAACCTGGTGCTTGGTCTTCTGGCCAGTTGTATTTGCGCAGTCTTACTCGCGGCCGTTATCGCTGTGGCGACAGTCAAATTCCGAGCTGATCACATGGTAACCGGACTGGCGGCGAACATCCTGGCGCTGGGGTTAACCAGTTTTCTATTGCGCGGATTATTCGGTGGCAAAGCGCCAGTGATGGTTCTTCCTACTATCGGCGCGATTCATATTCCTTGGTTATCGGAACTGCCGCTAGTCGGTCCGATTCTTTTCGGTGAACCGTTGATGACGTATTTGGCGTTCTTGTTGGTTATCCCTGTCCATTGGTTCCTGCGTCACACCCAAGCGGGTCTGACCTTACGGGCGGTGGGCGAGAATCCCGAAGCCGCTTTCTCGGTAGGCGCCGATCCGCATCTGATCCGGATGACCGCAGTGATGACGTGCGGCGTTTTTGCCGGTTTAGGTGGAGCGACCCTTTCTTTGCAGGAGCTGGGGACATTTACAGACGGGATGACCAACGGGCGCGGTTTCTTAGCCTTAGCCGCGATCATTGTCGGTCGCTGGATGCCGTTTCGGTTGATGTGGGGTTGCCTTTTGATTGGCGCCGCGACCGCGTTGGCTCTGAACATCCAAGGCTGGGGATTACCGGTCAGCTCTTACGTTATTCAAATGACACCTTACCTGATTGCTCTGGCGGTACTTTGCGGAATTGGCCGGAAAGCGCGGATGCCGGCAGCGATCGGGAAAGCCTTTATCAGACACTGAAACGCAACTATCTAGGACTAAAAAAACTCATCATGAAAATCGGCGTACACAAAGTAGCGATGGCTTCACCCAGCGATGTATCCGGGCTAAGCCGCCTCATTGATTCTAAAGAGGTTAATCCGGCTGAAATTGTTGCGTTGATCGGTAAGACTGAGGGCAACGGGGGAGCCAACGATTTCACGCGCGGTTTCGCGACTTTGTCTTATCAATTATTACTGGCCAACCGGTTAGGTGTTTCTACGAAGGAAGTGGCGGATCGGGTCGCGTTTGTCTGGTCGGGTGGAACGGAAGGCGTGTTATCGCCTCACGCCACCATCTTTACTCGGTCACAGAGTTCGGGTCAGGCCAGCGGACCAAGACTGGCGTTAGGGATCGAAGCGACTCGAGATATTTTGCCCGAAGAAGTTGGGACCATGGTTCAGGTGAGGGAGGTCGCTGCGGCGGTCCATCGCTGTCTGAAACAGGCTGGAATCACGGATCCTGCCGACGTTCACTACGTTCAGGTGAAAGGCCCGCTATTAACTCCGGCAACGATCGCAGATGCCGATGCACGCGGCAAAAAGCTGGTCACTCGAGATCCGAACGGCTCGAAGGCTTTCGCCAGAGGCGCCACCGGGTTGGGTGTGGCGTTGGGGCTAGGGGAGGTGAAGGAGGGTGACCTTTCCGATGAGATCATTGCCCGACGGCTCGACTTGTTCTCTTCGGTCGCGTCGACCTCCGCGGGCGGTGAATTGAAGAATTGCGAGATCTTACTTTTCGGAAACTCGCCGGCGGCAACTAGTGACTATCGTATTGGGCACGGTATCCTGAGTGATGTAATCGACGCGGCCGGGGTAAGAGCTGCCTTAAAAAGCGCCGGTCTGTCGGATCCATCATCGTCGGATGGACTAAGCCGGATTGCTGCCGTTTTTGCGAAAGCGGATGCCAGCCCTAATGGGTTAATCCGCGGTAGAAGGACGACAATGCTTTCGGATGCCGATATTAACTATGAGCGGCATGCGCGGGCGGCGTTGGGCGCAGTGATTGCGTCGATCACGAATGATCCGGCGATCTTTGTTTCTGGTGGCACCGAGCACCAATGCGCGCCGGGAGAAGCACCGATCGCTGTGATTGTTAAGGTGTAAGCTCAGAGCGGTGGTGGACTCCGCCAAGAAAGGGGAAGAGCGCAACCGACCGCAGAAAACGTCTTGTGGTCGAAGCCCAAGGTATACCGCTCGCGATCCTCGTGAGAGCAAGCGACCTTGATCGTCAGGGGCTGCCTGTCTTAAATTCGGCACATGACGATCAAGAGAATGGAGCACGTCAGCGTCGTCGTCGACGATCTCCCGGCCGCCATCGCCTTCTTCACCAGCCTTGGCATGGCGCTTGAAGGCGAGGCGCCGGTCGAGGGGGACTGGGTGAACCGCCTCTGCGGGCTCGAAGGCGTCCAGGTCGACATCGCCATGATGCGAACCCCGGACGGCCACGGGCGGGTTGAGCTGACGAAGTTCCGCAATCCGGATCTGGTCGGGGCCGAGCCGTCGAGCGCCCCGCTGAACACGCTGGGCCTTCGGCAGATCATGTTTGCGGTCGAAGACATTGACGACACCGTGGCCTGCATGCGTCACGCCCACGGTGCGGAACTCATCGGCGAGACGGTCCAGTACGAGGACAAGTATCGGCTCTGCTACCTGCGAGGCCCTGCGGGAATCATCGTCGCCCTGGCTGAGGAACTCTTCTGAAGTGTTCACCACCTTCCGGAAAAAGGGTGGCGCCACAGGCGCTTCTTCGTCTCAATCTCTATGGCAAAAGAACTCTGGCAACTATCAGCCTCGGATTTGGGTACCGGCTATTCGGCAGGCGAATTCACACCCGTGGATGTGTTCGAATCGGTTTTCAGGCGGATTGAGAAGGTCAATCCGAGCATCAATGCGTTTGTCACTATCGACGAGCAGGCTTCTCGGAGATCAGCGGAAGAAAGTGCAAAACGTTGGCAGACCGGTGCTGCTTTGGGGCCTTTGGACGGCGTACCAATCAGCGTGAAAGATAATATCGCGGTTCGTGGACTGCGATCGACCTGGGGTAGTAAACTCTATTCAGAGTATGTTCCCGCGATCGACGAGCTGCCGGTCGCTCGGCTTCGCGCGTCTGGAGTGACGATCTTAGGAAAGACAAACTGCCCGGAATTCACGCTCCAAGGTTACACAGACAATCTGCTGTTTGGACCGACCCGGAATCCTTGGGACCTGCAATTGACGCCTGGCGGATCAAGCGGCGGCGCGGCTGCGGCGGTAGCCGTCGGACTCGGGCCCATCGCCATCGCCACAGATGGGGGAGGTTCGATCCGGCGCCCGGCTTCCCACACCGGTCTGGTCGGCCTGAAACCATCCCGGGGTCGAGTTCCTCGCTGCGATGGGTTTCCGGTGACACTGCTTGATTTCGAATCCCTGGGCCCGATTGCCAGGACGGTAAATGATCTCATCCTGGTGATGCGAATATTGAGCGGTCCAGATCCACGCGATCCACTCTCTTCAGAATACAGAAATGTTCCGTTCGACGTGCCGGCTCCGGCTCATTACAGGATCAGATTTATCCGCAGCTTCGCCAATTCCCCGGTCGACCCGGAGATAGCGTCTAGCGTGGAAGCCGCCGCCAGACAATTTGCCGAGCACGGGCATATCGTGGAGGAGGGCGAAGTACCGTTTGCCCTCGAAACGCTAAATCAGGCCTGGGCTGCGATCGGGCAGGCCGGCTTAGCCTGGTTGTTGGAATCGTTCCCTGGCTGGCAAGGTAAAGTAACGCCGGCAATGGCAGAGATGGCCAAGAACGGTCAGAAACGGACCGGTTCAGAATATGTCGAAGCGTTGGATGCAGTGCGAAATTTGCGAACCGCTTTGGCGCTCTTCTTTCGTGACTATGATGTGATTCTAACGCCGTCGGCGGCTGCGTTGCCATGGCTGGCGACAGATCCATTTCCTACCGAGATCGCCGGCGAAAAGGTCGGTCCACGTGGGCATGCCGTGTTCACGGGCTTCGCCAATATGGCGGGTTGCCCTGGAATCAACGTGCCCGCCACCCCTTCACATCGAGGGCTTCCTATCGGCTTTCAGTTGGTTGCTGCGCCAGGACAGGACGGATTGTTATGCGCCCTGGCCAGGCAATACGAAGCTTGGGAACCGTGGGTTGATCGCTTTCCTGACGCGGCTAAAGGTTAGCGGTTGGGCGGCGGAATTAACGGAGGCGCTCCGAGGTGTCACTGAGATAGGACCAATGGGACTTATAGGACCTATAGGAGCGGCAAAACCGCAAACTGCCGACTGTTAACTGCTAACTGCTAACTGCTAACTGCCAACCCTTCACCATGACCCTCACCTACTACTACGACGTTTGTTCAATGTGGTGCGCCATGGGCGATGAAGTGCTCGTCGCCATCAACAAGAGCTACGGCTCTCGAGTATCGATCGATCGAAAGATCGCTTTGATTAATGATGGTAAACCAATGGCTGCCGGTCTGGAACAAGAGAAATGGTACTACGACCGATGCGAATTCGTCACCGGGCGGCGGTTCAATCATAACTGGATCGAGAAGTCAGGCCAGGCAAGCTGGGTCCCGAATGCGGTTATCCAGGCAGCGGAAAGTCTCGGTCACGGCGATGCGGTGAGAGAAATCCTCAAGACCGAGGGATTGATGGAAGGTAGACCGATTCTTCGCCTCGAGGTCGCGCTTGAACTAGCGGCAAAAGCAAGCGGTCTAAGCCAATCTGAACTCGGACACGCGGTTAACGACGAGGAGACCACGAACGCGATAAACGCCAGCACCGCCGAATTCAACTTGTTGCCCGCAAACCAGCGCCCAACGTTTCTTCTCCGTAGCACCATCGAAGATACCGTTTTGCTCAGCGGTATTTACCGCCCCGAACCGGTTTTCGCCGCGATCGAAACCATGATCTCAGACGAAGATGCCTACGAACGATTTCGCGCCGGCTATCCGCCGATCCCTCAATGACACGGCACGGTTTGCCGTTCACTGTTCACCGTTTGCGATCAAGCGGTCTCAGTTTGCAGTTGGGTTGCGAGTTTCCCCGGCGCGGTTTTTCAGTTGAGAAAACTTGTCATATGGTCCCCATTAGTCCCGTTGGTCTGACTCGAAGGACGCCAATCGCCGCACCTGACCGACAAGCAAGCCACCGCTAACTGCGAACTGTGAACCGCGAACCCTTCTCCCGCTTCCCCGGCAGACACTTTCTCCAAATCCCTGGTCCGACCAACGTGCCCGATCGTGTCCTTCGCGCGATTGATCGTCCCACCATCGATCACCGTGGCCAGGAGTTTTCCGAGCTTGGTTATAATTGTTTAGAGGGCATGAAAAAAGTGTTCCAGACATCTCAGGGCCAAGTGTTCATCTTTCCGTCCAGTGGAACCGGCGCCTGGGAAGCCGCTATCGTGAACACGCTGTCACCGGGTGATCGCGTGCTGATGTTCGAGACTGGGCATTTCGGCACCCTCTGGAAGAAGCTGGCATTGAACTTCGGTATCAACGTCGACTTTTTCCCGGGAGATTGGCGACATGGCGTTCCACCCGAAGCCGTTGAAGCTAAGCTGCGCGATGATGCCGGCAAAGAAATCAAGGCGGTGATGTGTGTCCATAACGAAACCTCTACTGGGGTTACCAGCCGGATCTCAGAGGTACGACAAGCCATGGATCGAGCCGGTCACCCGGCCTTACTGATGGTGGACACTATCTCCTCACTTGGGAGCATCGATTATCGGCATGACGAATGGGGCGTCGATGTCGGTATTGGCGGCTCCCAAAAAGGGTTGATGTTGCCGCCAGGGCTCGGGTTTAACGCGGTCAGTCAAAAGGCGCTGGCAGTGTCTCGTAACGCCCGGCTTCCGCGTTCGTTTTGGTCCTGGACAGAAATGGTCGAAACGAACAAGCAGGGTTTCTTCCCATATACACCGGCGACGAACTTGTTATTCGGGTTGCGTGAAGCCATCTCCATGTTGGTGGATGAGGAGGGCCTGGACGCAGTATTTAAGCGGCATCAGCGGCACGCCGCCGCAACTCGTGCGGCCGTCACCGCTTGGGGCCTGGACCTGGTGTGCGCTGATCCGGGCGAATACAGCGGTTCCTTGACCGCCATCTTTTTACCGGACGGTTTTGATGAAGCCGCATTTCGGGATGTTGTGCTCAAGAAATTTAATTTGTCCTTGGGTTCCGGTCTTGGAAAGCTCAAGGGTCGTGCATTTCGAATCGGTCATCTTGGCGATTTCAATGATCTCATGCTATGCGGAACATTGTGCGGGGTCGAGATGGGTCTGTCCCAATTCGGCGTCCCCGTCAAAAAGGGCGGGGTAGATGCGGCGATGGAATATTTGGGAGGAGCTAGAAGCTAGGAGGGTAAGGGAGGCGAAAAGTGAAAGGTGAGAGAATGGTCAGCGCCAGATCGAAAGTCCAGGCACTCAGCCGCGAAGCGGCGGCTCATGATAGCCTAGAGCGTAGCCCTAGGAGTGCGTTTTTTAAGCAAGCTCGCGTTGAAAGCGCGTCTCAGGAGTATGCATGCCTTTCGTTCGCGCCGTGGGTGCCAAGCGAAGACGTGGCCGGCCATCTCTTTGGCGCCTTCGGCGCTTGACCCATTATTACCGGATAGCTTACGGGTACGTCCTGGGGTATCATGAGCCGCCGCTTTGCGGCTGAGATGCCCCTACCGCGGCTCACCAGTTTCCTAACAAAATTCATTGTCCCTCGGAAGGCTTTCGGCGTAAAAGATTTAGAGAGGTATAAGCGGTGAATACCAGGCAAAGTAAGGAACAGCAGGCGGGCATGCAGTTCCACACCACTCGCTGGGACTTAGTGCTTCAATCTGGTGACGTCACGTCACCGTTCCATGAGGAGTCTTTGTCTGAATTTTGTTCGCGCTATTGGTATCCGCTATACCATTTCGCCCGTTATAAAGGATTTAGCGATGAAGATGCCCAAGACCTGACCCAAAGCTTCTTTCTGCACCTTCTCGATAAGGTCAGTTTGAAGCATGCTGATCCTAACCGCGGCCGGTTCCGGTCTTTTTTGCTCGCTTCGTTTCAGAACCATATCTCGGCGGTGCGCCACCGGGCTGGGGCAGCAAAACGCGGAGGAGGAAACCCTCTAGTACCGCTAGATGCGCAGGAAGCGAATGAACGCGACCAGATCGAACCTAAGGACAACGTGACGGCCGAAGTCTTTTTCGATGCCCAATGGGCGCAACTGCTACTGGAGCGAGCCATGGTTCGGCTGAACGAAGAATATCGGCAAGCGGGTAAGACCGCTCAATTCGACCGGCTACGCGGCTATCTTGATCTAACAGGAACAAATCTCAGCGAAGGCTATGATGAGGTTGCGGCCGCGCTAGGGTTAACCGTGGCTGGAATTAAGACACTGGTGTTCCGAATGCGTAAACGATACGCGGCCCTTCTGCGGGACGAAGTAGCGCAGACATTGGCCGATCCTGGGGACATCGACGCGGAGATTCATGCCTTATACCAAGCGCTTCTGGTGACCGAAGGACGACGAATGAAATGAGCGCCGGTGGTGAGCGGAAACCGGACGACCCAGAAGACCAGACGCCGCCAAATCCCGAGTCTGGTTCGTCGCACCGAAGCGAGGCCAAGGCCGAGCCGTCGCGCCCAATGCCCGAGGCCGCGGCAGGGTCGGAATCTGCGTCCGGCGCCACTGAAGGATTGCCGCCAAACCAACCTCTGCCGCCGGGGGCAGAAATGTTGCGCCGGGCCAGCGGCAGCTCACTGGATTCCTTCTCCGATGAAGCTTCAGATCTCAGCCTGTTAGTCGCCGAACATTTCCAACGGCGATATGCTCATTTTGAAGTTGAGATCGGCCCGGATGGCAAACCCGTCGAGCTCGGCCGGGGAGCCATGGGCATTACTTACAAAGCGTCCGATACCACCTTGCGACGCCCGGTTGCGTTAAAAGTGATTTCGAGCCGCCTGCTTCATAACGAATCGCTTAAAAACCGATTCTTACGGGAAGCCCGCGCCGCTGCGTCGCTTAGGCATCCATACGTCGCATCGATCTACTATCTCGGTTCCACTGAGGCTTCCTATTTCTATGCGATGGAGTTAATCGAGGGACAAACCCTCGAAGCTTTCATTGCCCAACACGGCCCAGTGGAGGTAAAACTGGCGTTGGAGATCACGGCCCAAATCGCTTCTGCCCTGGCGGCCGCTCATCAAGCCGGACTCGTCCACCGAGACATCAAGCCCGCCAATATCATCCTGGCTCGGGATAGCCACGGCCAGCTAACCGCCAAAGTGATCGATTTCGGGTTAGTAAAGTTCGCCACTGGTGACATAGAGGAATCTTCTGCGTCCGAACCCGGGATTTTTTTAGGTACCCCGCGATATGCGAGTCCTGAGCAGATCAGTTGCGGACCGGTCGATATAAGGTCGGATCTCTACTCGGTTGGCGTCACCTTATGGCAGATGTTGACGAAATCCGCGCCGTTTATGGGCACACCGTCCGAAGTCGCGGCTCAACACCTCCAAGCGCCATTACCGATTAGCAAACTGAAATACTTCCCGCAGCCGCTGGTAGCCTTGCTCACTCATTTGCTCGAAAAAGACCCGAAAGACCGGCCGCAAACTCCGGAAGATCTTTTGGCTATAGTGCGGGCGACGCAGCGGAGTCTGGCGGGACACAGAGTCGCGCAAACGATTGCGCGGGCCTCAGTAATCGAGCGGAAAGGGTTTCTCTCGGGAAGAAGCTACATCATCGGTGGCGTCACCGCGCTGGTGCTGGCTGGCGCGCTGGGAGCATACTTTTTCTTTCATCCCAGCATACCTGCCGCGGGCGGCGGGGAGAAGTCTGTGGCGGTTTTGCCATTTGATAACGTGGGTGGCGACAAACAAAACGATTATCTAAGCGACGGACTTACGACCGAGGTTATCTTTCAGCTCTCGAAGATTGCTGACCTCCGGGTTATCTCCCGCGACTCAGTCCTTGGATATAGGGCCGCACCAGGAATACCAAGGAAATCGCTGAATGAGATAGGCCGCGAATTGAACGTGGAAACGGTGCTTGAGAGCAGTGTGCAGCGGTTAGATCAGCAGATTAAGATTATCGCGGTTTTATACGATGCTCGGACTGGCAAACGTCTTTGGGGCGCCGCCTATAACCGAGAAATGCGAGACCTGTTCGCGATTCAGACAGATGTGGCGGAAAACCTGGCTTCGGCTCTCCAAGTGCGGCTAAGCCCAAACGAACGCGACCAGATTCAGCAGAAGCCGACGGATAATGTCACGGCATACGATCTCTTTCTACAGGGGCGAGCCTACTACCTGCTTCGGCATAAGGACGACAACGAAAAGTCCATCGAGCTTTACCGGCAGGCTTTAGAGTTAGATCCTAAATTTTCGCTGGGCTATGTGGGTCTGGCTAACGCTTACATCGATCGGAATGTCCGCTTTGGTGAGGAAGCGTTCTGGGTAGATTCAGCAATCGACCTTTGTAATCGTGCCGTTGCCATAGATCCGGCGCAGGCTCGCGCCTACGTCGTTCTTTCTCGCGCTTACGTTTGGAAGAGCTTATTCAACCAGGCTGGAGAAGCGATTAACAAAGCCCTCTTGCTTGCTCCGAACGATGCGGAGGTTAATTTCAGAGCCGCCAGCCAAAGGCTGGCCTCATCGGCGGACTCCGAAACCTATTCCATGCTTCGGAAGGCGTATTCCCTTGATCCGAATGATCCGCGGAAAGCGTATCTGCTGGCTTTATTCAGCGCGGTTATCGGTGAAAACGACTTGCGTGAGAAATGGATGCAAAAAACGATACAGCTCGAGACCGACGCGGACAGGCGGAAGATGTTAGAATGTGAGTTGCTGGCTCAAAGACGTGACTATCAAAAGGCGTTTGAAGGGCTGAAAGATCTCCCCGCAGATGCAGTTGCCTATGGTCCATCCGCTCTCGATTTGCGTGTCGAATGTGCGGAACGGTTGAGCAATTGGTCATTTGTAATTCAAGCTACCGAGGCCAAGGCTGACACTGATCCTTGGGCCCAGTTTCACTTGGCTTTGACCTATCATTTGTCGGGCGACGCCAACAGGGCTCAGGCTGAGGCAACGAAATTGCAGACTCAAGCCAAGTCGCTTCTCAGCATCCATCCCACTGACCGCGACGCGATATATTACCTCGCGGTCAGCGACCGGATTCTAGGGCTTAGAGAGGAAGCCAATGACCTCTTGCGCAAGCTCTTTCATGAATCAATCAGCGTGTTACCGAATGCGGTCAATCTGTTGCGGGATGATCCTTCGCTGGATGTCTTTAAAGAAGACAGCAGTTTTCAGGAATTGATGGCCAGCTTTGACAAGAAAGACGCTGAAACTCGGGCTCGTATTGCCGAGCTCGAGAAGAGTTCCCCGCAGTGAACGGTAGGGACGAGCTCCGCTCGTCCGGTTTCGTGCACGGGCTAGGTTAACCTGAGCGAATTCGCGTGAACCAACGCACCGATTTCAGGGAGAATCCCGCAAACATTGGCGGGTTAGACCGATAGGAGCGAAAATGGACAGCGCCGTTGAATTTTTTGCCAGGATTTCGTTTATATAGTCCTAGAAAACCAACCATCATGCCTGGCAAATCTTTTACAAAGCCAAAAAAGGGTCAGGGGGGAAATCTTCCGCTTGGTAAACGAAACCTTGAAGATCTCGCTACTAAGTTCCTCCCATGCCTCTATCCAACCGTACACAGGTTAACCACTGACCGCGTCAGGCACGCGCCGATCTTGGCGTCGATATATGGGATTACTGGTAAGAAAATCGAGGATGATTCTCGATTGTCGATGCCGTTAGAGAAGCTTTCTCTCGCCGACTTCATCGGACTCCTAAATCATTTCGAATTCCAGATCGATACCTACCTCAACGGAACCAAAATAAAGGGTGATTCGTACGTGCTGAGCGGTGAATTGCCCAAAAGCCCTACAGCATTACCAAACCGCCACTCTTTTAGTAGTACATTTGATGAACTCAGCCTCATCGACATCGTTGAATTGCTGCCTCAAGCGAAGTTTACGCTGACTAATCATTGGTCCGGTCACTCAAAGTCGTACAAAATCTCCGGGACTATCGAGAACGATGTGGAAGAGGATGCGAAGAATAATTCTCATCTCACGACCCCCGTTGCCCCGCTCACGCCGAAATACCTTTCGATCCTGATGAGATTCTTTCGATTCGTCGCGACACCTACTAACCCTGGTCAGGGAATAGGTGTCAACATTGTGCACAGCAAAGGTCTTGGCGAATAGTTACCTTGGTTCTCTTAATTAACTACACTGCCGATCCCTTGTGCGTCGACTTGTTCAAAGGGTTGACGGAGCGTGGGCATCCAGCGCGAGCGATCCCGGACCCTTATCGTAATCCAGCAAGGATTTCCTGGCGGTTAGATACTGACAGATCGTCAACCAGTTGCCGCTTAGGAGTCGGGGCCGCCAATTCCGATTTAGAGATTTCGGCGGTCTTTGTGCGAAAGAGCCCGTTCGTCCAGAGGGAGGGCTGGGAGCTGGACGACGCCATCTATGTCCACGCTGAGAAAGAGGCTGCTCTCTTAGCTTGGATTTGGGGATTACCATGCCCGGTTATTAATCGGTACCCTCCCGAAGTGTGGTTTGAGCCCGTGGAATCATTAGAGTTTTTGCGCGGACGGATTGAGCGCTTTGATCTCGAGCTGGAGTCCACGCAGGCGGAGCAAGTTGCGCGTTCTTACCCCGTCGCTGTGATCGGTTCGCGGGTGGTATGGGATCAAGGTGCGCCCGGCAGATTGGACCGCATCAATGATTCGCTGGTTGGAGTCGCCCAATCGCTCGGTCTCAGTTATCTCGAGTTCCGAATAGCCGACGCGATGGGCAACCCCCGGGTCGCAGGCATAGAGCCCTTTCCCAAGAACGACGCATTTTGCTCATCAAGCCGCCGAGAAATCATAAACGAGTTGATCGGTTGCCTGACCCGCTCAAAGAGTGCAGGCCCGGTCCGTAACGAATCCGACTCATGGTTTTAGTTTGCGGCGATCCTTACGAGCCGGTGACGGCACTTCTTTGCTCCCGTCTCGAGGTGCTCGAGATCGATTATCGCCGGCTGGATCTCCGCAAATTGCCGCACGCCGCCGATTTAGATTTGACCTGGGTTGGCGGCCGCCCTTGCGGATCGATGTCCACTGAGGATTGGCGAATCAGGCTTGACGAGCTGAGCGGTGTCTACTTTCGAAATGTCGAGCTGAGTGAATCCGAAGAAGGGGGAGAGAAAGTGGACGGCAGAGGCCAGGCCTACCCTGAGACTGACGCTCGGCTTGCAGCGGTTCTAAATAATCTACCGTGCAACGTCCTGAACCGGCCTGCAGCGACGTTCTCTAATCGTAGCAAACCCTACCAGGCCTTGTTGATTCGCCGTTTTGGTTTCAAGATTCCGGAAACGCTTGTGACCAATGATCCAGAGGCGGTTGCTAGCTTCTTCAGGGAATGCGACGAAAAATTGATCTTTAAATCGATCAGCGGCGTCCGTTCGACGGTGCGCCGGATGACAAAAGCAGATTTTGGGCGCTTGGAGCTTCTGGAAAACTGTCCAGCCCAGTTTCAGGAGCTTGTTGCGGGTGATAACATCAGGGTGCACGTCATCGGCGAGCGATGGTTTGCGGTCCGGATTCAGTGCGAGGCTGTCGACTATCGGTATGCTGGCGAGGAAGGTTACACTCTAACCATGGTTCCCGCGGTACTTCCGAGAGACGTCGTCACCAATTGTATCAGACTCACGAGAGAGCTGGGGCTGACCATGTCCGGAATTGATCTTAAAGAGACTCCGTCTGGAGAGTATTATTGCTTCGAGGTGAACACATCTCCGGCTTTCCTATTTTACGAATCTCCTGCTCGGCCCGTCATTGCGGATGCTTTAGCCGAATTCCTGGCTCAGCGGGGAGCATAACGCCAAGCGGTCTCCATCCGCGGGTCATCGGCGCGACCCGAATCTGAACGAAAAATAAATTCGCGCCTATCGCACGCATTTCTCTGAAACCGTATCCTGGAAAACCATTAGTACGGGACGGGATCGCCTCCAATCCACTCGGTGCGGAGGTCCCATCGAACATAGCGAGCCAGAGCGGGGATGACCCGCAAACAACGTAGCCAAACGGGAAACGCAGGCCGCTCGGGTTAGAACGCCCGAGCGGTCCTGCATTTTGGGGTGTGATGGTTAGCAGCGGGGAGCTTACCGGCCTTCTCTCGGTCGCCGGTTGTTCGGTTCCCGGCAAACGTACCGAGAATGGGACTAATGCGACGCAAGCGACCTATGGGAAAGGCGGCTCTGAACTGCCAGCCCGAAACTCGAACCTCGAAATTCATTAGTAAGGAATGGGTTAGAGTTTTGCGAAAGTGAGGCGCTGACGCAAACGACTCTCGTTTTCTTAGCGGAGGAAAACAGGGGCTGCCCGGGCGAGTGTCCGGGCGGCCTACGCGGCGCTGCAGCGCATTACCGATAGCCGATAGCCCATAGCCAAACCGAGGGACCTACGTGTGCTGATCTCAAGAGGCTCGGCCTACCCCACTGTGGCGCCTACCGCTAAAGTTGATAGGCGCTTGGCTCTAATTTTGCATTGGCTATCGACTATCGGTATGCGCGCAGCGCTAAAACGGCTTATACAGCGCCAGCCATGCTCCGAGTCCGACTAACAGGGCCAGGTACACCAGCATCGGAACCTGGAACCGGGCGAAACGGCGGACGAAAGTGGCTGAAGCGCCGGCGAGCAGCCAGATGATAACCTTGCCCCAGACCCAGCCAGGTAAGTTCTTGCCGATTCCAAGCTGAATTAAGAGGAAGAAGCCGCTAACCAAGAGCAGCAACAGTCCGAGCCCGTGCGAGATGGCAAAGATCCGCCGGGTAAGAGAAGGGCCAGGGGAAACGGCATTAGAAGCAAGAGCTCCAGCTAAGCCCATAAAGGTTAGGGCCAAAGCAACCAGATGAATGACTTTCAGGGTTAAGTAGGGCATGGTCGAGCCGGCTCGCCTTATGCTCGCCGGAATGACAAATGACAAATGACAGATAACAAATCAAGCGGGCGATATGGCGGGATTAAGCTTGGGAAATGAGAAGCGCGGCATTTACATGCGTTCTGTAAGACGCGGCGCGATCCGCGGGGAGCATGGCCGCAGTCTGTCATTTGTCATCTGTCATCTGTCATTCCGCCGGCGAGCCCAAGGCGAGCCGGCAGACAAATCACTCGCGTTTATCATCGGGACTGTAGGCCCTCCTGGGCGGCGCCAGCTTGCTTTTGAAGCCGCGGAAACCAATGCTGTAAGTGCTTATGGACGTTCAACCGATAACTGTTGTCGACGCGTTTACCACTGTTCCGTTTGCCGGAAATCCGGCTGCGATTTGTGTTCTGAAACAGGCAGAATCGGCTGAATGGATGCAGTTGGTTGCTAAAGAAATGAACCTTTCAGAGACGGCATTCCTGGTTTCTGAGGGCGAGAATGTTTATCGTCTCCGCTGGTTTACACCAAAGGTGGAGGTGAAGCTGTGCGGACACGCCACGCTGGCTTCGGCGCATGTGTTATGGGGGGAAGGAAAAGCATCAGCGGGGCCGCTCCATTTCG
>JAFAZK010000075.1 GCA_019239825.1 Verrucomicrobiota bacterium | reverse complement strand
GGCGGTAGGTGCCGCCTTTAGTTTATAATTCATAAGTTTGTCAGGTTGCTGTTGATCCGGCAGCCTGACAACACCATGGCATCTACCAAATTTTCACCGCTTACATTCTCTCCGGGACCTCGATCCCTAGCAGCATCAAACCTGTCTTTATCGTCCGAGAGAAAAGGTCACACAAAAGGAGGCGGCTTGCTTTCGTCTCTCCCTCAGCGGTAAGGACCGGGCATTGCTCGTAAAAGACATGATACTTGGCGGCCAATTCATAAAGAAAGTTGGCCAGGACGTTTGGCCTGAAGCCATCCAGTACCGCTGGAACTACTTCACCGAATCGTAAAATCTCCTTCCCCAAAGTCTGTTCGGCAGCCTCGGCGAGAAGGATTCGATTAGGCGGTTGAAACGGGCCTTCCAAGCGGCGGAAAATCGCTCGGCTGCGCACATAAGCATTCTGCAGATAGGGAGCGGTATTTCCCTGAAAAGAGAGCATTTTCGACCACGCAAACACGTAATCGGTCAACCGATGTTGGGAAAGCTCCGCGTACTTTACCGCGCCTAGCCCTACAATTTTGGCGATCTCTTCCGACTCATTGTCAGGCAATGCCGCGTTTTTTTCGCGAACTAGCTTTTCCGCACGGTCGATTGCTTCCTCCAGCAGCTCACGTAGCGGAACAGACTCACCGGAGCGCGTTCGCATCAGCTTCCGATCTTCTCCCAGGATGCTGCCGAACGCGATATGCTCTAGGTCGAGCTTGTACCCAAGCCGGCGCGCTACGGAAAACAGCTGCCTAAAATGGAGTTGCTGGGGAGCACCAACCACATACCAGATGCCATCCGGATTCCATCTTTTGATCCGGTAGTCCAAAGTAGCGATGTCGGTCGTCGCATAACCAAACCCACCGTCCGATTTGCGGATCATGAACGGGGTTTCCGAAATTTCGTTATCGAAGACTACGGCCGCACCGTCGCTGATTTCGGCCACGCCTTTTGCTAAGAGACGTTCAACCAGCCCCGGTAGCTCAGCGTCATAGGCGCTTTCGCCGAGTTGTTCATCAAACTCGACACCAAGCAACGCGTAAATTGAGGCAAACTCGCGGCGGGACAGTGTCACACATCGCTCCCAGATCGCCCGGTTCTCGGGGTCCCCCTTTTGCAGGTTGACGAGCTCGAGGCGGCACTGCTCCAGAACGCCAGGATCCTGTTTTGACCGAAGATCGGCTTCGCGGTAGAGCCGCACGAGTTCGTCCAGGGGCCGGGTTTCAAGAGCGGCTTCGTCTCGAAAGTGTTTCCAGGCGTAAATCACTTTTCCAAACTGAGTTCCCCAATCTCCCAAATGATTGTCGGTTACGACCTCGTGCCCAAGGAATCGGGCGATTCGGGCGATGGCATCACCGAGTATAGTCGATCGGATATGACCGACATGCATCGGCTTTGCGATGTTAGGGGAGCTGAACTCGACGATCAGCCTCTTCGGATTCGCCGGCTTCTCGACCCCCAATCGAGGATCATTGGAAACAGCGACCAGTTTTTGGGCTACAAACTCAGGTTCTAAGCGAAAGTTGATAAAGCCCGGCCCAGCCACTTCCGGCGGAGCGCCGATGCCGGTCAGGTTTATCGTCTCGGCAATGCGGCAGGCAAGAGCACGAGGATTTTCCCGGCGGGCCTTGGCCAAAACCATGGCGACGCTTGTCTGGTAATCCCCATTCCTGGGGTCCGCCGTCGGAACCACCTGGGCGGCATCGACAGATTGAAGCTCCAGTGCTGCCAAAGCGTCGGAAAGTCGCTCTTGCAGGGTCTGCGCGACCGTTGGCATCGTCTAAGAAGCTTGAGCCTTTGGCGCTTTATTATCGAAAATGGCGAGAATCTCCTCCGCCGATTCGGCTCTTCCGAGCTGCTCTCGCACGGATTTGTCATTCAAGAACTTGGCAATCGCTGCCAACGTCCTGAGGTGCACCTGGAATTGGTCTTTGGGCACTACAAACAAAACGATGAATTTGACCGGCGAGTTGTCCAAAGAGTCGAACTCTATGCCGGCGGAAGATCGGCCAAAGGCCGCCACCACCTCGTTGACACAATTGGACGAAGCATGAGGAATCGCGATCCCGAAACCGATGCCCGTACTCATGGTTTCTTCCCGTTGACGCAGCGCGGCTAAAACGGATTCGCGGTCGGCCTTTCGAACAGCGCCTTTCTCAACCAGCAGATCGATCAATTCAACGATCGCGGCCCACCTCTCGGTGGATTTCATTTCCGGGATTATTTGACCTACAGATAAAAGAGAGCCCAAAGTCATAGCTCACGAGCCAGAATGCGGCACATTATCAAGGCGGAGACCTTTGACAAGATCGTTTCGCTTGAAAGATATGGGCCGCGTGCCATCGATTTTAATTAGCTTTCCAGAAGCAACGCACGCCAAAAGACAGAATAACGGCAGAAAAAACAGCCACAGAAAAAGTGTTCACCTCTAGAACCTAGAACAACATTACGGTATGAAGATTTTGATGGCAACGAGCGAATTTGCTCCTCTTGCATCCACCGGGGCCCTGGGCGAAACAGTTCGGACCTTGGCGGTTGAGCTAAAACGTCTCGGACACGAGGTCATTTTAGCGATGCCGCTGTATCGCTCTGTCAGGGAAGGGCGCTATCAATTGGAGCCGTCTTACGAGCAATTTCAGATCGCCTTGGGCGAGAAAAAGGTGACGGCCGAATTTCTCGCTACGGAAACTCCCGACGGTATCCCGGTCTTTTTGGTGCGGCGGGACGAATACTTTGACCGCTCCGGGATTTACTCGGGAAACGAGCGAGCATACGAAGATAATGCGGAACGATTTATCTTCTTTTCTAAAGCAATCGTCGAACTGGCCCGGCAGATCACTCCTGCAGTTGAAGTCATTCATTGCCATGACTGGCCGACCGCGTTGATCCCCGCCTTTGTTAAAGACCGCCGCTTGCCGTTCCTAACTGCGTTGAGCGTTCACGACCTGGAGTACCAAGGGTCGTTCTGGAGCTTCGACTTTTCTCTAACGAACCTGGCTGGCGGATATTTCTCCCCTCGGGGTGTCGAGTTTTACAATCGGTTGAACTTCCTCAAGGGAGGTATCGTTTACGCTGACTCGGTGGTCTTTCCTGGAGAACTCGTTCTCTACGAGTCGTTTACGCAAGAGGGTGGATTCGGACTCAATCTAGTCCTTCAAGAAAACTCAAATCGTACGGTCGGTATTCCGTTCGGCGTCGACTATTCAGTAACAAATCCGCCCTTCGAAAAGCTGCTCGGCCGTAAAACGAAAGCGGACTCCGGAAACGGCAAGGCAGCTTGCCGGCAAGCAATCTTGAACCAATTGGACCTTGAATCCGGAGCCAACGACCTCCTGATAGTCTGCCCCGTTGAAGAGGGCGATAGCCGTGCGTTAACCAATGTAGTCCCAGTTTTCGACCGGTTACTGACCAGTAACTTGCGTTTCATTTTGCTGGGAACTCCTGCTGACACCTGGATCCCCGATTTGATGGTCGCCGAGCGGAAATACCCGAAGCGGTTTGCCTGGAATCGAGAAACAGATGCTCGGCTCAAGAGCCTGGCCTTGGCAGGCGCCGATCTAGCTTTGTTTCCAGGATCGCTGGGCCTTCGCGGTATCACCGCCCTGACCGCCATGCGCTATGGCACCGTCCCCATTGCAGGTAATCGTGGAGGGCTTCGCCAGATCATCGTCGATTTCGACCCCATTCAAAATGCAGGGTCCGGTCTGGTCTATTACCGGGACGATCCGGAGGCCGTCTGGGACAGCGTGCGGCGAGCATTCTGGCTGAAGCGGCAACCGGAGACCTGGGACAAACTCATCGCCGGATGTCAAGCCGTGGATTTCTCGTGGCCGGCTTCTGCCCGGTCGTTCGCCCAACTTTATGCTGATCTGCTGCGGCATCGGCAGGCGATGCCGGCGTAGCTTGCCGGCTTACAGCCGGTAAGCATGATCGATAGCCTATAGCCGATAGCCAATTGCTTGGCTGACGAGCGCTTTGGCTATCGGCTATAGGTTATTGACTATTAATGAGGCTTGGGGTCGCCGTCGAAGTCCAGGACCAACGATTCAGCCATATTCGGCTTAATGATTTCTTCTACAAACTTGATGTAGAAAGGGTCCTCTTCAAAGATTCGCAAACGCTCTTTCGAATCGAAATCGACCGAGATAAAAAAACCCCAAGGATTCAACTTATCTGTCCTCCGGCCGCATCGCACGTTGGCCGCTACCGAGATCTTAAGCAACTGGATACGGGTTTGCATCATGATCACTTCGAGCTGAGCAGCGCTGATATTTGGCTTCAGTTTATAGAGAACGATGTGATGAAACATGAGCTTTTTCGTTTTTAGAAACTACCTTTGTCCGAGGCAAGTATTATCGGCGGTGTGACCTGTATCGCTTAAAAAATGCTCACGTATTTAGTGCCTGGAGCTGGCCGCGAGCTACATACAACATGAAACCTCTCGCGCAAAGTGCGCTGACTTGGAGAAAAATCTGCCACGAAAAGTGGGTCGACAGTTGGCAAGAACGCCTCCTATGGCTGGGGTCGGAGCGTCTGGTTATCACTCAGTTTAGCGGTAGCAAACGGGCCCGGCTTGAGATTTACGAGGTTACCAGATCCGAAGCCACGGTACTAAAAAGGGAGTTCGGAGGCGAAATCCGCAATCTGAAGCGGTCCAGCGCGGACTGGGTAAAATCGATCGTTCAGAAAAAGCCCATTCCGATTCGAGGCAGGCTTCGGATCGTCAACCTTGAGCCTGAAGCCGGAAAAACTGCGGACGGGGATGTTATGTTCGTGCCGGCAAGCCTGGCGTTTGGGACAGGCGAACATGCTACGACAGCCGGCTGCTTGCGGCTGTTATGCGATATCGTGCCCGCCGGTCAAACTGGTTGGTCATTTCTGGATGCGGGCACAGGGACAGGAATTTTAGCGCTGGCCGCCGCCAAACTCGGAGCTGACCGCATCGATGCATTCGACGCAGACGCGATCGCCGTGCGGACAGCAAAACAGAATGCTCGCCTAAACGGTTTGTCGAAAAAGGTCCGAATTTGGCGCCAAGACGTTTTGAAGTTTCAACCAGAGTCTGCTTATGACGTGGTCACAGCCAATCTATACAGCGTCCTTCTTCGCCAAGCCCTTCCCCAACTGGTTAAGGCTGCCCGTCGAGGTGGCTTCCTTATTTTTTCTGGGGTCCTCAGAGATCAAGAGGCCGAAGTAAAAGAATGGTTGAGAGAAAAAAGATTGGAGCTGAAAGAATCTCGGAGTCGAGGAAAATGGATTGCCATGTTGGCCCAAAAGCGAGGTAGTGCGAGCCAGGGTCTCGATTAATTGATCAAATAGCCGCTGGTTAGAATTTTTCGTTCTCGTACTCGTCGTCTCGTCCTCGAGAGGCGTACCCTGTCACTGCGATGTGTTATCCCCAACGCCTGGAGGGGAGCCGCTTTGGCTTGTGCCCCGCCTGTCACGCTCATTTTGCCTCAACGTCAAAACCGACTAAAAAATGTCCTTAACAGGCGGCTCCGCGAATTACCCAGCGCGATGCATTTACGTGTGACTAGGAATTCCCTAACACCCAGACTTAGAGCCGCCAACCGGGAGACGTTCCCGGGAGCCGCTTGTTTTCACACGTCTCGGCGGGATTAGCATTGGGACGAAATTCGCGAGTTCGGCGGGACACAAGCCAAAGCGGCTCCCCTCCAGGCGTTGGGCATAACACATCGTAGTGACAGGGTACGCCTCCCGAGGAAGAGGACGAGAACGAAACGCCCGCGTTGTTAACCTCAACCCAAATCCTTGGTTGAAATAGGTGGCTGACACATATAGTCCTGGGAAGGTTTTATGCAACTTTCCTCACGAGCGAACAGCCTCACTCCATCTCTTTCTTTATCAGTGGACAGCAAGGCAAAGGCGATGAAGTCCGAAGGACTTGACGTCTGCGGCTTCGGCGCCGGCGAACCCGACTTTGATACTCCGGAGCACATTAAGGCCGCAGCGATCGCTGCGCTGGAAACCGGATTTACGAAATACACTCCTAGCTCCGGCATCCCAGAATTACGGCAAGCGATCTCGGAGAAACTAGAAAAAGATAACGGCCTCAGCTACAAACCGAGCCAAATCATCGTTAGCACCGGAGCGAAACACTCCTGCTACAATGCGATCCTGGCCACGTGCCAGCCGGGCGACGAGGTGATTATTCCCAGTCCTTATTGGCTCAGCTATCCTGAGATGGTACGGCTGGCCGGTGCTGAACCTATCTTTGTCCAGACCAAGGAAGAGAACGGCTGGAAGATCACCCGCGACGACTTCGAGAATGCGATGACGCCTCGAACCAAAATGATCATCCTTAACTCGCCCAATAACCCGACGGGCGCAGTTTATACTCGCGAAGAAATCGCCGGGATCGCAGAGGTCGCAGCGGAAGAGGAAATCTTGATTCTCTCGGATGAAATCTACGAGAAGCTGGTTTACGACGGCCATGAACACGTCAGCATTGCCTCACTAGGCAATCAGTTTTACGACCTGACCATTACCGTGAACGGATTCAGCAAAGCCTATGCAATGACCGGTTGGAGGCTTGGATATCTAGCCGCTCCGGAACCGATTGCCCGAGCGATTGACTCCATTCAAAGCCACGTAACCTCTAATCCGTGTTCATTTGCCCAAAAGGGGGCTCTAGCAGCTCTTAAAGGAGATCAGCAGAGCATCGTCGACATGCGGGATGAATTCGACATGCGCCGGCAATACATCGTCGAACGCTTCGCCAAGATCGCCAATGTGAGCATCGTAAAACCGAACGGAGCTTTCTACGTTCTGGCCAACATCAGCAAGCTGGGACTGACGTCCCAAAACTTCGCTGATCGCCTGTTGAGCAAAGCAAATGTCAGCGTCGTGCCGGGTATCGCCTTCGGTGACGACCGGACGGTGCGGTTCAGCTATGCGACCAGCCTCGATGTGATCAAGAAAGGAATGGATCGGTTCGAAGATTTCTGCCGAACGCTGTGAAGCGTTTCAGCCAGTACCTTGAAGTTTACCGTATAATGTTACGGAACTCCCTTGTCCGGGAGATGAACTTCAAGCTCAACTTTATACTCTGGCTGTTCACCGATGCGCTTTGGTTTGTTGGGCAGCTGATCTTTATTGAGGTCCTCTACGCCCAGGTCGACGCGATAGGTGATTGGACCAAATGGGATATGGTCCTATTGGTCGGGACCTATCAGATCATTAGCCAAGTCTTCCAAGGATTCTTTTATCTGAATCTGACCAATCTCTCTGAGCTGGTACGGACCGGTAAGCTGGATTTCGTCCTTTTGCAGCCGATCGATTCGCAGTTCACCGTGTCCTTGCGGCAATTCGGCATTGACGGCATCGTGAACGCCCTGATCGGCATTGTGATTGTTGGCTACTCGCTAGTGCAGCTACACATAGTACCGTCAGCAGGCCAGATTTTGCTTTATGTGTTTGCACTCGGCTTTGGCATATCGGTTCACTACGCGGCCATGCTGGCTTTCGCTACGGTTAGCTTTTGGACGGTCCGCACCCAGGGGATTACGTATGGGTACTACAGCTTAATCAGCCTGGCGCGGTATCCGGATTCAATGTTTAAGGGCTTGGCGAAGTTCGTCTTCAGCTGGGTAATTCCGGTGATGGTGGTTACAAACGTCCCAGCCCGGTTGCTAATCCACGCGACGTCGAACCCGTGGCCGTTGCTGGGACATTTGGCGGCGGCGTCGGTCTTGATGATCGTGGCCTCGCGACTGCTATGGCGAACCGCCTTAAATCGATATTCAAGTGCGAGTTCTTAGCGCTTATCGGGTGCCAGCGTATCCCTTGCCAGCCGGGTCGGGTAGGCGCCGGATAGCCAGTTCAGGCTAATTTTTTGATCAGTTTTTAAACATCCAGAAGACATCCGGCGTCGAATCTGTCTCGTAGAAAATCACTATTTATCGTGCGACAAAACCCTAGGAATAAAGGGCTCATTTTTCCCGCAATCTTTCGCTTGAACCCAGAGGCAATTGCCGTTATATGTTCGCCTCTTCCAGGGGGTAGGCGGCGCGCGAAGTAGCTTTGCACAAATCTTTTATGGCGAAATCGAAATTACAGAAAAAGGATGACGCGTCCGCAAACGGTCACTTACCCGCGGACGAAAACAGAGAAATGCCGGTATCGGCTATCTCGGCGGCGCCGAAGGATAACGGCGACGAGAAACTGTCTCCGTTCCTTCGCAAGCAGAAATTGAAACTGTTGTTCCTGCGCGATTCGCTTCTCGACTCCATGATGGGAGTTTCCCGGGACACACTCCGAGCCCGAGCGGAAGGCAGTGAGGCCTCAGCGTTTGGCATGCACCAGGCGGACGCTGGCAGCGATGCTTACGATCGAGACTTTGCCCTCAGCCTACTCTCTCAAGAGCAAGATGCTTTGTACGAGATCGAAGAGGCTCTAAAACGTGTGGACGCAGGCACTTACGGCGTATGCGAGATGTCAGGGAAAGCAATCCCTCATGCCCGGCTGGAAGCAATCCCTTTTGCGCGTTTCACCGTTGAGTGCCAAGCGCAGCTAGAGAAACAGAAGAAAGCAACCCGGATTCGTCAGCCAGTCACCTCTTTGTTCGGTCTCACCGACGAAGAAGGCGGAGAGGGCGAAGAAGAGGAATCGACACCGGAAGCAAAGGATTAATTTATGCCGCGCGACATCATCGTTTTGGAGTGCACTGAAGCCCGGGCGGAAGGAAAGCCAGTTTCCCGGTATGTCAGCACCCGGAATAAAAAGAGCCCAAATACTCCGGGACGATTGGAAAAAAAGAAGTATAATCCTTTCCTTCGCCGGCACACCCTGCATCGCGAAGTTAAGTAAGTCATGGAACCCAAGAACGCTAAACGACGGTCCAATTTTCGGCGCGCCAATCGAGCGATGCCCCGGCGCCGGATTGATATCGCTTTCGAGGCGATCGATTACAAGAACCCGGATCTACTTCGCAAATTCGTTACGGAAAGCGGAAAGATCCTGCCTCGCCGGGTAACCGGAATGCCAGCCTATCTGCACCGCAAGATTACGCGCGAGATCAAACGCGCTCGGTCGGTGCTTTTGATGAAGTAACCGGCTATCTAAGCCGCTTACGGTAGGGGCGAGGTTATTTGTCCCGAAGGGACTTAAGGACTCAGCCTGGGGTTTTAACCCCAGGAATATGCCAAAATTTGTCCGCCCTGAAAGGGCGAAAGATATCCGTGCTCGACCGACGACTCGTTTGGTCAACTTCCCACACGTAACGCACGAACCTACCGCCCCTTCAGGGCGGCGTTTTTTTACTCAATACCTGGGGTTAAAACCCCAGGCTGAGTCCTTAAGTCCCTTCGGGACAAGTTCTGACACTCCACCCGTCGCAAGTCTGATCGCAAGTTCCCGCCGCCATTCATGGGAAACCGCTTGCGCCCCTGTAGCGAATGGCTATCTTTTGCCTCCCTCTGATTCCGTGAATAGCCACCCGCGTGGGTCGCTCGGGTCGGAGAAAATTTAGGTAACCCGTGGTTTGTTGGTGTCAGTAACTCTTTTATGACTGAAATGCAGGAGCTAATCGCGAAGTCCCTGCGCGATTTTAAGGAAGGCAGTATCGTTAAGGGCAGAGTCCTGGAAATCCGCTCGCGCGAAGTATTGGTCGACATTGGATACAAGTCCGAAGGCGTGATTCCCTCGTCCGAATTTGACGATATCGATCAAGTTGAAGTTGGTGACGAGGTCGAAGTTCTCTTGGAACGCCTGGAGAATGAGGACGGGATGGTGGTGTTGTCCAAAGAAAAGGCAGCCCACAAACAAAACTGGGACAAGATTGTTAAGGTTTTCGAAGGCGATGGTCTGATCAAAGGTAAGGTCAAAGCGGTCGTAAAAGGTGGCCTAACGGTAAACATCGGCGTTGAGGCATTTCTGCCCGGTTCGCAAATCGATATTGTTCCGCCCCGTGATCTTCAGCAGTTCGTCGGCAATACTTACGATTTCAAGATCGTTAAGATTAACGACGAGCGGAAGAACGTAGTGCTCAGCCGGCGGGAGATCATCGAGCAGGAACGTGCCGAGAAGCGAAGCCGGTTCTTAGAAACGGTGCAGGTCGGCAACACGGTAAAAGGCACAGTAAAGAATCTCACCGATTTCGGCGCCTTTATCGATCTGGACGGGATGGATGGTCTTTTGCATATCACCGACATGACCTGGGGACGGCTTACTCACCCAAGCGAGTTGCTCAAGATTGGCCAGGAAGTGGATGTCGTGGTGCTGGATATCAATAAGGAGAAGGAGCGCGTCTCCCTCGGCTTGAAGCAGACCCAGCGTAATCCTTGGGACAAAATCGAGGAAAGGTTCCCGGTCGGAGCCAAAGTACACGGCAAAGTTACTAACCTGGTGCCGTACGGTGCCTTCGTCGAAATCGAAGAGGGCGTTGAAGGGCTCATCCACGTCTCGGAGCTCTCTTGGACCAAACGCATTACCCGGCCTTCCGATGTACTGACACAGGGTCAGGAAATTGAAGCCGTCGTTCTTGGCGTCAATAAAGAGGAGCAGAAAATCTCTCTCGGCGTACGCCAATTGGATCCGAATCCTTGGGATGCAATCGAACAGCGGTACGCACTGAGCTCAGTGGTCAAAGGCAAGATTCGTAACATGACCGCGTATGGCGCCTTTGTTGAGCTTGAAGAAGGCATCGACGGCATGATCCACGTCTCTGATCTGAGTTGGACTCGGAAGATCAACCATCCAAGCGAAGTTCTGAAGAAGAACGACGAGGTGGAGGCGATTGTTCTCGATATCGACAAGGTCAATCAACGGATTAGCCTGGGTATCAAGCAACTCGAGTCCGACCCGTGGAAAGAGATCGACCAGAAGTACAAGATTGGCGATCTGGTTTCTGGAAAAGTAACGAAGCTGGCCAGCTTCGGAGCCTTTGTACAGCTCCAAGACGATATCGATGGGTTGGTGCACATCTCTCAACTGAGCGAAGAACACGTCGCAAAAGTGAAAGATGTCCTCAAAGTTGGACAAGAGGTCGAAGCCCGCGTGATCAAGGTCGACAAAGCTGAACGACGAATCGGTCTATCGATCAAGGCCGCTCACTACTCCGACGAGGAACTGCGGCGCGAAACCGAAGCCTTCGACAGCTTGCGGCCCGGCGAAGATATGGTCGGTCTGGAGCAGGCATTCCAGGCAGCGGAAGAAGAGTACCGGCCTGGCGATCGGAAGCGCTAATAATAGCGGGTTGCCGATCCGTCAAAAATGCTGAAGCTTTAGCTCGGAACAGTGCGAGGCGGCGTTGGCCGCCTCGATAGCTTTCCAAGAAAATTTTGGGCTTTGGCCTGTCCCGAGTGGGGGCTTAAGCACGATCAAAAAAAAGATACCTATCGAAAATTGTATGGAAAAACCGCAAATCGTTGCCTACGTGAAGACTTATTGCGGCTGGAGCAATGGCGTTCGGGCAGTCCTGAAGAAGTACGACCTTCCTTACGAAGAGAAAGATATTATCCAGAACCCAGCGTTCCGCTGGGAAATGGAACAGAAAAGCGGCCAGCCTCTTTCGCCCTGCGTCGAGGTCAATAGTACCATGTTGGCTGATATCAGTGGCGAGGAGTTAGAGGAGTACCTGGTCTCCAATAAGCTAGTGGAAGCTAGCACGGCGGGAACCGACGTACCTCTGAACGCTCCATGCCCACCTGAGCAGCACGAAGCGCCAAACGTCGCGTTTCGTCGCTAACGCAGGTTCTCTTCTTCGGCGCACGCCGCGGAGCGACTAGAATATTGGCCTGAGCTGCATGCATCTCAGGCCTCTATGTTTTGCCTTGATCGCTCCGTGCTGCTTACCGGTAGGTGCGTCTCGTAAAGGCACATGGCTTAAGAAAACGCGAGCCGACAAGAGGCCCGGGCGCTGTGCCGCCTCGTCCGTGCGTCCTACTCCACGAATTCCAATTCGACCGCGCCCGGCAAGATACCTTGCTCTTTGCCTCGCCCTAAGAATTGGCGAATCGCTTCCCGGCCAGTCTCGCCATAATCGAGGGTGTAATCGTTAACGTACATACCGATGAATTTATCGGCCTGTTTTAGATCCAGCCCCCTCGCTAACGGCATCGAGTGTTTTATGCCGGCCAGCCGGTTCTCGAGTCCGTATCGAATGCTTTCCTTGAGAATCTCGGAGACTTCCTTTCGGATATCCGGCGGAATATCTTTGCGAATCACATTGCCCCCCAAGGGAAGAGGCAAGCCGGTCGCTGTTTTCCACCATTGACCCAGGTCGAGGATCAGATGAAACCCTTCTTGCGCATACGTGAGCTGGCCTTCATGGATCAATAACCCGACTTCCGCTTTTCCAGCGCGCACGTAGTCAAAGATCTCGTCAAACGGTACCACGACAGTCTCAACCGGTACCCCAAACAACTTCAGCGCGAGGTAAGCGCTGGTTCGTAGTCCGGGCACAGCCACTAGTTTTTTTGAAAGCCAGTCGCGCATTTGGCCCGGGTCCCGCGGCGCCTCGATCGTCGACACCAGCATTGGGCCATATCCGTCGCCCATACTCGCGCCGCACGGCAAGAGCGCATAACGGTCGGTGAGATAAGCGTATGCATGGATCGATACCGCCGAAACATGCAGTTCGCCGCGCGCAGCCCGCTGGTTCAACGTTTCGATATCTTGCAGGGTGTGATGAAAAGTGTGGCCACGCGTGTCAATCTTATTCTCCGCTAACGCGTAAAACATAAAGGCGTCGTCTGGATCCGGAGAATGACCAAGAAGAAATTCCATGGCTCAAGAAAGCCAAAGGATGGGTCAGCGCAAGAGCAACCGGAGAAGGGCAAGCACGCACACCCGGACCTGGACCGTAAGACGGTCCATCTATGACGCTCCCCGCCAAGCGTTCTCGCTGGCCTGCGCTCGCTCGTTCACGGCTTTTTCGGTGTTCTCAGCGTTCTCGGCGTTGTCATCATGGCTGTGCGCACGCTCGACCTCACCTTGCATCTGTCTCCAGCGTGGCCGGACGCCAGTCCCGCCTTTGCCGCGAGGGGAATAAAACAAGTAACAGATCCCGCCGATGAGTCCGAAGAGTAGAAAGAAGGAAAAGCCAAGCAGCGATATCAGGATGCCGACCTCGCCCGGGACCTTGGCCAAGTCGCTCATCAGGATTTCGAAAAGTGATTCCCGAAAACCGAGTCCACCCGGCGTGATTGGCAACGAGATAATTGTGGTCACGATCGGCATGATCGTCACTGTGTCGAGTAAAGAAACCTTAGCGTGGACCGCCTGCGAGGCGCAGTAGAAAGCACCGTAAAAGGAAAACAAGACAGGGAACGACAACACAAAAGCCCACGCTAACGATTTTCGTGCCTTAGCGAAGAGATGGTAGGCTTCCGAGGCCTCGATTACCTGTTCACGAAAAGGGAAATGTCGCGGCAGCCGGCTTGCCAGGTTTAGTCCGCTGATGAGGAACGATCCACCCACCATAGCGGAAAAACCAATCAGCATACAGATCAGGACCCAGACGAAGAACGATGCTTGTGGTGTTTGTTGAAGCCATTGCCAGCGAAAAGCGGTGGTGACAACGGCGGTTAATACGAGGGCCAGCATCCCGATCAAGCGGTCCATCACGATGGTCAGAACCGCCTCTTTCTTGCGATCAGGAAACTCTCGCATGGAATAATAGAGTCGGGCGAAATCGCCGCCTGTGTAGCCCGGCATGAAGAGGTTAAAGAACAGCCCGACGAAGAACAGTTGAGACAGGCGGAGCCAACCGATGCGCATGCCTTGGACCCGCAGAAGGATGTGCCAGCGGATAATGTTGGCGATTTCCCCAACGAACGCCACCGGGAGACCGATCAGCATCCAATGAGCGTCGGCTCGGCCAAAAGCAGCACCCATCTGCGCCCTTTTTTCCGGGCTATTAAAAAGATAGATTAGAATCGCAATCGTAAAGATCGCTTGGGCAGTACGGATAAGAGCCTTCTTCATCGATGCGCTGACGTCTTAAAGATGGGCTCGTAAATCGGGCGAGTTCACGTTGAGAAATTCTTTATTACCGAGGCCTGCCCCGGGAAGCTGCCAAGACGGGTCAAGGGCTCTGGTGCGTGCTTAAAAATCTGAAGGAGACGATACGCTCGGAAGTTCGGGTAAATCAACGGACGATTTCCAGATGAATTCCACAGGCGCGCGGGCTACAGCTTCGGTGCAAATGAATTTTGTCGATCTCACTTCACAAGGCGAAACCGCTTGGCGCAAGGACTTCGACCGGCGCTATCTGCCCTCAAATGAACTGATCCAGCAGGTACACGATATCCTGTCGGACATTCGCGCTAACGGAGATGCTGCCCTGGTCGACTTTGTTCAGCGATTCGATAAGACGCAGCTGACAGCTAAGGAGTTCAGGGTTGGTCGGGAGGAGATCACGCTGGCGTTGGGCCATCTCGATCCGGAGCTCCGTGATGCCTTATTAGCCTCAAAACAGAACGTACAAGAATTCACACAACGCAGCCGAAGGACCGATTGGCGGGCCGAAAATGTCCAGGGCGCGAAGGTTGGAGAGCGTTTTGACCCGATTCGTCGGGTAGGGATCTACGTGCCGGCAGGAACCGCCCCACTTGTTTCCTCTGCCATTATGACTGTGGCAATTGCCAACGCCGTTGGGGTACCCGAGATCGTCGCGGTTTCCCCGGTGTCGGGCTCGACGCAGATGAATAGCGCTCTTTTGGCGGCCCTAGAGATGGCTGGGGCAACCGAGATTTACAAAATCGGTGGGGCTCATGCAATTGGCGCACTGGCCTTCGGCACCGAAACCATTCGCCCGGTTGATAAAATCTTCGGTCCGGGAAACGCATTCGTAACAGAAGCCAAACGCCAGGTGTTCGGGTACGTCGGCATCGATCTACTTCCGGGCCCAAGTGAGATCTTGATTTTGGCGGATCGCTCGTCAGTGCCTGCCTGGGTGGCAGCAGACCTGATGGCGCAGGCAGAGCACGGACCAGGAACTGTCATCGCTGTCGCGTCGTGGGAAAGACAAACCTTGGATCTCGTCCAAAGCGAGATCGAGAAGAGTTTACCGTCTTTCTCTCGCCAAGCCTTTCTAAAGGATGTCTTAGCCAAACGAGCTTACGCTGTGCTGACACGTGACCGGGAACAGACCGTTGCATTCGCCAATGCTTTTGCGCCCGAGCATCTCACTATCGTCACCGAAAGCGCCACTGAGCTTGCCGATAAGGTCACGAGCGCTGGCGCCATCTTTTTGGGCAATTATTCACCGGTCGCGGCCGGAGACTTCATAGCGGGCCCGAGTCATGAACTACCTACCGGCGGCGCAGCCAAATCATTCGGGGGATTGACCGCGGACCAATTTCAGCGCCGGACAAGCATTGTTCAGCTGGATCGGGAGTCATTAGAAAAATCGGTCCCGTTTATCCTCTCATTCAGCAAAGCCGAACGGCTCGACGCGCACGGGGCATCGGCTCAGATCCGGTTCAGCACGCAGTAGCCTGGAGGGGAGCCGCTTTAGACCATGCCCCAACTGCCGGCGATATTCTACCGTATTGCATGTTTGGCCGAAACGGGCGAGAACAGGCGGCTCCCGCAAATGACGTGGCGCGTGGCTGCTCTATTGACGTTTCGAAAAGAGCCGCTGGGGTGAAAAATCGCGCTGGGTAGTTCGCGGGAGCCGCCTGCTTTCACATTTCGGGGTCGCACAAGTGAGAGGGCGCGATATCGCCAGCAGTTGGGGCGTACTTAAAAGCGGCTCCCCTCCAGGCACGCTTCTAATGGTGGCGCCTTCGCTTGAAGCGGATTTGGGCAAGAGATCGGGCTAATGACGCTTCGACCTCGGCAGTGTCGTCTGAGGAAAGATTTTTATCCTTCAGAGCGGTTTGCGCCCGTTTGATCGCTTCCTCGGTGGCATTTTCATCAATCTGTTCCTCACCAAGGGCGCTATCGGTCAGAACGGAAACGCTATCACCGGTGACTTCGATAAACCCTGTGCCGACCACGAGCTCCGTGGTCTTGCCATCTTTGACGATGCGCAGCTCACCCGGCAACAGCTGAGTCATTAAGGGTACGTGCGCCGGATAAACCCCGATCTCGCCTTCAATGGAGGGAAGGACCACCATCGCGACATCATCCGAATACGCCCGGCCTTCCGGTGTCACAATCTCCAGCTTCAAGGTGGCCATGACGATCCGGACCTATTCTTCAGTCTGATGAATTTCCTCGATCGAACCCTTCATGTAGAAGTTCTGTTCAGGAACGTCATCGTGTTTCCCATCCAGGATTTCGCGGAAACCACGGATAGTATCCGCGGTGCTGACATATTTGCCGGCGTGCCCGGTGAAAACCTCAGCAACGTGGAAGGGTTGGCTCAAGAATCGTTGAATCTTCCGGGCGCGATAAACCGCTAGCTTATCCTCAGGGCTGAGCTCGTCCATGCCAAGGATGGCAATGATGTCTTGCAGGTCTTTATAGCGTTGCAGAACCCGCTGGACGCCCCGAGCGACTTGATAATGCTCTTCACCGACAATGTCAGGAGCCAGCGCCTTGGAAGTGGAGGCTAGCGGATCCACCGCCGGATATATCCCGAGCTCCGCAATCGACCGTTCCAGCACGATCGTCGAGTCCAGGTGCGCAAATGTATTGGCCGGGGCCGGATCAGTAAAGTCATCGGCCGGCACATAAACTGCCTGAAACGAGGTAATCGAACCCTTGTTGGTGGAGGTGATTCGTTCCTGTAAATCCCCCATCTCAGAGGCCAGCGTTGGTTGATAGCCGACCGCTGAAGGAGTGCGGCCGAGCAGAGCGGAAACCTCGGAACCGGCCTGGGAAAAACGAAAAATATTATCGATGAAAAGCAATACGTCCTGATTCTTCTCGTCCCGGAAGTACTCGGCCATGGCCAACGCGGTAAGACCGACACGCAAACGAGCTCCAGGCGGCTCGTTCATCTGACCGTAGACCAAGGCGACCTTGGATTTACTCAAATCTTTCTGATCGATGACACCCGCCTCCGACATTTCCGTGTAAAGATCGTTCCCCTCACGCGTCCGTTCGCCGACGCCCGCAAAAACCGAGTAACCGCCGTGCCCTTTGGCGATGTTGTTGATCAGCTCCATGATCACCACGGTCTTGCCCACGCCCGCACCTCCGAATGCACCTACCTTCCCCCCTTTGGAGAACGGGCAAACTAAATCGATAACCTTAATGCCAGTCTCCAAGATGCTGGCCGATGTGTCTTGCTCCAACAGGGTTGGAGGCTTCCGGTGGATCGGATAACGCTTTTCAAAATTAACCGGACCACGCTCGTCGACCGCATCACCAGTCACATTGAAAATGCGGCCCAGCACACCTTCTCCAACTGGCACACTGATTGGCGTACCGGGGCTCTGCAAGGTCATCCCTCGCTTCAGCCCTTCAGTCGAAGACATGGCGATCGCCCGAACCACGCCTTCACCAAGATGCTGTTGGACTTCGAAGACCAAATGATGCGAACCGCCATCGACCGAGAAATCAATCTCCAGAGCGTCGAAAATTTTCGGCATTTGCTCGAGAGAGCCGAAGTCGACGTCAACTACTGGGCCGATAATCTGAACAATTTTACCTTCATTCATAGGAACTGACGTTTATTGCACTGCGAGTTGAGCGGTGGTGATTTCGAGCAACTCTGTCGTGATGCTTGCTTGCCGGACCTTGTTATATTCTAAGGTAAGGTCTTTCACTAACTGCTTCGCGTTATCTGTCGCATTCTTCATCGCAACCATGCGCGCGCTGTGTTCAGAGGCTCGAGCCTCGAGCGCCATCTGGTAGATCTCGTAACCAAGATAATGAGGCAGAATCGCAGCTAAAACCGCAGTCTCGTTCGGTTCAAAAACGAATTCACCGCCCTGCGGCTTTTGGTCAGGGGCGATTTGAGCCGGCGCGATCGGCAGTAGCCGATGAAAAGTCGGCTGCTGATTCAAAGTATTAACAAACTTCGGGTAAAGGACCCGCACTTGATCAACGTCACGGCTCAAGAACTTCTCCGCGCAAAAGGTGGCTAACGGCCGGATCTCACGGAACCGAGGAATTTCACTGGTGGGAAAGTCTGCCAACAATTCTCTCCGAGTTCGGGCCAAAAACTGGACTCCTTTTTTCCCGACGGTGACAAAGCCAGCGTTGGCTGAATTAACCGTCGTCAGCTCCCGGAATAAATTAGTGTTTAAAGGCCCGCAAAGTCCTTTGTCCGTACTGATCACGACGATCAACTCGCGGTGCACCGGGCGTTCCTCTAGCAACGGATTCTCCTGAGGATCGACCTTGCCATGAAGAGCGCCCAGTACTCGGTCCAGCGCTTCCTGGTAGGGCCGTCCCGCGAGCGCCGCGGCCTGTGCCTTTCGCATCTTGGACGCAGCCACCATTTGCATCGCTTTGGTGATCTGGGCAGTATTTTTGACTGACCGGATCCTGCGCCGAATGTCCAGCGTGTTAGCCATTTACTATAGAGATTTCGCTCTTATGAAGCTGGATATGCTCTGAAACACTACGGCTTGTAGAAGGATTTGAAATCCTTCATGGCGGCTTGGAGTTGCTGGTCGAGCTCCTTATCGATCGCCAGCTTTTCTAGCACCGCCTTGAGCACATCCTCTTTCCGCGTCCGGAAATAATCTGCCATCTTTTCCTGGCAATCCTTCACCTTGTCGACCGGGACATCGTCAAAGTATCCCTTCTGCATGGCAAACAACAGGACCACTTCCATTTCGACCGCGAACGGGGTGTATTGAACCTGCTTAAATAGCTCAACAACTCGCTGCCCGCGGTCTAGCTTCTTCCTTGTGCCGGGATCAACATCGGAACCGAATTGAGCAAAGGCTTGCAGATCGCGAAACTGGGCTAAATCTAGCTTGGTCGATCCCGCCACTTGCTTGACGGCCTTAATTTGCGCGGCCGAACCAACTCTGCTAACCGAAATTCCGACCGAGATAGCCGGACGTACCCCTTGGTAGAATAGGTCCGTTTCTAGATAAATCTGCCCGTCGGTAATAGAGATAACATTGGTGGGAATATAAGCAGACACATCGCCCGCTTGGGTTTCGACGATCGGCAGGGCGGTCAAAGAGCCACCTCCCTCCTTTTCACTGAGGCGGGCAGCGCGCTCCAACAAACGGGAGTGAAGATAGAATACGTCCCCGGGATAAGCCTCCCTTCCCGAAGGCCGCTTCAAGACGAGCGAGACTTGCCGGTAAGCGGCGGCGTGCTTCGAGAGATCATCATAGACGATGAGGGCATCCATGCCATTGTCCATAAACCATTCGCCAATAGCGGCGCCGGCGTACGGCGCAATGTACTGATTCGTAGCGCTTTCTCCCGCCGGTGCTGAGACTACAATCGTGTAAGGCATCGCTCCCGCCTTTTCTAGGATATCGATCGTCCTAGCAACACTCATGTTCTTTTGGCCGACGGCGACGTAAATGCAATAAAGCGGTTTATGGTTTTTGAGATGACCTTCTTCGGCAGCGCGATTGAGCTTTGCTTGGCTGATAATGGTGTCCACTGCTACTGTCGTTTTGCCGGTAGCACGATCACCGATAATAAGCTCGCGCTGGCCTCGGCCGATCGGAATCATCGCGTCGATCGCCAGAATTCCGGTCTGCACCGGGACGCTCACGCTGCGCCTTTTGATGATGCCGGGCGCTATCCTTTCGACCGGATAATTAATATCCGACTTGATCGGGCCTTTGCCGTCGATCGGTTGGCCTAAAGCGTTGACCACTCGACCGAGCAAGCCCTTGCCCACGGGAACCGATAGCAATCTCCCAGTGGTTCGTACCTCTGAGCCTTCCTTAATCTCTTCGGAATCACCCAGCAGAATCGCACCGACTTCATCCTCCTCGAGGTTTAGAGCCAGACCATATAGGCCGCCCGGAAATTCGAGCATCTCGTTCAGCATCACGTCGCTCAAGCCCTCGAGTTTGGCGACTCCGTCACCCACTTCCCGAACTGTCCCAACGTTAGACCGCGAGGTATCCGCCTTAAGCCCGGAAATAGCGGTTTCTAACTCTTCAAGGATCGTGCTCATCGTGGCCGGTTAAATCTGTTCCTGGAGGGTGCGGAGGCGATTGCGGACCGACCCGTCCCAGACATCGTCTCCTAATTTCACACGCAGTCCACCCAGCAAGGTGGAGTTAGTCTTAAATTCGATCGTCAGATCATCTCCGTACCGAGCCTTTAACTTGGTCACCAACAAGTCGCTTAAGTCCGTGTTTAAAGCGGTCGCGCTTTCTACCACCGCATGATGCTTCGCGACCTCCAGACGCAGCAGCCGTTGGTAATCCTTCAGCACTTCCCCAAAATGCCGGGGTTTTTCGGTTAACACTGATTGCACCACCTGATTCACCTTGTGTTCATCTAATTTCCCGTCGGTAAGACTAAGCTTGAGCAGCTGTCGGGAAGTTTTTCGGGCTTCTTTCGTCGTTCTCATGGCAATTAGGCCGCGATTTGCCGGGCCGTTTCTTCGTTGATTTTCTGATGATCCTGCGGGGTTAAAATTTTTTGGGTTACCTTTTCCGTGGTCTCGGCTACCAGACGGCCCACTTCCTTCTTCAATTCGGCCATCGTCCGTTCGCGTTCCAGGCTGAGAGATTCTTGAGTCCTCCGAACAATCTCCTGCGCTTCAGCCAGAGCAGCCTGCCGCTTCTCTTCCGCGAGCTTCTCGCCGCTAGCCTTAACTTCATCGATCAGGCGCTGCGCCTCAGCATTTGCCCGGGCGAGCGTCTCTTCGTACTTGGTTTGGGCCTCAGCAAGCTGTTGCTTAATTTTTTCGGCGTTGATCTGGCCTTCTTCAATCCGCCGTCGCCGTTCTTCCAGCATCGCCATAATCGGCTTAAAGGCGAACTTGCTCAAAACCCAATAAACAATGAAGAAAAGAATGATCTGAGCGATCAAGTTGGGCCAGTAGACCCCAAACTGTTCGGCGACGTTCATAGATCAAAGAGCGATATCGGGGGGCTGTGGGGAAGTTCTTCCCCACAGCAAACACAGTTCTTATTTATTTTATGAAAGCAATGACCAAACCGTAAATAGCTATGGCTTCTGCCAACGCCATCCCGATGATCGCCATCGTCAAAATATTACCAAATGCACCAGGATTGCGGCCCACGGCTTCCGCCGCCTTTGCTCCAACCAAACCGACGCCGATACCTGCTCCGCCGCCAGCGAAAGCGAGGGGCAAGGTTGCGGCTATGTTCCCACCTTGCGCTGCGTCGGCCAACATCGGAAGTAATTCTAATGTCATAATCTTTTGTCTTCTCTGTCTCTTGGGGTTGTTTTTCTATCGGATGCTCTTACCGCCCACGCTCTTGGATGGTCCCGGCAAGAAATCTATTTCAGTGGCCAGCTCCTCCCGGTTCGGGTTGGTGTGTGGAGAGCCGGATGTAAACTCCGCAAAGCGCTGAGAAGACCAAGGCCTGCAGAACTCCAACCAGCAGCTCGAGGAAAAAGAACGGAAGCGGAAAAACAATTGCCGCTATCCAGTTTAGCGGCACCGGTAGCCCCAAGCCCAGAGTCGTCATCGTGTGCAAAAGCGTCTCGCCAGCAAAAATATTGCCGAAAAGCCGGAGCGACAGGGAGACCGGCCGCAAGAGAATCGAAAGAATCTCGATACACCCAACGAACAAGAAGATGACGATTAAGAACGGGCCTAGCCATCCTCCGACCTGACCTTTCGGCGCGAAATTCTCTTTGAGGAAGCCAAGCAGACCCACATCCCGAAGAGTCCAGATCAACCACAAGATCATAAACATGATCGCCATACCGAGTGTCATGTTGAGATCGGCGTCCGCCGGTCGCAAAAGCGGGCGATCGATTTCAGAAAGACTAAAGAGGCCGGGACCAGGTTTACCCCACCCGATGGTTCCCACTCCCGGAACCAGGCCAATCCAATTTGCGGCACAAATGAAGATAAAAAGTGTCGCAATCACCGGGAACACCTTTGCGATCATGTGACGGCCAACAATGTTCTCAAAGGTGTCGTAGAGCGTTTCTACCAGCGCCTCAATGAAATTCTGGGCTCCTTTCGGGACCAAGTCCATCTTGCGGGTTGCCGAACGTGCCACAATGATAATCAGGCCCGTCACAATCACCGTGAAAACAAATGAGTTCGTGAACCAGCCGAGACTCGGCAAAAGTCTATTGGGCTGCACCGTAATTTCACCGGCGGCGAGGATGATGGTGGCCTGCATAAATTAAGGGGTACTTCACCGGCCTAAAGACAATAGTCCCGCATCTTTAAACAGCAAAAGACAAAGAACGCCTAAAGGCCGAAGGGGTAGGCTCGGTAAAAAAGCAAGACCTAGCCGTTATGGCAAGTAATTTGTGAAACTTTTCACAAGGGAACGGGCTCTAGGTTCTACGTTTCAAGTTTTAGGTTTTAAGTTATAAGTTCCGGGAGCCCGGGCTCGCGGTCGAGGCGCAACCTTTAACCTGAAACCTAGAACTTAAAACCTAGAACCTAGAACCGCTGTGCGCCGGCTTGCCTATCTGTTTGAAAGGTTCCCCGCCTTCACAAAGACCTTCTGCGCTCGCGAGGTGGCGGAGCTCTACCGGCAAAACCTGCAGGTTCCGGTTTTTTCAATCCGTAGACCGAACGATGACCGGCCGCTTAATATCCCTTTAAATGGCGTCGACATCCGTTATCTGCCCGATTCTAACAACCTGCGGTTCAAGATATTAACCCGCCTGGCTGCAAGGCGGTTCTCTGATATCTGGAACCGAAAACAGGATCCGAGAGATAAGCACCGCTTCTATGAGGCCATCCACTTAGGTCCCTTACTCGAAAAGGAAGAAATTACCGCGATGCATGCTCATTTTGCTGGGATGGCCACGCGGACCGCCTGGTGGATAAAACGGCTCTTCGGAATCCCATATAGCTTCACGGGCCATGCCAACGATATTTTTGTCGAAAAGCCGGACCAACGCCTGCCGCTCGGACAGCTCATTCAGGACGCAGAGTTCGTCGCGACTGAGACCGACTTCAGTACCCAATACCTCCAATCAAAATTTCCTGAGTCTGCCGGCAAGATTCATCGTGTTTATAACGGACTAAACCTGGACCCATTCCGACAGGCCGATCCAGGGGCCGGCTCGCTGGAAATGATCGCAATCGGTCGCTTGATCCCAAAGAAAGGCTTCGCGGAATTAGTCCGTGCATGTAACATCCTGGTCTCAAAAGGGTTACAATTACACTGCCGGATCGTGGGGGCCGGTCCCGAGCATGTTCCCTTGCGTCAATTGATCGACCAGTTTGCGCTTGGCAAGTTCGTCGAACTGACCGGTCCAAAAGCTCAGCCGGAAATTGTTGAGCTTTTAGCCCAAAGTAATCTTTTCGTTTTCCCGGCCGTCGAGGACGGGACCGGCGATCGAGACAATCTCCCAACCGTTATCATTGAAGCGATGGCAAGTGGGCTCCCGGTGGTAGCAACCGGGCTAGGGGGAATCGGAGAGATCGTCACCCATCAAACCAATGGGCTAATCGTCCCGGAGGGCGATGCTGATGCGCTGGCGGACGCAATCGCTTTCCTAGCCGAACATTCCGACCTGCGAAGGCGCTATGGACAGAACGGTTTGGCCGTCGTTAAGGAAAAGTTCACGGCAGAAACGACGGTTAAAGGACTAATTGAGCTGTTCCACCGCTATTTCGGCAAATAGCGCGTACCCGCTTATATCGTACCCCGCTCCTCATCCAACTAGATTTGACGTTGTGATTTTGCGGGCTGCAGCTATTGGCTAGTCTGGATGAATGCTCTGATCTTGGCCGCGGGGTACGCGACTCGCCTGTACCCGCTTACTCTAAATCGGGCAAAGCCTCTGCTTCCGGTCGCGGGAAAGCCGATCATTCAGTGGGTAGTGGAGCAACTTGAGCCGATCACCACCTTAGAAGGCGTCTATATCGTGACTAACAACCGGTTTGAGCGCGATTTTGCGGATTGGACCAAGACCTATCGAGGCAACCGCCCCTTAAAGTTTGAAGTGATCAACGATGGTTCAAACTCAGATTCGGATAAGCTGGGCGCGATCGGAGACATTTATTTTGCCGCCAACAAAGCCAATTTATTTGAGCAGGACCTGTTGATCGTGGCAGGTGACAACCTATTTAGCGAATCACTAGCGGGATTTGCCGAGTTTGGACACGAGCATCAAGCAACCTTGGGAGTCTATAATGTCCAAACCCTCGCTCAGGCCCGCAAATACAACGAATTAGCCACGAATCCCGCCGGTATTATCACCAAATTCACTGAAAAACCGGAAAACCCGACCAGTACGATCTGTGGAATTGCGTTGTACTACTATCGGCCGGAAGTCCTCCGCAGGCTGAATAATTATATTGCAGAGGGAAATAATCCCGACCAGCCGGGCCGTTTTGTCCAATGGCTGCACGAGAGGACCGATATTTTTACCTATCCGATTGCCGGGACTTGGTACGATATCGGGAGCCACGAAACGCTTGCGGACGCAAATGAGCTGTTCTCTAGAGCGGCAAAGGATACTAAAAACGGGTGATTCCCCTCGCTACCGAGAGGAATTTATGGTTGATTCGCCGATAGCCTTTTTTTAAAGCCATCCTATGTCCAACGAAAGCAAAGCAAACAGCGCGTTCATGAAACCGGTTCAACCCGATGAAGCGCTGGCAAAAATCGTGGGGTCCTCTCCGCTGCCAAGAACCGAAGTTACCAAAAAGGTTTGGGAATATATCAAAAAGCATAAGCTCCAAGACAAAAAGCAGATCAAGGCTGACGCTGCGCTCGAAGTCGTTTTTAACGGCAAGAAAGAAGTCGATATGTTCGAGCTGACGCGTTTGGTAAATACCCACATCGTAAAGCAATAACGGTGTGAAAGCAGGCGAGGCGGGCTGAAGTCTGTCGGATGCTAGCCATTAGTATCGTGTGTTGTCGTCTATTAAGGCCAAGTTGTTCGTCGCAGCCGGTACGGTAATCGTACTCGCGACGGCGGCTTATTTTTTTCCTTTGGTGCCGGCGCTGGAGCATGTTTCCGCCTGGCTCGGGGGGATGGGTGTAGTCGGCGCTGCTCTGTTTGCGGTCCTAATCGCGGCTTCAAGCCTTTGTTTGTTGCCCGCCAGCCCGTTCGTAATCGCTGCGTCAGCCGTTTTTGGGTTCTCCCTTGGCTTACTGACTTCCGCGGTCGGTATTATCCTGGGCGCAGCATCCGGATATTTACTATCCCGATTGTTTTTGCGTAAGGATTTGGCCGACCAGCTAAAAGGACGGCCAACCTTTAAAGCGATCGACCAAGCAATTGCGGAAGAAGGCTGGAAAATTGTGTTTCTTCTTCGGCTATGCCCGATCCCATTTGGCTTGGCGAATTATCTTTATGGCCTCACGGCGATCCCGTTCCTTCCCTACCTCCTTACCAGTTTCCTCGGTGCGATCCCGGGTATGATCTTATTCTGTCAGCTCGGTTCAGCTGGGAAGGCCAGCCTTCAAGAGTTAGCCTCGGGACACTTCCACAAGGGTGGTGGTGAGATTGCCTTATTGGTGCTCAGTTTAGCGGCCAGTGTCGTCCTAGTCGTATTTTTGCCCCGCTTAGCTCGCCGCGCACTCGAGAAGCGCACCAAGGTGACGATAGCGCCAGAAGCCCGGTAGGGCGAATGGGCGACGCGGCGAAACGGCCAATGGGCGACTTCGGCACAAAGCCTGGCAAATCGCCGAATAATTTTTTTACTTTCTCTCGGGCTCGGAGCTCGTCTTGGGCCTATCTGGCTAAGCTATCATCCATCAACATTTCCCGTCCAAGTCGCCGTATCGCCCATTCGCCCTTTCGCCGCTTCGCCCCTCCTAGCTCCTCAAACCTCATACTCCCTGTCCGGCTCGGGAATAATGACTTGGCACGCCGGCAGCGCTGTTGCGATCGCATCTTTAAACCAACCCAACGACGGAGGATCACCATGAATCAAAACAACCGTCTTCGGCGTTGTCTTCACAATGTAATCCAGCAGAAGTTCGCGAGGGGCATGTCCGCTGAAGTCGAACTCTTCTCGCGTGCAGAGCACAGGCAACCGGGAACCACCCTGCTCCATCTGCAGCACGGCGCTGTCCCGCGCAGCTTTCAGCCTTCCCGCCGGTGAATCGGGATCGGCATACCCAACGAAGAAAATTGATTGTTCGGGCCTGTCCACGAAACGACCCGCCATTTGATTCGACAAAGTATGTTCTGTCATCATGCCACTGGAAAGCACGTAGAGACGGTTACGCTGGACCTGCGTGGTGGCTACGTCGCGTCCATTCAGAACAAACGGAGACAATGTTTCCAAGAGTTGGAGACCGTTCAGAGAAAGTTGTGAATTAGAAGCTAGCTGATCATAAACGATCGTAATTTTGGTGCTGAGACCACCGATATAAATCGGCGTCGCTTCCAACGCACCACTGGATCGGAACCGGTGCAACAGGGCCAGCATTTCTTGAGTTTTACCCAGAGCAAACACGGGGATCAGGACTGAACCGCCTCGATCAAATGCGCCGAGAATGCATTGTAGAAACCGGTCCTCTTCACTAGCTCGCGAATAATTGGGCCTCAAACCGCGATCGCCCCGCGTCGTCTCGATGATCAAGACATCCAATGGCTCGGTCGGGAATTGCGCCCGTCTTTGCAGGGTTTGGTCCAAAAAATTGACGTCGCCGGTGTAAAAGATTTTCTGCTCTCCGTTTCGGAACAAGACGCCAGTGGATCCAAGAATGTGGCCGGCATAGAAAAACTCGAAACTCATTTCCGATCCGTTAGATCCGAGTCGTTCGCCATCGAGAGTCCAGCGCTGGCCTACCCCAACCTCATGCCACAACCCTCTCGATTGGTCGGCCTCGCGGTGCGTGAACAGCGGGTAACTAGCCAACGCCAACTCGTCTCGCTGTCGCGACATCACATTGACTGAGTTATGCAACATGATCTCGGTCAGCCGCGCCGTGGCCGGAGTCATAAAAACTTTGGCCTGTGGTTGCCGCCGAGTCAGAAGCGGAAGCGAACCGATGTGATCTTGATGCGCGTGGCTAATGAACACCGCATCTATTTCCCCATCCGCAACCCGCCGATAGTTCGGGATAGCCTCTTCCCCGAACTTTTTCGGATGCAGGCCCGCATCCAAAATGATTTTGCGCCCGTTGATCTCTAGGAAATAGGAGTTAGCGCCAATCTCGTTCTGACGCGTAAGATTTATAAACCGCATAAAGCCCAATTGGGACGAGCTCCTGCTCGTCTATTGTCACAGTAGGAATGAGCTCGTGCTCATCCACGCCTTGTCCTCGGTTTCTCTTTACCCTGGACACACCCGGACGAGCAGGAGCTTCGTCCCTACCGGACAGGCGCATTTAAAGGATTCTTTTCGGTTTTCAAGGATTCTCTTTGAAACCTCTCAGAACTCGGCGCGTCAATCCACTACATGAGTCTGAGGTGTGCCCGATCGACCGGTGGCCCGCAGCAAGGCTGGTGATGGTGAACACGGCGGCCACAAGCAAGCTCTAACTATTTCGAAGATTCACCAATTGAGCTGTTTCTAAAGAAGCGCTTAGACCGGTCGGTAAACAGGCTGCGGGCAAATGAAGCTTGAACAGACCAAACCGGTGGGAGTCGCAATTCGAGTATGCTGAGTCAGCTGCCTAAAGAGAAGTGGACCTACGATACGGCAGCCCATTTGGCCGCTCGAGCGGGATTTGGTGAATCGCCTTCTCGATTGGAACAATGGACCCAGCAAGGGATGGAGGCTACGATCCAACAACTGCTCCATCCGGATACCGACAACACGCCTCCGCCCAGCTCGATGGTGCCCGACCAGTTCGCCGGGTTGAGGGAGCAAGTTCGGAATGCTACCTCTCCTGACCAGAAAAAAGAGGCTCGCCGAGCTTTGCGCCAAGCCACCAACCAGCAGCTTTATCACCTGATCAATTGGTGGACCCGGCGGATGCTCACCACACCGGCGCCACTGGTAGAGAAAATGACGCTATTTTGGCATGGTCATTTCGCGACCAGTGCCCTCAAGGTACGGTCACCATACAAGCTTTGGCAACAGAACGAGACCTTTCGGCACGATGCGCTGGGAAATTTTGGGGCGCTGACCAAGGCGATTTCGCGCGATCCAGCCATGATGGCTTATCTCGACTTACAAACGAGTCGCTCGGAGCATCCCAATGAGAATTTCGCCCGCGAGCTCATGGAGTTGTTCACATTGGGTGAAGGAAACTATAGCGAGCACGATATTAAAGAATCCGCGCGCGCCTTCACCGGCTATCGCATCGATCGTTTCGAAGAGTTCCGCTTTGTTAGCTATCAGTTTGATGGAGGTGCCAAAACCTTCTTGCAGCAAACCGGGAACTGGAATGGCGATCAGATCATTGATATCATTCTGAAACAGCCTGCTGCTGCCAAATTTGTCAGCAACAAGTTGTGGAATTTCTTCGCCTATGAAGATCCGGATTCGCAGCTCATCGATAAGTTGGCGGAACTATTCCGGCGGAACTATGAAATCCGCCCGTTGCTGGAAACGATCTTTTCGTCAGAAGAATTCTACAGCCAGCAGGCTCGGAACGCGATCGTGAAAAGCCCGGTGCAATACGTAGTCGAATCCGGCCGCACCCTCGGAGTCAATCTCCCAGGTGGGCGCACCTTATTTGCCGTTTACCAGCGGTTGGGCCAAGTCCCCTTCTATCCGCCCAACGTCAAGGGTTGGGAGGGAGGCAAGAGCTGGATCAACACGGCCACGTTAACCTTTCGATATCAATTAGCGCGACAACTGGTTCTCGGGATCAGATTGGTGAACGAGCAACCCGCAAAAGAGCCTCTCCCTTCGTCAACAGCCCAGTCCTCACCTTTAGCGCAAGCCTCGCCTTCAGCCCAGACTACGCCTATGACGCAGACGGCAAGCTTGGCGACCCAGAACGCGGTACGCCTCCCCGGGCTGCAAGTCGACCAACTGGTGACGGCAGAGGACAGAAAAGACCCGGAGGCAACCATACGAAAAATTTACGCGCGGGCTTTCCAAACCGCGCCAGATCCTCAATTGTTCGATCGGATCTTAGACGTAGCAAAACTTAAACCGCTTCCTTTGGCGGATGACGCGATCAGAGATCTGGTCGCGTTGATGATGATGACCCCTAACTATCAAGTCTGCTAGCCAGTATGTCACAAGAACCCGATCTACTCACGAGACGTCACTTTCTGCGTACCTCCATTTTAGGGGCAGCATTAAGTTGGACAGTCCCTATCTTCGTCGAACGAACGTTTTCTCTGTTAAACGCCGAGGCCGCAGAGACCGCAACTCAAATCGGTACCGGAAAAGATAATCCCATTCTGGTGGTGCTTCAGCTAGCCGGCGGCAATGACGGCCTCAACGCATTAGTTCCTTTCGCCGACGATCTCTATTATCGGGCTCGCCCGACGATTAATATCCCCGCAGACAAGGTCCTAAGTCTGGACGGTTACATAGGGTTTAATCCCCGCATGGCGCCCCTAAAAAACCTCTTTGATCAAGGTAAACTCGCTGTGATCCAAGGCGTAGGATATCCGAATCCGAATCGCTCCCATTTCCGCTCGACCGAGATCTGGCAGACTGCCTCTGATGCGGACAAGTATCTTAAGACCGGATGGATCGGACGTTATTTCGACAACTGTTGCAACGGTGAAGATCCAACGGTCGGCGTGACGATAGGGAGTCAATTGCCACAAACTTTTACCGCCGAAAAAAATACCGGCATCGCGATGACTCCCGGAGGAAGGCTGGGTTTCGGGAAAGAAGCTGATGCCTCTGAACAACAGGTTTTTAACGAACTTAACGGCATCACTCAGGATCACGACGTTAGCAGTGGCGCGTCGATTGGATCGCTCGACGGCCCAAGCGAACCGAAGCTTAGCGCTATCGAATACCTGCAACGGACAGCGCTCGATGCCCGAGTTGGGACCGATAAAATCGGAGCGATTCTAAAACGTACAAAACCGGAAGCGGTCTACCCAAAGACGCCGCTAGGGAATGAGCTATCTCTTATCGCCCGGCTGATCAGCGGGGGATTACCCACCCGAGTTTATTACACTAGCCAAGGCGGCTATGACACCCACAACGCTCAGGAGAATTCGCATAACAATCTTCTCGGACAGTTAGCGGATGCCCTCTCGGCGTTTTCTACCGATCTAACCTCCAAAGGGATCTGGGATCGAGTATTGGTCATGACCTTCAGCGAATTCGGCCGCCGGGTCTCTGAGAACGCCAGCAAAGGAACCGATCACGGCACCGCCGCTCCAATGTTTATTTGTGGGGGGAATGTTAAACCTGGGCTCTACGGGAATCATCCTTCCCTGAGCACACTCGACCAAGGCGACCTGATCCATACGGTAGACTTCAGGGACGTATACTCGACAGTACTGAATCGCTGGATGAAAGCGCCTGCATCGAAAATTCTGGGCAGGGACTTTAACGCGCTGTCGTTCGTCTAGCGTTTACACGCCTGGAGGGGAGCCGCTTTGGATCGTTCCCTAAAAAATCCGCAATATTTGTCTCGGCGCGCGAATGACCGAAAATCTAGTTAAACAGGCGACTCCCGTGAACGTTCCTACGCGTGCTAGGTTTATCGCCGCGTTGAGTAGGTCAAGAGTCTCTGAGCGGCTCGATGAGACAAAATATCGTGTGCGGTGATTCGCGGGAGCCGCCTGTTTAACACCGTATTTGGCCTTCATCGCTATGGAAAGAATGTCACGGAACCTTTCGGGCACAGCCCAAAGCTGCTCTCCAAGCGTTGGGCATGCGACGCCGCCGCATGGTCCGAACCGCTAACTGCAAACCGTTATGCTATCTCCACTGCCGCCAGATTATTGGAGCGCGGAGGCCGCTGCTCATCTTGCTCTGAGAGCCGGCTTCGGCCAGATGCCGGACGAATCGAAGAAATGGTCCGAACAAGGGATGGAGGCGATGCTGAACCATCTGCTCCAAACTCCCGCCGATAACGTGGCGCCACCGGACTGGGCCTACCCAACGCGCGATGAAGATCTGTTGCAAAGGATCCGTAATCCCGCCACTACCCCTGAAGAAAAGGCGCAACTGCAACGTGATCTGAACATTCGAAAATCAGAGCACATGGCAGACTTGATCAACTGGTGGACGCAACGGATGGCTCGTTCTCCTGCCCCTTTAGTCGAAAAAATGACGCTGTTCTGGCACGGGCACTTCGCTACCAGCGCCGACAAAGTTTCTGCGTACCGAATGTGGCTGCAAAATGAGACCATCCGTCGTTACGCGCTCTCGAATTTTAGCACTTTGGTAAAGGCTATTTCCTGCGATCCGGCCATGCTCAATTGGTTAGATCTGGGCTCCAGTCAGAAAGAACACCCCAACGAAAATTTCGCTCGTGAACTAATGGAGTTATTTACTCTAGGCGAAGGACACTACACCGAAGACGATGTCAAAGCGGCTGCGCGCTCTTTTACCGGCTATCGGGTGACCGGCCCCGCGGAAGAGTTCAGGTTCGTCGCCGCGCAGTTCGATCCTTCTGATAAGACTTTCTTGGGTAAAACTGGACCGTGGCGCGGTGATCAAATCATCGATATCATCCTTTCCCAGCCACAATGCGCGAAGTTTATTGCTGCCAAGATCTGGCGTTTCTTCTCCTACGAAGATCCAGCTCCGCCATTAGTCGACACGCTGGCCGACCAATTGTTGCGTTGCAACTACGAGCTGAAGCCATTCATGAAGATCGTGCTATCGAGCCAAGAATTTTTCAGCTCGCAGGCCCGCAAATCCATTATTAAATCTCCCGTTCAATTCCTGGTACAGGGCCAAAGGACTCTGGGCTTGGCGCTGCCGCCTGGGCAGTCTTTAGTTTTTATCTATCGACAATTAGGTCAAACTCCCTTTTATCCGCCCAATGTTAAAGGTTGGGATGGCGGGAAAAGCTGGATCAATACTGCGACTCTGGCGTTCCGCTACGATTTGGCGAGAGAACTCGTTTACGGAGTTCTGCCCGAACAGGTAGGTCTACCCAAAGCCCCGTCAGCTACCCCTACCCCGACGCCGATAATAAACAAATCTCTCGCCATAGAATCATCAATGGAAGAGATGGCGGTCAGAGCCATGACCGGAGACCCGGGTATTGTACGAGTCTCACCAGAGCAAAACTCTGGGGCCCCAACCAAGAACCCTCCGAATCCGGCGACGCCGACGCACGACAACTCCCCAGCCCCCCAAAAGAAACCGGAACCTCAAGTAATACCTCCGCCTGCGCCGACCCCTCCCACTCGATTGACCACAGGCTTCCCAGCCAGCAGGTTTGTTTCCGCCGACGATCGAAAAGACCCGCGCCGAGTAGTGGAGAAACTGAGCCTCGCAATTTTCCAGGCTACGCCAGATGCGGTCCTGCTAGATAAATTCGAGAAGGTTGCCGGGTTAAACACCGTCCCTTTCGACGACCATGCGATCCGCGAGCTGGCTACTTTGATGATGTCTACGCCGAGCTATCAGCTGTGTTGAGCGCGAGGACGGGCGTCCCTGGGCTTGGAGGGGAGCCGCTTTTGGACGTCCCACAAAGATCTCGCACGTTCTCTCAACCGCGAGGAAGGCCAGATAGGGTGTTAAACAGGCGACTCCCGCGAACTACCGCACGCGATCTTTTGCCCATCGTATCTCTGGGAAGCTATCCATCCGCTTAACAGGCCGACATACCTAACCGCACGTCGAAGCGTTTCCGGGAGCCGCCTGTTTAAAGGGATTGGGGCTCAGGCACGCGCCAAGACAAATTTCGCGGGTCTCTCGGAGGTACGATCCAAAGCGGCTTGCCCGACGTAGCCCCCTGGAGTCTGAGCGACAGAGCGAAGTCTGGCTCCCCTCCAGGCCCCATCCACGGTCACTTCTTGCAACCTTGGTCGCAACGCACCATGCTTTTGATCTTCAACCATCAGCGTGAAGATCCTCCTAACCGCAGATCTCCATTTTCATCGTCCTTGGTTTGACTGGTTACGAAGCGAGGCGCCTTTCTTCGATCTGATTTGCATCGCCGGTGACTTTTTCGATATGGAACATCCGGTCGGTTTACTTCCACAGATGATTTTTCTGTACGACTGGATTGCCGACCTCGCGCGACAAAAGACTCCAGTTGCTCTTTGCACGGGAAATCATGATCTGGCGCCCGGCAGTACCTTAGTCCGCCCTGACGTTCCCATTTTTAGCAAGGACTTATCGATAATCGCTCACTACGCGAAAGCGGGCCGCTGGATTCACGCATTAAAGCTCGACCACCAGTTTGCTGTTGATGGCGACGAAAAGATCGTTCGCACCAAATCCGGCGAATCCTTAACGGTGATCTGCTGTCCCTACCGAGCAGACGGTCGAGTGGATCAATGGAAACCGAGCCCTGGCAAATCTATCGTCCTACACCACGAACCACCCGCCAATAGTCAATTGGCGATCCCTAAAACCGGTAACCCCGAGCTATCGTTAATTTTAGAGAAACTCCATCCGACTTGGTGTGTGAGTGGTCACGTCCATTTTTCTCCGGGCGAACCAAACCAGTTCCTTGAGCGTATCGGAAACACCATTTGCTTTAATTGCCGGCAAAATCCGCCAAGTGACATGCTTCCTCCCCGCCCAAATACGATCGTTCTAGATAGCTCCGCTGGGACCGCTGCCTGGCGTCGGTGGTTCTCTACAACCTCGTACGATGAAACGATCGCGCGCTTGGAATAACCCAGAAGAGGAATGGCAGCAAAAAAGATACCGAGCTTTGGTGGGGCGAGGCTCCCGAACGATCTAAGCGTTGCATCAGGGCTGCTGACGTACAGCCAGACATTCACGGTTGCTACGCTGAAGCACTTGCCGAGCCGTGGGCATGAACTCGACTACGGCTCGGCGCGTCCTTTGGCCTAATTTGACTCCATACCGGCGATATTATCAATCTGCCTGCTTACGCCCCGTGGTCCTTCAGCACCCTCGCTCCACCAAAGTCGGCCATCTCAGCTCTTTGCCCCTTTTTGCCCCGGCTCAACCAACCTTAGCCGTGTCCAACCCGTATCCGCGCGCTAACCATTCGCAAAAGCGTTTCGCTTCTGCCACCGTCTTCGCCGTGCTTAGGATCGGGTAACAGTCTCCGGCACAAGAAAACGTTGCGCCAAACATACGGCCGACGCCGGAGTTTATTTCGAATTTTGCTGCGCCGATTTTCCCGACATAGTATTCGGCATTATCATGGTCCTGCCACTCAATCATCTTATCTATCTTTCTGGAGTCCTATAGTAGCCGAAACGCGTCGGTTATTCGGCGTTACCCCTCTTGGGCCAGCGCCTGCCACACTTAGCATACGGCCCACACAGAGTTCGCAACCGGCCCGTCCGGTGGATCTTGAGGGCATGCGATCTAGGGATCGCTTCCGCTTACCGAGCTGGTGAAGGCCGCGTCTCAGAACAGCCTTTTAACGGAGTAAATGGCTGCGGACCGAAATCATGCACCGTAGATTCAAAGCTCAGCAACGCCCTCTTTAGGTCAAGCCCACCTCCAAATCCCACCAGGCTCCCATCGGCCCCAATCACTCGATGACATGGAACGATGATCGGTATCGGGTTCTGCCCATTGGCAAGTCCGACTGCGCGCGGGACACTGCCCACTCGCCGGGCTTCTTCCTTGTAGGATATCGTTTCTCCAAACGGGATAGATTTTAATGCTTCCCATGCTCTGATCTGAAACGGCGTGCCGATGAATCGGATAGGCACATCAAACTCGGCTCGTTTTCCTTCGAAGTATTCGTCTAACTGCCGAATGACTTCCGGAAAGGGTTTCACTTTTTCTTGTCCCGGCTCGACAACAGGCTCTGCCTCATCGGTGGGCTTCCCAAAGTGAAGCTCAATCAGATATTCGCCGTCGGATACTAATTTCAGCTTACCAATCGGACTATGATAGATGATTTGGTAATTCATGTTGTTTCTCCAAAGAATTCCATAACTGCATAGCGGCATATGCCCGCCAGGGTCGCCATTTTTCCGCCAGAGCAAGAGCCTCTGACGCTTTCTTTACTGAAAGCGCTTTTTGTAGACCTAGATCCTGATGAGGAAATGCATCCGGCCAACCTAACACTCGCATTGCGATATAGCCGGCAGTCCAAGGCCCGATCCCGGGCACCAGAGTCATCTGTTTCACGCTTTCTTCCCAGGAGGTCGCGTTCAAAAAATTGATTTTCTCTTCGGCCACCGCTCGAGCGAGTCCAGCTAACGTTGCCGCTCGGGCTTCGGTTAGCCCCACTTTCCTCAATTCAGCCACTGGCACCGCCGCGATTTGGGCGGCAGTCGGCACCATAAATTTCAACTCTGGAAAGGGACTATCGATCCGTTCGCCGAAGCGCTCCACGACTCGGCCCGCGATGGTGGTCGCCGCAGCGACGCTAATCTGTTGCCCCAGCACGGCGCGCATCCCAACTTCAAAACCATCGAACGCGCCCGGCACCCGGAGGCCGGGATTCCCTAATGCTAACGATCCAAGTGCGGTGGTAATCGGATCGGGCGAGGCATCTAAATCAAACAGGCGCCGCAATCGAGCGATCAAGGGCAATAGAACTGAAAGCAAATCGGGAGCGACTTCCACCTTGAGTGCAAGGTTCTCGGGATCATTTTCTACTGAGATCCATCCTCGCGAACGCCCGATCTGCACTGTTCGGAAATATTGGTTTCCATTGATGAACTCCGCTCCCCGATAAAATCGCCGGCGAAAATAGCGAAGTATGCTGTTCCAGCAGAACGGAGGCCGATAGCTGAGACGGAAACTGCATTCCGAGCCGCTCTCACCGTTTCCGGAGTCTTTCCGCAAGGCGGTTGGCGAAAGCCGATACCGTTCTTTAAATAGGCTGTTGAAACGGCGCAAACTCTTAAAACCGCTCGCCAAGGCGATCTCGTTCATGGTGAGCTTCGTATCGGTGAGCAATTGTTTTGCGAGCAGCAATCTCCGAGTCTGCATTAGCTGAATGGGAGAAACGCCAAGCTGCTTTCTTAGCATTCGTCGAAAGTGACGATCAGAAAACCGGAACGTGCTCGCTAGCTCCGGGATCGATTGGTTGGCTTCTTCCATTCGATCGAGGTAACGCAAAGCGGCTCCAACCACTTTCTGTTCCGAGTCGATCGGCGCATTGCCAGGAGCCAATTCAGGCCGACAACGCAGACAGGGCCGATAACCGGCTACCTCAGCAGCTGCTGCCAGCCGGAAGAATTCGCAGTGGTGTGCATGCGGACGCCGGGATGGACAGATCGGCCGGCAATAAATCTTAGTCGTCTTCACGCCAACAAAGAAAACGCCATCGAATCGCCGATCCCGAGCACTCAGCGCCTCATAATACTGATGCGAATTCATGGTGACCAGTATCGGTCGCCTTTTGACGGCTGTCTCGCCGTTTTCGGCCATGGAGATCGGACTCGTCTGAAACTCGTCCGCATAGCCGATAGCCGATAGCCGATAGCCAATGGTCGCTAGCGGCTACTAGACCTCATTGGCTATCGGCTATTGGCTATCGGCTATACGGACGAGCTTCAGGCGAGTCCGTAAAGCCGGTCAATTCCAGATAGCCTTTACCCTTCAGCGGTTGCTGATTTCTGGTGCCGCTAATCCGCACACAGCCTTCCCAATACCTGACTCCGACGTTCAGCTCTTGGTCCTCAACCGGAGTACTGATCTCGGCATCTAGTCCCAATTTCTCTATCTTCAGACGCCAACCGATTGGATAAGTGGCGCGTTTGTCCGGGGTGACCCAGAAGCGCGTTGGTTGCAGAACAAACTCCCCATTGCCGATGTCGACAGTATGTCCATCGCGGTCGATCCACTTACCGCTCGAACTGGGATCGATGGTTCCGTCTTTCGATCGGATCTGGTAAATCATCAAGTCGGAACCATCGTCCAGCTGAATACCAAGCCAGTTCCAGCCGGCCTGGTTCGGCGCCAACTGGTTCGTGCTCCACTCACGATCAAACCACGAGAGCCCGGTGACTTGAAATTTCTGACCGTCGATCACTACCGATCCCTGCGAGCGCATTCGAGTAATCGAATAGTACTCCGACGCATGGTCACCGCTGCTTGCCTTCCGGCTATAACCATTTTGTCCCTGAAGCACCGGTTGTTTTTCTGGGTCCAATTGTAGATCGATGGAGCAGCCAGCATTTTCAGCTTTCGCCTCAAACTGTTGTCCAAAATTCAGCTCCCAACCATCAATCCAGGCTAGGCGTGATCCCGAAAGAAATCCGGCATCGCCATAAGCTCCTCGGCTGGTGCGTTCCGCAACGTGAAAACGATTTGCTCGTACATCCGTGATCGTGAAGTGGGCGAACTTCACATCATCGATTACAAATCGAGATTTCACCGGAGTCCGCTGCAAAGGAGATCGATAACCGTACCGAAAGAAAGTCAGTTCGTAGCCGAATTCCCTTCCATCAGCAGTCTGCAGATTACCGGTGAGATACCACCATTCGGTCCGGTAGTCAGGATGGGGACCGTGATCTTGAGGGAAATGAAACTCGTAGCCCGGCTCCGCTAGCTTCCATCCCTCAGGTGTCAACGCCTGAGAGAACGCCGTGAGCGCCGCGATCGCCGGGAACGAAATAAACAGACCCGCGAGACGCAGCCCGGTGAACCACTGTCTTCTACCTTTCACGTTTGACCTTTCACATCTGGTTCTTAGACCATCGAACGAAGGACTCTAAGGTTAGAAGGTCGGGCAGCGACAAGCGCGGGGAACAGCCCAGCGAGAACGCCGACTCCGATTAATAGCGCCCCAATCGGAGCAATATCGGTCCAAGGAAAATAGACCGGGATTGTCCAACCGAAGAAGGTCACGTTGATCACATTTGTCAGGACGATCGCCAGAGCACAGCCACCAATGATTCCCAACACCACAGCAACTAGGGTTAAGAAGAACGCTTCCAGTAGAATAAGGAACAGCAACTGAAGCGAGGAACCACCGAGGCTCCGCAGCACAGCAAGCTCACGCTCTCGCTCTTTCACAATAACAGTGAGATTCAGGACAATTCCGATGATGGCTACCGCCAAAGCAATCCCTCGAAGCAAATTGGTAACTTGGAAGGTTTGGTCAAAGATCCTTTCCACGACTCCACGCAATTCGCGGTTTGATTGGAACGCATAAGCTTCGGCGCCCGGGTAGGAATCCCGGGCTCGCTCAAGGACGCTTTCTACAGAAGATCCCGGCCTAAGATAAAGCGATACCGCCTGTACCCGGCGATCGGCCCAGAATCGGTCAAAATTCTGTCTCTGCATCATCAACAAACCTTGATCACTGGTGTAATCATAGAAGATCCCGGCGACGGTGAAGTCTCTGTCTCCTAGCGGTGTAGGAATTGGAATCCGCTGGCCCACCTTCAATCCCAACCGCCGGGCAAGCGGTTCGGAAGCAATCACAGTATCCGGTTGATGCCAGGCCCGCTCTTTCTCCGCGTCGCCGCCTCCCACAAATTCAGGGGAGTTTTTCGGCGACTCCATGGTAACCCCCAGAGTGACCTCCTGACCTTTGATCGTAACCGGAAGTTCGCGATAACTCGCCATACTTTCGACTTCCGGAAAGCCTTGCAAAAAAGAAATCAAATTAGGGTTAACAAAACTATCGAACCCTGCGATTTGATTCTCGGTCGTCGTCACGAAAACATCCGCCACTAAACGCCGGCCCATCCAACGATCGAGCGTCAGTCGGAACGAAAAGATCATGATAGAAACGCTAACCAGGAGCGCAACCGCGCAACCGAGGGCGGCGCTAGTAACCGAGTTTCGGTACAGCGAACGAACCAGGTTCTGAGCGGACAGCCGAATCAAGTATCGCCGTGGAAAAATGGTCGCAATCAAACTACCGAGCCCCTGAGTAACGCTCGGTGAGAGCAAACAAGCTGCGAGCAAAACCAGCGCGGCAGACGCAAAACTGAGTATCCGAATATGCCACCAGAGCGCCAATAAGCCGCTAAGCACCACAAGGAAAATAGAAATGATAGAGAGTACCAGTGTCCAAGGCCGGAACTGCTGACCGCTTTCGATTAACAACCCCAGATTCAGAGCCCGTAACGGCGGCAACTTTGCTGCTTGGGCTGCGGGGACCCACGCTCCGACGCAGCCGGTGAGTAGGCCTAAGACACTTACCACGGCGATCTGATCCCAAGGAACATAGGACTGCTCAATGCTCGTCAAAACGTACAGATTGCTGATCGTTTCCGATACTATACCTATGCAGCGCGTGGCTAAAACCAATCCCAGTACGATCCCGAGAATTACCCCGCAAATCGAATAGAGGGCGGCCTCGCCCAAGAAAAGCATCCGCACGCCCGTTCTTGACACACCGAGTGAGCGGAGAACTCCAATCTCCGGTCGTCGCCGAACCACAGAAGCAGAGACCGTGTTGTAAATCAGAAAAACGCCGACCATCAGCGAGGCCATGCTGAGCGCACTTAGATTAAGTTGGAAACCTGCCACCATCTTCTCGACCTGCGAACTACGGGACTGTGGCGTCTGAATCGACACGGTTGGTGGCAAAAGCTGTTTCAAGCGTCCGATCACTGGCGCCGGGTCCAGCGGATCGCTGACGCGAAACAGCACCGACGTCAGTTTACCAGCGTCGCCAGACAACTCTTGCAGCCAACCGATATCCATGGCAGCCAGATGAGAATCGCCTTCCGGTGCATCTAACAGAAACGCTACCGTCAGCGATTTCACTGTCTCACCGAGGCGCACCCGAAAAGTGCTTCCGGCGTCGAGATGATGCGATTGAGCAAATTGCTTCGTCACCGCAACCGCGCTTGGGTCACTGAACCAGGTGTTGCTGTCCATTTTTTGACCGCCAAGTTTCTTAACCTCAAACGTGCGGAATTCGCTGTCGGTGAACGGATCGACACCTAGCAGATGCAAGTACTCGCCTCGATAATCCCGGAGAGTGACGATCTTTTCCAGCAGAGGCGTCGCCGCCGCACAACCTGGAACTTTCTTTAGCTCCGGAAATATTGCGTCATCGATCTCCCCTTCTGCTTCCAGGTTAGCTCGACCCGCAATTACGTCGACACTTGCGGCCAACGCCCGATTGGCGCTGTAGTTAGTAACCTGAATAGCCAAGTAGACAGCTACCCCTAAGGCGACACTAAGAATATTGATCCAAGTGAGAATGGGATGACGGAGTGAATCCCGAACCACCAAGTGGTAGAAGAACCGCGCGCCGTTCATTGGAAATGCCGAGAGGGATCTTCCGGCGTCACTTTTGGTGGGGCCAGGCTCCCGCAGGTCTGCCTTGGCGCTTTTTCAGGAACGGCGGCCCGAAGGATCACGACGCATTTTCGCAAGCAGCGCCCGCCGAGCCGGGCCCCTGGTGTCGCCTGAATCCAAGGTCCCATATTAGATTAAACTTTGATTGTTTGACCGATTAAAGTTCATGATGGGCTTGGCCAAACGCTGCACCCGCGGCTCGGCAGCTTTTCGGCCTTTCCTACCGCAAGGCGGGACAACCTGAGACCCCTTGCTCAGCCGTTAAGTAAGTTCCGGAGCCTCGCCCCACCAAAAGTGACATCAGAGCGGCGTTCGCAGCGTTCACGGCATTCTCGGCGTTTTTTCTATCTTAACCCCGGTGGCCGCTGTTAATAGGCTGGCACGAAGCTGGGCAATCAGCGATTGACTACTTAATTTCCTACCTTCGGCGTCATTCACATAAAAGCTGTCGAAGGCAGCGCCTTTCTCCGTGGCAATTCTGGAGTGAGCGATATTCATTTGAACCGCAGCAAAGCAACGAAGCACATCATACAACAATCCCATCCGATCCGCGGTCTGAAGATCGATCACGGTATACGCCGGGTGCACTTCATTCGAAATGGTCAGCTTAGTTGGAAGTTCGATCTCCGCGCTTACTTGATAGACCGGTCGCCGCCGAGCCCTCTGTAGAAGCGGACCAAAGTCGAACTCGGGTGCGCTGAGTGCGAGACGCAAAACCGATTCTACCTGATGCCGTTCGGATTCATCGGTAACAGGCTGAAAGTTCGGGTCACAAACGCGAAAAACTCCCAACATAATATCGTCATCGCGAGTGTAAGCATCCGCGCTCAAAATATTGACCGAGGCAGTAGCAAATGAGCCTGCTATTTTCGCCATCAAAGCCACCCGATCCCAAGTACAAATCCATACTTCGCTATGACCCTGATCCGGTTTATCCTGCCAGCGAATGGCGGCGCTCAACGCTGCGGCCGGATCGTTATACCGGGCTTCTAACCAGGTTCGAACCAGCCGGATGTGTCCGATAATGTCGTTGACGTGAGTACTCTGGAAGTATCGTTCGGGCATCGACTCGAAATGAACCGCGATCTCTTCTCCAAAATCGCGGGCCATTCGTTTGCACACCGCCTGTCGCAGATCCTCTCGCTCAATGCGTGCCTGTTTGAAGAATGCCTCTTCATCCCGTAGATAGCTCGAAGCCGCGTTATATAGTTGCCAAACCAGCGTCTCTTTCCAATCCGACCAATTCTGTCCGCTGGTACCTTGGCCGTCGGCCAGGGTTAACAACATCAGGTGGTCCAGATTGACCTGGTTCCGCACATTCTCAGCAAACGCGGCAATGGTGGCAGGGTCCTCGATATTTCTTCGTTGAGCGATTTCGGACAACGTAAGATGATGATCGACCAGTAAAATGAGCCGGCTTCGTCGTTCCGGCGAGAGTTGCAGCCGAGCGGCCACCTTCTGCGCGTTCAGGGCACTGGCCTCAGAATGATGGCGAGCGCCGGCCGCTTTCCCCGTATCGTGTAACAACAACGCCAAATAGAGGACAAATGGATCCTCCAAGCCCCTAAACAGAACTTGGTAATCGGCTAGCTTGGGGTCAGCGGTGTCAATCAACTCATCCAACTTCTCGATACACTGCAGGGTATGCTCATCCACCGTGTAGCGATGGAAGAATTCGTGCTGTACCAAGCAGGTAATCTCGCCGAATTCCGGCAGATATCGCCCCAACACGTCGACCTCATGCATCATCCGTAAGATGCGGCCTACTTGACCCTTGCGGGAAAGGATCGCTTGAAAAGTCTCCCGGGCCGCTCGCGCGTATTGGAAGGTTCGATTAATCAGCCGGGTCCTGCGGCGAATCAATTGTTCCAATTCCGGGCTCAGGTCCAGTTCACGTTGTTGGGCGTGCAGAAAAACTCGCAACAGCCTGAATGGATCTTCCTTAAAAACGTCCCGGTTTTCGAAATAGATAAGCCCGTTTTGACTATAAAATCCGTCGAAATGCTCGGTCTTGAGTTTTCGTTTCGCTAAGAAGCCAAAGATCGGACGCGTATCTTTCGGCGTACTCTCCGGCAGAAGAAACCGCTCGGTAATCCGGGTGGTCGTGAGGTAAATCGTGCGGGCGTGCTGAAAATAGTCCCGCATAAAGGCCTCACTCCTGCGCACCACCGTTTTCTGAGGGTAATTAAAATGATTCGCGACTTGCCCCTGCAGAAAGAGCGTCAGCACATCGGCCGGTCTCTTGTTGATGTAGTGCAGTTCCGTTCTAACTCGCTGAAGAAAGTCGTAAGCCCGGTCAATCGCCCGCCGATCGCTTTCAGCAATGTACTTCCGCTCTACCAATTTTGAGGTGCTCATGACACCGTCCCGGAAGTAGCAGATCCACTGCATGTTCTGGTAATCGCGTAGCCCGCCGCAGCCGTTCTTGACGTTGGGCTCGAGCATAAAAACCGAGCCGCCATATTTGCGATGACGCTCTTCCTGATTAGCCAAACGCCAAGTGAGGTAAGCGCTTACCTGTCCGCGAACGCAGTGCTCGAAGAAGTCACGGCGAAACTTTGCGTAGAGATTCCGGTTTCCCGACAGAAACCGCGATTCCAGCAGCGACGTTTTGGTGAGAACATCTGAGTTGGCCAGCCGGTTAGCCTCCTGAATCGATCGAGTCGCGTGTCCGACCTTGAACCCTACGTCCCATAACATGTAAAGAACCTGCTCGATGACCTCGGCAGCATCGGGTTCCAGGTTCCCGGTGTCATGCAAAAACAAGATATCGACGTCGCTATAAGGATTCAGCTCGCCTCGGCCGTATCCACCGATAGCCAGCAAAGCGACTGGAGGTGTTTGGGTCGCAAACGGTGAAAACTCCACCGCCCCGTCGAACAGATGACTGAGTACAACGTCAAGCAGGGTGGCTCGATCACGCACTACTTCCAGTCCTCCTGCCCCGGAGTAGTGCTTCAACCGCAGCCGATGCTCTTCGAGCTTAAGGAACTTCTTGTAGAGGTTCAGTCTTTCTCGAAGCCGCTCCTTGCCTTCGGAAACAAGTTGTCGCTCGGCATGAGCCAAGATTTTCTCGAGATGTTGAGCCATCAGTCAGGCAACGAACGAATCTAAACCACGAATGCCCAGAAATGCACTCTGAAACCGCGAATGGACACGAATGGACGCGAATACAGAGCTTTGAATCGGCCGGTGATCCGCGTCCTCAGACTACTGAGACCTGTGTCCTCGTCGTCGGATTCGGTCGACGAAGTAAGAAAGTTTGTAAGCATCTAACGACAAATTATTCGCGTCCATTCGTGTCCATTCGCGATTTTTAATCTTATTTCGCGCTTTACTCGGCCATTGTGCCTAGGCGGTCGCGGAGCTGTTCTAATCGACCTAAAAAGTCGGTCTCTCGTTTGCGGTGCTCTTCCACAACCGCGGCCGGGGCTCTATTCACAAAGTTCTCGTTAGCCAGCTTCTTACGCACCGTCTCAAGTTCTTCCTCTAGCTTTGCGATTTCGCGCGTCAGACGTTGTTTTTCCGCTTCCAGATCCACAGAGCCTTCCAAAGGCAAGAACACTTGGCCAATCGGGGTAATGGCAACCGGTTCACCTCGAGCTGCTTGATAGTCAGGCATCGTTTCAAGAGGATCTGCTCCGCAAAGGCGGCCGAACACAGTGAAATCCCCAATGAGTTCGGGTTTCAAAACGATCCGGATCTTTTTATTCGATGCAATCCGGTATTCTGCCCGCAGATTTCGGGTAATCGAGGTTGCTTCGTAGACCGCAGTAGCAAACCGCACAGCGTCGTCGGCTGGCGGCAGATCAACCCGCAGATCTGCAACCGACGCAAATTGGATACTGCCGGAGCCGTAACCCATCCGTTGCCAGAGCTCCTCCGTAATGTGCGGCATAAAGGGATGGAGCAATCGAATGACAGCCGAGAGCACCCGATCCATAACCCAAAGGGTGCCCGTGCGCTCTTGCTCATTTTGCAATTCGGTTTTCGCCGCCTCTAGGTACCAATCACAAAAGTCGCTCCAAAAGAAGTCGTATAGAGTCTGGACGATATCCGTGAACAGATACTCGGCGTAGCCTCGTTCGATCCGGTCAACCGCCTGATTGAGCTGAGAAAGAATTTTGACGGAATAAGGCGAGAGACCTGACACGTCCGGTTGCTCATCGGCGCTCGCCCCCTGGAGTTGGCGAAAGCGAAACGCATTCCAGAGCTTGTTCGCAAAGTTTCGTCCCTCCTCGATTTGCTTCTCGTCGAATCGGATATCTTGGCCATGCGGCGCAATCCGCAGAAGGCCGAACCGAAGCCCGTCAGCTCCGTATTTGGCGATTAACTCCAAGGGATCGGGTGAATTCCCGAGACTTTTGGACATTTTGCGGCCCTGCGAATCCCGAATGATCCCCGTAAAGAATACATCCGCAAAGGGTCGCTGGCCTTGGAACTCAAATCCCGCCATGATCATTCTGGCTACCCAAAGAAAGATGATGTCAGGACCGGTGACCAGATCGTTGGTCGGGTAAAACCGTTGTCTCACGCTTGGCGTCATGGTAGCAAACGGCCAGAGCCACGATGAAAACCAGGTATCCAACACATCCGGATCTTGCTCCCAATTCTCCGGATCCGGAGGTGGCTCAGTTGCCACGTGGAGCCGGCCGGGTTCGCTCCGGTGATACCAAACCGGAATTCTGTGGCCCCACCAGACCTGGCGGCTGATACACCAATCCTGGATATTCTCGATCCAGTGTTCGAGATTCTTAACCCAACGTTCAGGACGCAGGCGAATCTCGCCTGACTTCACTGCTTCCAGGGTTCGTTCAACCTGCGGATAACGGAGAAACCATTGTTCGCTGAGTCTTGGCTCAATCGGAACCTTAGCCCGCTCGCTGTAACCAACAGTGTGATCATACGGTTCCTCTCGGACCAGCAACCCGAGATCGCGGAGCTTCTCAACGGCTAACTTCCGCGCCTCAAATCGATCCACACCAACAAAATCCACCCCGGCCAGCTCATTCAGGGTGCCGTCCGGATTGAGCACATCGATTATCTCAAGTCCGTGGCGTTGACCAATGTCAAAGTCGACCTTGTCGTGCGCCGGGGTGACTTTCAAAACCCCCGTGCCGAATTCAATATCAATCACGTCGTCTCCTACGATCGGGATCTCTGCTCGAGGAAACGGCCGCCAACAATGTTTCCCAATCAGGTGCGCATACCGGTTATCCCGTGGATTAACCGCAACACCACTGTCACCCATCAAGGTCTCTGGACGGGTGGTCGCGATTTCAAGAAATTGCCCGGGCAACTCGACAATTTCATACCGCATCACATACAAAAATCCTTTGACCGGAGTTGGCTCCACTTCTTCGTCAGATAAAGCGGTCAACGAAGCCGGGTCCCAATTTACCATGCGTTTCCCCCGATAAATTCGGCCCTTATTATAGAGATCGACGAAGGTAGCTCGGACTTCGCGGGTGTAGTCCGGGTCCATGGTGAATCGTTCCCTGGCCCAGTCACAGGAACAGCCAAGCTTCTTAAGCTGCTCGATAATGATGCCGCCATGCCGTTCTTTCCATTCCCAGATCCGCTTGATCAATTCTTCTCGGCCAACGTCAAAGCGGGTCTTTCCTTCTTTCCGCAGCTGCCGTTCCACGACCGTTTGGGTCGCAATCCCCGCGTGATCGGTCCCAGGCAACCAAAGGACTTCGTTACCCAGCATCCGCGCTCGGCGAGCAAGCACATCTTGGATCGTGGTGTTCAACACGTGCCCCATCGTCAGGACCCCGGTCACATTCGGCGGAGGAATCACGATGGCATAACCCGGCTTCGGCGACCGGACCTTGGCGTGGAAGTCCTTATCGCGGATCCAGTTGCGATGCCATTTCGGCTCAACGGTTCCGGGTTCGTAGGCGGTGGAAATCACTTCCATTGGGATTGCGAATTTGTCCCCAGCAGGGCAATTCTGCAACTATCGAACGCATAGGGAATGGAGCGGATGTCACAATACGGAAAGGCGACAAAGAACACAAAGACTGAAGCCAGGGCTCTGGTCTTTAGGTCTTTGTGTCCGCGCTAGTTCCCCTTCCCTATGTCGCTCCTACGGAGCTGGCCAGGAAAGGTGCGTGGCCACCTATAAATATTGCGCTCCTACGGAGCTGGCTGATCCGCGGCTCACAAAACACCATCATAAAGCGTGCGGTCGATCACCCTGTTCCACCACAAACCATCCAACACTCCATCTCCATAGCCCCTGATTCCTAAATTGCAGCTAGCTCCGTAGGAGCGAAATCTTTATAGCAATCGATTCCTAACCGGCGCCAAGCTTCGTAGGAGCGACATCCAGACGACGTCCTACCGCGAGCAACTGACTAGATGACGTTCCTAACCTTCTGGTATTGTGGATCTTCTGTGTCTCCCGGAGGATTCCCGAAGGCGCATCGAAGTGTCGCCAGCGAAACCCACGGGCGCTTCAACAGAGTCCAACCGCTCGAGCAAGCAGGAAGAGCCCGATCCCGATGACCACTGCTCCGATGACTCGGGCTACAACGTCGCCGGCGGGTGCGAGTCGTTCAGCGGTAACGGCTACCGTCACGAACGCCATCGTCCGCAGGTCCATGACTCCGAGGACCAGGAGAATTGTCATCAACCCGGCGCAGCAGTAACAGCAGTGAAGGCCGAGGCGAAGTCCCTGTCGCCAAGCGGCGCCGCCATCAGCTAGCAGCTTACAGCTGTGCTCTGGCGTATCGCGGCAGCAGGCTAGATGGCTTGTCTTCCACGGAGTAAACTGAAAGGCACCGGAGATCAGGACGACCACCGCAACCGCGAACGGAACCAACCGCGAAAATGCCGGCAGCTGCATTTCAAGCTCGGCCAGTGCAACTCCTACGGGAAAAATGATTATCCCGAATGCCGTCCAAACCAAGAAGTACCCGCCGCCAACCAGTGACGTCAACCATCCCGGATGTGTCTCCCCTTTGCCGGCAAGAGCCTGACGGTAGCGGCATAGCATAGGGATTAGACATGGCAACATCATTGCCACCATCATTACGACCCACATGCCAAGGAAAGACGCGCCGGCTCCGAGCCAAGTCTGCCCGGGCATCCGCATCCAGGCCATCGACATGGTCCAGCCGCCAGGCATCGGCATCTCGCCCATGGCCGACATCGAGCCGCACCAGACAATCGTCACCACAGCGCTGATGGCAAAGAGCAACGCCAAGCCGCCAGAGAGGGCTCGTTGGGCAGCTCGCTCAGAAGCCATGTGTCTGACGATTTGTTGTTCCCCGGCCGTGATTGTGACGCTCATGGTCTAGATCAGCTCTTGGTATACTCGTCGTGTCGGCGCCACCACATTCCGTCTGTCTCGTAGAGTTCCGCCTCGTTCCGGCCCTTCGGAGCACGGTCGAGCCACTGGTACATACCCCACAGACCATCCAGTCCCCGCGCATAAGTGGAGTACGTGTGGTAGATGACGCCGTCTTCGAGCGCGAAGGCACTCATGCCGGGCCTGTCCCGGGTGTAGGTTAGCCCGTCGGTTCCACACATGGCCGCGTTCTGTATGACGATATCTGGTAACTGGGTCGTCTCATCCATCGCATGGCCTCCGCGCGCATAGTTGTATTCGATGCTGCCCTCCCGTTGCTCCTGCTCAGAGAACGAAACGTTGAAGTCGAAGTTGAACTCGTTGCCAAACGAGGACGCCCAAGGAATTGTCCATCCCATCCGTCGCTTGTAAGCCTGTATTTTTTCGAACGGCGCCCGCGACACTGCGGAGAGCGTAACGTCATGGTTCGCCAGATGGATGCCGAAGCCGTTGAACCCGTCGGCGATCGTAGAACAAGTCGCGCACCCTGCTGCATAGTCGGGTCCGAACATGTAGTGATAGACCAGAAGCTGCGAGCGACCTCTGAACAGATCTGCCAGCGTGGCGTTCCCTTCATCGGTGTCAAACCGGTACTCCTTATCGACCCTCACCCAGGGTAGCTCCTGCCGTCGCCGCGCCAACTCATCGCTTCGCCGCGTTAGCTCCTTCTCGGATTTGAGCAGCTCGAGACGAGCAGCTAACCATTCCTCACGTGTTCCAGTAGTATGTGTAGACATTTTATTTCTCCTCTGGTTGCGACTGGTCCTATTGATCGTACTTGTCGTGGTATTGAAGCCAGTCCATCGCGAAGTCGAAGTCGTCTTCATCCCGTCCCTTGGGCACTAGATCGAGGTAGTTGTAAGCGGTATTGAAGACGTCGATCCCACGCGAATAGGTCGAATAGGTATGGAAGATGTTCCCTGTTCCATCCTTGTAGAAAACACTAACTCCAGGCATATCCGAAGAATCGACCGGCAGTTTGCCATAGTTGTAGTCTAAATCTTCCTTAGGCACTCCAGCCGGAAATGAGACGTGATAGTCGTAATTGAACTCGTTGTTTTCGGATG